>CAMJHM010000037.1 GCA_946405515.1 uncultured Fibrobacter sp. | reverse complement strand
AACCGCTGTTGCGGGAATGAGAATCCCGAGTCCTAGGCCACTAGACGATGGGGGCCAAATGCCGCTGTTTTCAACGGCGGCACGAATATAGTAAAATTAGTCCTTATAGTAAAGGTCTAAATTGCTTTTTACAGCAGTGCCATTTTCGATGTTGTTGACATACTGATTGAAGATAGAGGAAGAAGCGAAGCGGGCGCTGTTTTCCTTGTCGTCCTTGACGGCGCTCTTGACAGCAGCTTCATCAGCAGCCTTCTTCGAGACAACCTTCATCATCACGGCACCATCGTTGGCCTGAATGACCGGACCCCATTCGCCTTCCTTCTGAGCAAGAACTGCACCGGCGAACTTCGGGTTAGAATAACCGAAGCCCTGGACGTAGCCTTCGAGAGAAGTCGTGAGCGTCTGGAAGTTGACCTTGTCGACGGAGATTTCGCTCTGAGTAGAATCGGCGGCAGGCTTGTAGGCCTTCACCTTTTCGGCAACAGAGTTGAGGTAGTTGGCGCAAGCTTCACCAGCCTTCTTGTGAGCAAGAGCATTCTTGATGTTGGGTTCGGCGTAAGCAAAGCTACGTTCGCCCGGCTTCACGGCATCGGTCTTGTAGAAGATGGCAACAAAGTTGTCGTTCTTGAGCACCGGAGAAACGAGGCTTGCTTCGTCCGGGAGGTTCTCGTTCGGCCAAGCATAAGCGGTAAGGCCCTTGAGGTAACCGAGTTTTTCGATGGAGCTTCCGCGATCGACCCAGTTAGAGGTGAAGACATCGACGTTGCGTTCCTTGGCAGCGGCGGCGAAATCCTTGCCAGCATCGACATCAGCCTTGATACCGGAGAGAATCCTTTCGAGGCTGTCGACCGTCTCGGAAGAGGCGTTCACGACGAGGAGGATATGACCGGCCTTGATCATCTCGGCACCCGTAGAATCCTGGGTCTTGCCGTAAGACTTGATGATGTGGAAACCGAAGCGAGTACGAATCGGAAGAGAAATCGCGCCGGAATCAAGAGCATAGGCAGCGTCTTCGAATTCCTTCACATAAGTTCCCTTGGGCACGTAGTCTTCGCTCAGGAGGCCGCCCTTTTCGGCAGAGACGAGGTCTTCGGAAGAGACACGGGCCAAGTCTTCGAACGTGGTCGAGACAGAGGAATCCGTGAGCTGGTTGTAAATGGTCATCGCATAGTCCTTGATGCGATCCTCGTCACCGGTAGTAGCGGCAACAGGGATGCTTGCAACCAGGAACCTGGCGGCGTCATCGGCAACATAGAAGCTATCCTTGTTGGCTTCGAAATAGGCCTTGGCATCGGCTTCGCTGATGCTGTCCGCAGAGACTTCGAAAGCGGAATTAGGAACGACTGCCACCTGCAGTTCGACCTGCGTTTCGCGGCGGTTCGCAATCCATTCGGATTCGAGAGAAGTCTGGTGAATGCCGGCACCGACCAACATCTGCAACTGGCGCATCGGGATAGTCGTGTTCTTGAGGTCTTCTTCGAACTGGAGCATCACGCCCCACTGGAAGGCTTCACGAGTATCGAGCCAGGCATCGTAATCGGCCTTGTTGAAGGTCGAATCCGTGAGGAACTTAGGAAGAGTGGCGATGTAGGCCTGAGCGCGCTGGTTGGCATCTTCCTGGGAAGTCGCCTGACGCTGGATGGAGTAGAGACGCTGCTGGGCTTCCTGCACCAGACGGGCGCGAACGGCATCCGGGTTACGCTTGAATTCGGAACGGAGTTCCGAGACAGAAGCCCTGAGGTCGGCCTTGCCGTATTCCTTCTGCAAGAGAATCTGGCGAACGAGACCACGGAAGACCTCGTTACGGATCTGCGTGTACTGTTCATCGTTCGGGTGAGCGTCGCGGAACTGGTTTTCGACGATCATCTTGACGCGGGAATCAAATTCGGCATACGTAATCTTGTGATCGTTAACTTCCCCGACCGGGTAGCTGTGAGCCTGGTTGGGCACACGGTCCATGGCCAGGAGGCCCACCGCGATACCTGCGGCGAAAATAACAATAACCCACTTGGCTTTTTCATTTATCCACGTTAACATAGAGAAAACTCCATAAAAAATGACGGGCTCAAATCTAATAAAAAAATTATAAATCGAATATAGATATAGCCGTATAGGGCCCTTTTTTTCTATTTATTGGTCAACAAAAACAAAAAGGACACCAACGGAGTTCTTCCCATGTACGATATTTTGGTCCTAGGCGCCGGAATTTCCGGCCTGTCCGCAGCACTCCACGCCGCAGAAAAAGGGCTTCACGTTTTGATTTTAACAAAAGGGGCCAAGCCGGACGGTTCTTCGAACTACGCCCAGGGCGGTATTGCAACCGTCACCGAAAAGACGGACAAGTTCGTATTCCACATCGCCGACACGCTGGAAGCAGGCGCTGGTCTCTGCAAGAAGGAGCCCGTGAACATCCTCACCAAGAGCGGGCCCGCCACCATCAAGCAGCTCGTCAAATGGGGTGTCCAGTTCACGCCGTCCCCGACCGACCACTCGCAGTTTGACCTCCACCTTGAGGGCGGCCACAGCCACCACCGCATTCTGCACGCCGCAGACCTCACCGGCAAGGAAATCATGAGGGCGCTCCTCTGCGAGCTCCACAAGCAAAAGAACATCGACTACCTCGAGAACTGCTATATCAAGGACCTCATCTGCACCGGAACCGGCAAGGCCAAGCGCTGCATCGGTGCAAAGATTATCCACCAGAAGACCGGCATTGTCGAGAACCTCTATGCGAAGGCAACCATCCTTTCGACGGGCGGAGCCGGACGCATCTGGCAGTACACCGTGTGCCCGCACGACAGTTGTGGCGACGGCATGGCGATTGCCGCCCGCGCAGGCGCTGCCCTCCAGGACATCGAGTTCATGCAGTTCCACCCGACAAGTTTGTATGCCCCGCAGCTCAAGAAACCCTTCCTCATCTCGGAAGCGGTCCGCGGATTCGGCGGCATCCTCAAGAACTACAAGGGCGAAGAATTCATGAACCAGGTGCACCCGCTGCACTCCCTCGCCCCCCGCGACATCGTGGCCCGCGCCATCCATAGCGAGATGATGCGCCTCGGCAAGCCGAACATGTTCATCGACCTTTCCGGCCGTACGCCCAAGGACATCAAGAGCCACTTCCCCCACATCTACGCGAAGTGCCTTGACGCCGGCATCGACATTACCAAGGAATGGATTCCCGTCGTGCCCGCAGCCCACTACATGTGCGGTGGCGTGCTCGTGGACACGTGGTCCCGCACCGAAATCAAGGGCCTGTATGCCTGCGGCGAAGTAGCCGACACCGGTGTACACGGAGCCAACCGCCTCGCCTCCAACTCGCTCTTGGAGAGCGTGGTGTTCGCCATCCGCGCTGTGGACAACATTTGCGGAAGCGGATTAACCAAGGACAAATTCACCGCACCGAGAGCCACTAAAAAAGAAAAGGTCTCCTTCACCAAGGCGGCCTACTGGCGCAAGCGCAAGAAAATACTCCAGGATATGATGTGGGCCAACTGCGGCATCGTCCGCACGGTCGCAGGCCTCAACCAGGGGCTCAAGGTCATCGAAGACCTCGAAGGCGACATTGCCACGGCGATCAAGAACGGCGAAACCGAGAACTTCTACTACCTCGAATTCCTGAACGCACTCCAGGTATCCAAGATGATCCTGCTTGCCGCACTCAGGCGCAAGGAATCCCGCGGGTTGCACTACATCCTCGACTACCCGAACCTTGACCCGAAGACCAAGCACCAGAGCATCTACCTGAGCGACAAGAAGTAAAATGAGCGAGCTGACGACACCCCGCAAGAACACGAAGCCCTCGAAAATAGGCGGTTACACGCCGACCCAACAAATTGGTCATGGAGCCATGGGCGACATCTGGCTCTGCCACGACCCCTCCATGGACCGCATGGTTGTCGTGAAGCAGATGCACGCCTCGCTTATGAACCAGGACGACCTCATGCAGCGCTTCCAGCGCGAGGCCGTCATTCTTGCGCACCTGAACCACCCCGTCATCGTCCAGCCACACGCCCTATGGAAGGAGAAAGACGGCAAGCTCTCGCTCTCGATGGAGTTCGTGCAAGGTAAAAGCCTGCGTGAACTGTTGAACAAGAACAGCCGGCCTCCCGTCTGGGCAGTCATGTACATCATGTACGAGATTCTCTCGGCCGTGGGGCATGCCCACCGCGAAGGCATCATCCACCGCGATTTGAAGCCTGCAAACATCATGATAGACAAGGATGGTCGCGTGCGCCTACTCGACTTCGGAGTCGCCCACGCCGAGACCGAAGACACGGCCCTCACCATGGCCGGAGCCGTCATCGGGACCGCTGCCTACATGAGCCCTGAACAGATTCTCGGATTCGAGATTACCCCCGCCTCCGACCTTTTCAGCATTGGCATCGTCATGAGCGAAATGCTTATCGGCGAAAATCTATTCCGTGGAGAAAACCTGGAGCAGACATCCAAGCGCATCCAGAAACTCAAAATTTCCATGAAGGCCTTCCCTGACGACGTCCCGAAACCACTGCGCAAGTTCGTCATGAAGCTCCTCGAAAAGAAGCCCAAGAACCGCCCCGTGTCAGCATGCGATGCGGCCGATCAACTTGCAAAAATGTTACTTCCCTATCCCAGGGACCTCACGCCCTACCTGGCCGACTGGGTTTACAGCACAAGCCAGGATACCGTCTCCGAACTCATGGTCCCCGTCACCCCGAACAGGTCAAAACGCATCTTTGCAACTGGCGCCGTGTCCGGATTTATTCTAGCTTTGGTCCTGGTTACCCTCGTGTACCTCATTTTATAGTATGGGACTTAGGATTTAAATGAACTGGATAGACATAGCAAGCCTCGTCATCATTCTTTCATTTGCTCTAGTCGGGCTATACCGCGGGTTTCTCCGCAGCGTCTTCCGTGTAGTGGCCTGGCTTGTCGGAATTGCCGGAGCCTATTTCTCACACCTGTTCCTCTCCGATTTCGTCATCGAGAATTTTGACGTGTCTTCCTTGGCAGTCAAGCCGATTTGCCTCATCATCGGTTTTGTCGTGCCGTTCACGCTCGCACAGTTTGCCGGGCATTTTTTGCACACCGCAGTATCCCACACCATCATCAGCAAGCCCAACCGCCTTTTCGGGGCATGTTTCGGAGCGCTGAAAGGCGCCATTGTCTGCTTCATCCTGCTCACGATTATCCATTTCTTGCCGCTCAAAGATGGCGACTTTAACGACATGCGCAACGAAGCTGTTGCCTACGATACATACAAGAGTTCGCTAGAATTCATGGGCTACCCCACCGAACGCAAGGAAATCATAAAGAAGGCCGAAAAGAAAGCCGAAGCCATCACAAGCGGCATTGCCGAAAAGGTCACCGACAAAGCAAAAGACGGAGCCGAACAAATTGCAGACAAGGCAAAGGAAGCCGCTGTTGACGCTGCAGGCAAGGCCATCGACAAGATTTCCGAAAATGCGACACAAGCCGTACTCGCCAAGGACAAGGCAACAGAAAGTGTTGCCAGCAAAGTGGATTCCATTAAGACGAAATCCAGCGCCTCTAAACTTTAGACTTTAAAGCTACCACTTTCGAAGCGAGCGTTTTCGCGCATTTTTCCGCTTCGGCAATGATTTCGCGTTCGCCGTCGACATGGCGGTTTCGCATCAAGAATTTCCCGTCACAAATAACCGAATCAATCAGTCCGGAATTGGCCGCATACACCCAGTTCGAAGTGAGGTTGAACAAGGGCGACATGCAAACATCGTCCAAGCGAACAAGCAAAGCATCTGCAAGGGTTCCCTCGGCAATGACACCTGCATCAATTCCATAGGCGAGCGCACCCGCACGAGTCGCCATGTACAGAGCATCTCCGGCAGGGAGCATATCTGCCGTCCCCTTAACCTTGGCGAGCAACGCGGCAAACTTCATTTCTTCGCGCATGTCCAAGTTGTTGTTGGACGAAGCGCCATCCGTCCCGAGCGCAACCTTCATTTTCGCGGCGAGCATCGCAGGAATGTCAGGAATCCCGCTGTTCAGCTTGAGATTGGAGCACGGGTTGAGCACATCCGTCGCTCCCGATTCCGCCATGAGGGCGATATCGGATTCAGAAAGGTGGACACAATGCGCGGCCACAAGCGATTCGTTCAGCAAGCCGCATCGATTGAGCCATTCCACGGGAGAACAGCCATGTTCCTTTATGCACTGTTCCACTTCGCTTTGCGTTTCGGAAAGGTGCGTATGCACAAGCATCCCCTCGGCGCGGGCCACCTCGGCACAGCGCTTCAATAGCGCCTCGCCCACCAAGTAAATGGAATGAGGCATCATGACCAACTTTACACGGTCATTTTCGCCAACATGGTTCCGGGCAAACGCGAAGTTCGCCTCAATTTTGTCCGGAGTCATCAGGTTTTCGGCCATGGTCACGCCAATAGCCGCACGCAGCCCCATTTCCGTCGCCACCTTCATGGTGCGTTCACGGTGCCAATACATGTCGGCAAAGAACACCGTCCCCGACTTGATCATTTCCAAAGTGGCCAAGCGACTGCCGATTTCAATTTCGTCGGGCCCCATCACGGCCTCGAATGGCCAGATATGGTCTTCGAGCCACGGGCGCAGCGGAAGGTCGTCTGCATAACCGCGCAAAAGGACCATGGCCGCATGCGTGTGCGCATTGTAGAACGGCGGAAGAATTGCCAAGTCCTTGCAGTCCACCACTTCGGCGCCGGCACATTCCTGCGCGGGGATATCCTTCGCAATCTTTGCAAAACGATTCCCGTCAATGAGGACATCGGTCCGGGAATCATTCAGGAAAACGGACTGGAGAAGAATCTTGGACATCGTGATTAAAGCAAATCGGGGTCGATAGTGGGTTCGTAACCAGGCTCGACAAAGTCTTCGGCGGCAATACCGCGCTTGCGGGCAGCCTTCATCTGCTTGATGCGCTTGCGCTCAGCAGCCTTTTCCCTGCGCTGGGCAGCAGTCGCCGCCTTCTCGGCATGGCGCTGGGCGCGGGTTTTCCTTTCCTTTAGTTCCGGGAAAACACATTCGTCGAACTGGTCAAGCATTTCGTTATCGGGTTCATCCGCATCATAGCCTTCGTCAAAGCGGATATCCGCATCAAAGTCATGGAAGCCTTCTTCCTCGTCGAACACAGGGGCATCCGCCGGGCATTCCTTCTTCAAGAACTTGAGCACCTTCGCGAAGGGTTCTTCCATCGGGACCTTGAACTTCATCTTCTTGCCCGTAGTCGGGTGGATGAGCTCAATCTTCACGGCCTGCAACAGTTGCGCAGGAGCCATCTCGAGAACCTTCGTGGCAATTTCCTTCATCAGAGGGGGGACGCGGTTCAGACTTTCTTCACGGCCATCATACAGCGGGTCACCGACTACCGGGTGGCCCGTATAGCGGCTATGCACACGAATCTGGTGCGTGCGTCCCGATTCAAGTTGTAGTTCAAGCAAAGTCGCGATTGCAAAGAATTTCTTCGCCACATAATGCGTACGGCTTTCCTTGCCGCCCTTCACCACTGCCATCTTCAGGCGGTTTTTCGGGTTACGGGCAATCGGGGCATCGATACAACCTTCCAAATCTCGCGGGCAGCCCCACACGAGCGCGTTGTAAGTGCGGTGCAGAGTACGGGTTTCCAGCTGGTGCGCAAGGTGCCTGTGGGCGGCATCGTTTTTTGCCACCACCATGAGACCCGGCGTATCTTTATCCAAGCGATGAACAATACCCGGACGAAGCGGGCCGTTGACCGCCGAAAGGTTTTCCTTGAAATGGTACAAAAGGCCCGCAGCGAGAGTTCCGTTCTGCACGCCGTTGCCCGGATGCACCACGAGATTGCGAGGTTTGTTCAAAACGACTATATCGTCATCCTCGTACACGATGTCGAGCGGGATGTTTTCAGGCTCAAGCGAGCTCGCTTCTTTTTCGGGAAGGCGATCTACCACCACGACCATGCCCGATTCCACACGGAAATTCTTGGATACGGCTGCACCCCCCACCTTCACTTCGCCAGCGGCAATCAGTTTCTGCACATCGGTACGGGATACATTTTCCATAACACCGACAAGGAACTTGTCAATACGCTCACCGGAATGTTGTTCGTTAACGAGATAGTTCATGGGATAGTGGTTAGTGGTTAGTGGTTAGTGGTTGGTGGTTAGTGGTTGGTGGTTTGGATCATGTCATGCCCGCTTTAGGCGGGCATCTCCTTTTCTTTCTGAGAAGAAGGAGGTCCCCGCCTACGCGGGGAAGACATAAAAATTAATCATCTTTCGTTCATAGAAGCACAGTTCCGAGCCTCGGGCCTTATTTAGCTTTTTTCGATTCTTTAATTTCCTTGTGCAACTTTCTTAGGATAAGCGGCGAGAGTATCACCACCGCAACGCCTACAGTCACGAAGGAATCGGCCACATTGAACGTCGGGAAACGCGTCATGATGAAATCCGGGAAATCGCAGTCGATAAAGTCCACCACCATCTGCATGCGCATACGGTCGATAAAGTTGCCAATGGCACCACCGATAATCATCACGACACCTAGGCGGGAAAGGTAATCCCTCTTGTCGATGCTGCGATAGAACCAGAACAGGACTGCAGCAGCGATAATCGAAATAATCAGGAAGAAAACCCAAGACGGGAGGAACGGCAACAAATCCTGCGGGCGGCTGCTGAATGCGGCACCCTTGTTGAACACCAGCTGGAACCGTATCAAATCGCCTATCACGGGGATGCTTTCGTGGTTCGGCGCACCAAATTCGTTCGTAAAACGGTGTATGCACCACAGCTTTGTCAGCTGGTCGGCAACGATACTAAAAATCACCAAACCCAAATGGAACGGCCACTTATTATAAAATTTCACATTCTCGTCGTATTGCATCGTAAACTCGCTAGTGAGAAGCTTTCAGCTTGTTGTAGGTTTCGTCAATCCACTTGTTAGAATAGAAATGACGCATCGTGTTTTTGACAATGTTTTTCACATCGTCCCTTGTAATTTTCACCTTCTTGTCCGAGACAAAAACCGAAAGCCCGTCGCCGATGAGGCTCAGGTTCTCGGCAGCCATAAACAGCGGCCACAGGCAGAAAAGCCTTGTTCGCATGTTGACTCTCGGAATCAGTTTTGTGTAGGCTATGGCATCGTCAAGATGTTTCCAAGCCTTTTGAACAAGTTCGCCAAGAGCAGCGGCACAAGATTTCTTGTCGGCACCTTCGGCAAACATATCGAAAGAATGTTCAAAGCCATGACGGCGGCAAATTTCTTCGGGCACAAAGCACACCCGACGTCCGGAATCCTCGATGCAGTCCTTCACGATATTCGTGACCTGCAAGGCGAGCCCAAAACTCACGTCCAACTGGGCAAGCAGTTTTTCACGTTCGGCACCAATCAAGCTGGAATCAGCAGCAAAGAGCTTCGTCAAAAGTTTCCCGACAATACCCGCGACATAGTAGCAGTACTCGTCTAGGTCGCTCACGGATTCCAACGTGAACCAGCCGTTCGAGAGGGCCTGTTCCTGCCTGAGTGCAAACTTGGCCATGCCCCCACACATCTCGACAACAACATTGCGCACCGGCGCAGTGTACTTCTCGGGGAGTTCAAGGAGGAGCGGAACAACGACGGAAGCATGCTGGCACAAATCCATGTTCGGGTCGTCGGAGTTTTTCCAGCTCGCGGGGAGCGCGTCGACAAACTGCCGGATTTTTTCTTCGGGCAATTCGGCCGATTCAAAAATTCCAGCGAACAGGGAGAGAATACGGCCCTTCTCCGACGCCCCCATCACGGGGTCGTCTTCGACCGTATCGGCAATACGCAGGTACAGGTACGCAAGCAAGATGCTCTTGTGCAACTTGCCCGCGAGGATGTTGATGTTCAGGGCGAATGTCCTGGAAACCAACAACAGCCTGTCTTCGGCGTATCTCCAAGCCTCCCTAGAATTCATTCATTGTCTCCGCATAAAGGTCGGGGGGAATTTTCTTGCTCGCGGCCATCGCATGCACGTACTTGCGGAGGCGGCGATGCTTTTCGGCATAACGCAACTTCCTGTTGAAGTTCCACGCCGTCCGGTTCAAGATGTCGGCCTCGTTCCTCAAGTTTCCCCTGCTGTCACTTTCGTAGCAGGTGCGGCGGTATTCCAAGAAATAGGCAGCCTGCAAAAGACGCCCAATCTTGCGAACGGCCTTGCGATACAGGACCGAAGCGACAATCAAAAAGAGCACAGCCGATACAGCGCCGATAACTGGCGGGTAAGCGGTAAACTTCCACACGGCCCAGACAACGGAAAGCGTCGACAAGACAATGACGGAAAAAGTCCACAATATGCAGCGGAACCGCAAGAAACCAATGTAGGAGCGGTTTTTCGAGGCAAATTCCGGCAAAAAAGCCCATTTACGCCCTTTCCGCATCTGATTGTTCAGATAAAGCGGATAAGCAACCAGGCGAAACCAATAGAACAAAGCAATCCATAGCACCAGGGGGACCCAAGTGACATAATTCAAGAAACGTATCAAATCCATGCCCCAAAAATACTAATTTTCAGATATCTCATAAATTTTATCAACAATTACTCCCTAAAAATACTTCAAAATACTACATTTATTACTCTGGGTGTTGATAGATTCGCATCCTAGTTTTCCGGACAAGGAATATTTGTTTATGCAAGTCGAATGGGAAAGATGCCTTAATTATCTTCGCGGGATGCTTTCGGATTCCGTGTACAAAACATATTTCGCACAGACCAAGCTTGTCAACCAAACGACAGGGCATGCCACAATATCCATCCCGTTCGGACTGGATACCAAAGTTTACTCGGCCTACAAAGACCTGATCCGTCTCGGCTGGCGCGAAACCACCCACGACGACTCCCCCATCGAATTTGATTTCCTTTCGCAAGAAGCCATACCGCAATCCGTGGTCAACGCAGGCGAAAACGTATTCAAGGACTTCGCGAAGCCCAGCGTTCCGCTTTCCAGCAGCTTCCGTTTTGAGAACTTCGTCCCCGGCGACAAGGCCCAGCTCGCGTTCAACGCAGCCCTCGCCGTAGCCCGCAATCCCGACGGCACGCAGTACAACCCGCTGTTCATCTACGGCTCGTCCGGCCTCGGCAAGACGCACCTGCTGCAAGCCATCGGCAACTATATCCTCGAAGACGACCCGAACAAGCGCGTTTGCTACCTGACCAGCGAAGACTTCTCGCAGCAGTACATGAAGTGCCTCAAGGAAAACCGCGTAACCGAGATGAGCGACTTCTACCGTAACGAGGTAGACATCCTGCTCATCGACGACATCCAGAACTGGACCGGCAAGTACGAAACGCAGAACGAATTCTTCCTTATCTTCAACGCGCTGCACCAGGCCGGCAAGCAGATTGTGCTCACCTCCGATGCCCCCGCCGTCGAAGTCAAGAACCTTTCCGACCGCCTCGTGAGCCGTTTCGCCTGGGGCCTCACCGTGGACATCCAGCCGCCCGACGTCGAGACGCGCGAAGCAATCCTCCAGAAGAAGGCAGAAGAGCGCCACCTTGAAATCAGCGACGAAGTCATCCACTTCCTCGCCGAGCACATTGCAAGTAACGTGCGTTGCCTCGAAAGCGCCATCATCAAGCTTACCTTGCAGGCAAGCCTCATGAACCACGACATCGACATGAGCATCGCCCAGAAGGTCGTCGCCGAAATTGCCCCCACGCTCCGCCGTCGCGTTAGTTTGGACGCAGTCCTCCATGCCGTATCGCAACATTACGAAGTTCCCGAATCCAAGCTCACCGAGCCCGGTCGCGGCACCAAGGAAATTTCCAAGGCACGCCAGGTCGCCATGTTCCTCATGCGCGAATGCTCCTCCATCAGCTTGCAGAGCATCGGTTCGCGCTTCGGCGGCAAAGACCACTCCACCGTCGTGCACGCCATCAAGAGCGTCAAGAAGGAAATGGAGACCGACCCGAGCTTCGCCCGCCTCATCGAGAGCCTCAAGAACTCCATACACGACTAGAAAGTCGGACTAGTTCGCTATATCCATCAAATCGTAGTACATGAGCCGCGTGTGCGGGTCATTGTCCTCGGCGTTCATGAAATGGAACCCGTTCTTTTCGTAGAAAGGAACAGCATTCAGGTAAGCATCGACCGTCAAGAAGCGACATCCGGCCTTATTGTCCAAAGCGAACAGGGACTTAATATAGTCGAGCACGCCGGAGCCAATCTGTTGTCCCTTCACTTTTTCGTCAACACCTAAACGGCAGAGTTTTATCGCAGGATAGCTTTTTAAGCGTTTCTCATTAGGAAAGCCCCGCTTTCTACGGAAACGGTTGAATTCGGTTTTGTCCTTGAAATCACTAGTAGCAACCTTATCATTTGCAAGGCTACAGTAGGCATATACTTTACTTGCATCGTCTGCATTCACGCAAGCATAATTCACCGCAAGCAAATATTTTTGAAAGGCTGCCGCACGATTAAGGATGAATCGTTTAAATCTTTGTCACCACAGTCAAAATTCTTGACGGCATCAGAGGATTTTAAACGAATGAATTTAAATTGACTGCGTTCTATACCTGTCTGAAGCATGGATCAACACCTCCGTTAGCCTCTTCGCGGGCGCGTTTTTCGCGCATTCCCTCTTCATAGGCCTTCTTGAAAATTTCGTAATTCCGCAGGCGACGGGCACGAAGTTCCGGAGGTTCCGGGTGCCGCTCTTGCATACGGGCTAAAAACCGGCGAGCATCCTCGCCGAACAAAATAGGAGTCTCTCGAATTTCGCGAGCCATTTACCCTCTTTTGTTATATGTCCATATATCAATCTAGCCAAAAGGCCAAGCGGCAACCGTCAATTTGGTTCCAATACAAAATATACCTAAATCAGAAAAGAAAAGCAAGAGAATTGGAAAGAATCCTTTTTTATTAATAGGAGACTCCCCACAAAAAAGTTTTTAAAATTCATTCTTACGGAACATTGTTAGGTATTATGCCATATTCACGCGAAATATAAATAGGAATACCTATAACCAAGTCTATTCTATAACTACCATCACTCAATGGATCAAAATATTTATCTATTGCTGCAAGTCGTGCATCCAAGAAGCTAAAATTCTCATTACCAATCATTGTTGTTTCAATAACATAAAAATCCTCAAATGAAACAGATGAAAGGTCACTCGGTCTTTCTGGAAGCCAGCCAACAAAAGCATGACCAATGCTTGGGATAATTATAAGTGAAGTCAAAAAGCCAAGGCGTTCCAAAACAGACGCAAATAAGACTGCAGTTTCAATGCAAAGTCCCTGCCTTTTTCTAAGAGTTTCCACGGGATAATTAATCCTCTGTCCAAAACTTCCTGCGCCATCATTTTCAACATATTTTATGCCGCGTGACTGAAGGACGTCAAAAACAGCATGAACAACTCGTGCAGAACTACTCGCAATAGATGTATCTATGGGATACTGTTGATAAACTAATAACTCTTCATTAGGAAGTCTTTTTGCAACTTCATCAACAATCGCAGTAATAGAATCAGCCATCGGAGTCACCCAAACTCCATACCAGAAATATTGATAAATCGAGGTCGGATCAAGTTGAAATGCAAGTTCATCCCAACCAAAGACATGCATTGGATGAATCGTCACCGATTTTGACTCTGAATAAAACAATTTTTCTTTTTCATTGTCGAGTTCATATGCATTAATTTGGCGTTGCGCTTTTTTAGCAGATGTAACCGAGAATAAAGCATTTTCATTAAATTTAAAATTCGGAAAAAGATATATGGAATCAGCAGGGCCAACAATCCCTGTAACTGTTGCTGTATCCGTAAGCTCCGATATCCATGTTTTTATCATAACCTTTTTGGATTTACATGATTTTTCTTGAGCATCACATTGATTAAATATCGTAACAGGAAAAGGCGATTGAATCGAAATTGTATCATCATTTTCATCAGGAATTTGAAAATCATACATCAGTGAATAATGATTAGCAAATGCTCCATAAATATTTTCTATTAAAGCTTCATCTTCAGCAACCAACGTATATGAAATACTTTGATCCGTCTTACTTGTATCCTTATCGTTTTTATTCATTGCTTCGGCTATTATGGCTTCAGCTATCGAATCCCAATTAATCTCAGATTTTGAATCACTCGATTTTGCATCAAGGCTGTCCTTTAACGAGTTTGTCACTTCCTGACGAATGGCATTCGCTAAAGAGTCTACATTAATAGCATTCTTATCGTCTGCAACCGGTTTTTCGTCTTTAATTTCAACAACACCGACGCTATCTCGACCGTCAGATTCAGAACACGCCGTCAAATAGACACTCAACGCAAAGGTTGTCATCGCAATTGACACTTTCAAGAAATGCAAAACACAATTACGCATTCTTGCCACCTTTCGTTCTTCACTTGTTCTAAACTGAGTCATAAGGACCTCCCTTAATTTTTACTTAGGAGTTTTTCTTGTCCAACAGAGGCTCAAACCTGATATAAAAAAAAAGGCGCGAGTCGCCGCATCTACCACTCTGAGGCTCAGCAAAGCCCTTACACGATAAACGCAAACGACCCACGCCCCAAAAGGGCTGTTGCCAAGACCATTCAGTCAAAACCAGCCCAAAGGCCGGCACGGCAAACCGAGGCATATCACAAAACGACATACCTGCGTGAGCGTTCGCCTTGTCCTCGTGTAAATGAAATTTGCTGATTTCAGAGTGAGAACAAGAGCAAAACTCTTTTTCATACAGAAATAAACATTATTAAGGAAAAAATGCATCCCTAAAACAGCCTCCACCTCCCAAAATAATTCTACATTGCACAATACCACCCCACAAGCGAGGGCGTCCATGTTCCAACTGAAAAAGACGTTGTCAATTTTTGCGGCATTCATTTTCTGCGCTCAGTTTTTTCTTGCCTGCAGCGATTCGTCATCCTCCGTTGATAATACTATAGAACCGCAGCCCACGTCCTCCGTGCCTGTCGAACTGCCGTTCTCGTCGTCCGAGTTGCCCACGTCGTCCGAGTTTGTCGAGCCGCTGTCCTCATCGTCCGAAATCGTAGAACAGCAGCCCACGTCATCCGAAGTGGTGCAGCCCCACATATTTACGATAGACAGTGCCGGGATTCACACCATCATCATGGGCGACAGCGCAGGCCAGCTCACATCCAGCGACCTGTATCTGGACTGCCCGACAAAAATCTTCCTGAACGAATTTCAAATGGGCGATATTGTGACCGTGGCGATAAACGGATACGACACCCTCGAAATGCCGGTCGTTGAATCCGCCTACGACGTGCCCATCGCGGGGTTCGCTCTAGTAGCCATAAAGGATTATGATTATCTCATCTTGTCGGTCCATTACGGCCACATGTCAAACATTCTTAAAATAACCGATGTTGTAATTCCCATAGAAGTCTCCATATCCATGAAGGAAAAAGGCGGCTTCCTGTTCGGCCTTGGAATTCCCAATATCGAGAACATGGTCTACAATGCAGAAAGCTATCCCGACCTTTCCGCCGCAGAATATGCAAACTTCAGGGAAGTTCGCACCACGGGTATGGGTGAAAACAAGCTCTACCGCTCTTCCAACCCCATTGACCCCGGTCTCGGCCGTAATCTCTACGCCGACTCGCTTGCGAAAAATGCGGGAGTCACCACGTTCATCAACCTGTCAGATTCGGAGGAGTACGCCAAATCCTGCCAGAACTTCGACAGTTCCTATTATGCGACACAGAACATCATCTTCTTGGATTTACCCGTATACTTCTTTTCCCAGCATTTCAAGGATGGAATTGCCACAGGATTCCGCTTCATGATTGAGCACGACGGTCCATACCTGGTACATTGTACCTTCGGCATGGACCGCACCGGTTTTACGATAGCTGTACTGGAAGCGTTGATGGGAGCGACCACCGAAGATATCCAGGCAGACTACGCAAAGACATTTAGCAACTACTTCAATGTCGTCGACAACAAGCAAGTCGCCTTGAACGAAGAACAGGTGGACTTCTTCAGGGCCGTCGTCATCAGGAATCTAAAGGCGGTCTATCATGCCGTGGGAATAGACGTCCCCGACACCGAACCGATTGACTGGGCCGCAGCTACAGAAAAATACCTGGGAAAACTCGGAATGACCCCAGAGGAAGTTTCCGCATTGAAGGACCGGCTGAAATAATAATTGAAATTAACGATAAACCGCCGTTAGCCCTGCGAGGTCTCGGCGAACTTCAGGTTCTCGTAGTTCTTGACAGCGAGATTTAGGCGATACTCGTTGGGGAACAAGCAGACAAGGTTACGTTCCTTGTCCATCATGCAGTCCATCGCGTATTCCTCGGCGAACTTGCCCATGTCTTTCTCGGGGCCCGACACCCAGCGAATTCCATGAGCCGGAACGCGGTCCAGGGAAACATCGGCACCGTATTCGCTCTGCAGGCGGAACTTGAGCACATCGAACTGCAACTCGCCCACCACGCCAATCACGGGGATGGCCGACTTGAGCGGTTCGTAAAGCTGGGTCGCACCTTCTTCGGAAAGTTCGGCAAGGCCCTTCGCCATCTGCTTGCTCTTGAGCGGGTTCAACAAAGTAACGCGGGCAAAATGTTCCGGAGCGAAGTCCGGGATGCCGGTGAAGTTGATCTTTTCGCCATCAGTCAGCGTATCGCCGATGCGGAAGAGTCCCGGGTCGTTGATACCCACAATATCGCCCGCCCAGGCGTGGTCGATGACTTCCTTGTCCTTCGCGAGGAACGCCGTCGGGGCGGCCAGGCGGATGTCACGGCCAGTGCGAACGTGATAGACCTTCTCGCCACGGGTAAAGCTGCCCGAGCAGATGCGAAGGAAAGCGGTGCGGTCGCGATGCTTGGGATCCATGTTGGCCTGAATCTTGAACACGAACGCGCTGAAGGCATCCTCGTCGGGGCTCACCGGGCGCTTGTCGGTTTCGCGAACCATCGGGGGCGGCGCAAGTTTCGCAAAAGCGTTCAGCAACTGGCGCACACCGAAGTTGTTCACGGCAGAACCGAAGAACACGGGGCACATCTCGCCCTTCAGGAACTTCTCGTGATCGAACGGGTCCATGCCGCCAGTGACCATCTCGTATTCTTCCTTGAACTGTTCCACCCAGTTCTCGCCGCACATTTCCACGAGGCGCGGATCGTCCGGGCCTTCCATCTGGATGATTTCCTGGTGCCCTTCTTCCTTGTTGAAGGTGTGGAAGGTGTTCTCGGCGATGGAGTACACTCCCTTGAAGAGTTTTCCCACGCCAATCGGGAGGGTGAACGGGGCCGTCTTGATGTGCAGAATATTTTCAATCTGGTCGAGCAGGTCGAGCACATGGCGGCCATCGAGGTCCATCTTGTTGATGAACGTGATAATCGGGGTGTGGCGCATGCGGCACACGTCCATAAGCTTGATCGTCTGCTTTTCCACGCCATTCACGCTGTCGATAAGCACAAGGGCCGCATCCACGGCAGTCAGGGCGCGGTAGGTGTCTTCGCAGAAGTCCTGGTGCCCCGGGGTATCGACGAGGTTGAACATGCAACCTTCGAACGGGAAATTCAAAACGGAGCTCGAAACCGAGATACCGCGCTGCTGCTCGATCTTCATCCAGTCACTCACGGTGTAGCTGCGGTTCGCCTTGGCGCGAACGTGGCCTGCCTCGCGAATCACATTCCCGTACCACAGGAACTTTTCGGTGATGGTTGTCTTACCCGCGTCCGGGTGGCTGACGATGGCGAAAGTGCGGCGTTTTTCGATTTCAGAATTCATGGCGCCAAATATAGTAAATAGAGAGAAGGGGGTATAATCTAGGGATGAGAATCTAGAGGCTAGAATCTAGGGGCTAGGGAGAAATATCACGGCTTCGCCGTCTGTTATTAACGCACGAAGTGCGTGATTCTTTTCACTAACCTCTATTCTCTAGATCCTAATCCCTTATAAGATTAGTCTCCATATTTAATTTCATCTATGATGATACGGATGGTTCTGCATGACCATCTGCACGCGGTAGAGCTGTTCGGCAAAAAGTACGCGGGCATGGTCGTGGGTAAATGTGAGCGGAGAAAGCGAAAGCAACAAGTCCGCAGTCTTTTTCAAATTTTCGTCAATACCGTAAGCCGACCCAATCAAAAACACGATATTTCCCGGAAAGCGGTCGCGCAAGGTATCGGAAAGCTTCACCGTATCCATGAGTTTGCCTTCTTCGGACAAAATAACACGACGGTATTCCGACTTGGGAAATTTTTTCTCGAAAAGTGCAGCCTCCTGGGCAAGCGACTGCACGCGGTCATCGAGTTTGGATTCCTTGAGTTCCACGACTTCGAGCGGGAACATGCCGCCACGCAGGCGCTTCACATACTTTTCCACCTCGTCCGCGATGAACGGCGAGCCAGCCTTACCAAAAACTGCTAAAACCCATTTCATATTAGACGAGAGACGAAAGACGAGAGACGAGAGATATCGTAAAAATCTTATTGAACAACTCTACTGCTTCTGAACCGAAACTTATCATTTATTCCTCTCTCGTCTTTAGTCTGTAGCCGCGAAGCGGCGTTCTCTCGTCTATTTTACCTTCCCACGCTCAGGCGGTCGATGAGGAACGCGGGCATCCCTGCCTTGCGCATGCTTTCTTGCGTCCGGGATATGTCGTAATCCACGCGAATCAGGCGCACGCACTTGGTCTCTGTATCGAGCAAGCACCAGCAGGCACGCGGGTCGCGGTCGCGGGGCTGGCCCACGCTGCCTACGTTCACCAACAGGCGCTCGGTATCGGCAATCACGTACTCGTATTCGTCCAGCACCTTGGGAATCGCTAAAGAACGGCTCGCCACGATGATGGGGCTATGCGTGTGGCCGACAAAGCAGTAACGTCCAGAAAAATTCTCGAACGCATCCAGCGCGTCTTCCAGTTCGGTCACATAGACCCAGTCCGCCGGGCTCAACGGCGAGGCATGCACAAAGCAAATATCGTTTTCTTCGTGAATATAGGGCAACGAGCGGATGTACGCGACAGAATCTACGGACAAAGCCCGCTGCGTCCACTCGATAGCCTGCTTGGCAAAGGGATTGAATCCCAGGCTAGACTCGTGCTTGATAGCCACACTGTCGTGATTCCCTATCAGGCAAACATCCATATTCACTTTGGCCAGTTCAACACATTCGTTAGGATCGGCTCCATACCCAACCAGATCGCCCAGGCAAACAGTCCTTTCGACGTGGTTGTCCTCCATGGACTGCAACACGGCCTCGAAAGCGGCAAGGTTGGAATGGATGTCAGAACATATTCCGTAAAGCATAGCCGTAATGTAGTAAAATAGCGATTAGTGGTTGGTGGTTAGTGATTGGGGGGTGGTGATTAGTGGTTTATAAATATCTATATTTGCGCCCGTATGGAAATCATAGAAGACAAGACAAAGGTGAGCATTGCGTATGTCCTCAAGGAATTGTCCGGCAGGATTCTTGAGGAAGTTCCTCCCTCTTACCCCTTTGTCTATATCCACGGTTACAACAATATTATCCCGGGGCTCGAATCGGCACTCCTCGGGCGCAGGCTCGGCGAAAAATTCTCCGTAAAGATACCCAGCAGGCTGGGTTATGGAGAATACCGCAAGGACCTCGTGATGCAGGTTCCCAAGGACGAGCTGCGCGATGTCGGTGAACTTTGGCTCGGAATGGAACTCGAAATGTTCCAGGACAACGACATCCGCGAATTCCAGCTCCCCGAGACAGCAGACGAGTTCTGCGACGACTTGAACTTGAACGACGACGAAGAATGCGACGGCATTTACGTCGTTAAAGAAATCTACAAGGATACAGTCCTTGTCGACGGGAACCACCCCTTTGCGGGCAAGGATTTGATTTTCGAAGTAGAAGTCGTTTCAATTGAATCGCCAAGTTTCACCGAACTGGAATCCGGATTCCCGGACGAAGATTACGACGATTACGGCGACGACAATTACGACAACAGCTTTGACGGCGATTACGACCAAAACGAAGATAGGAGATGGCGCTAATGGCAACGATGGACGAACTCAAGAAAGCGGCAGGTGTCCGCGCAGCAGACATGATCAAGGACGGCATGACCGTTGGACTCGGTACGGGCAGTACCGCAGCACACATGGTGAACCGCCTCGCAGAACGCATCAAGACCGAAGGTTTAAACGTCGTTGGCGTGAGCACCAGCTGGAGCACCACGCTCCAGTGCCGTAGCCTCGGCATCCCGCTCAAAGAGATGGGCGAAGTTTCCCACCTCGACATGGTGATTGACGGAGCCGACGAAATCGACGACAACAAGAACCTCATCAAGGGCCGCGGTGCCGCTCACCTGCTCGAAAAGATTGTCGCCTCGATGACCGACAACTACGTGATTATCGCAGACTCGGGCAAGAAGGTCTCGAAGCTTGGCGAAAAGTTCGCCGTGCCGCTCGAAATCATTCCGGGAGCCATTGCCGTGGTGACCGAACGCGTGAAAAAACTCGGCGGCGACCTCAAGGTGCGCATGGGCGCCCCGGGCAAGGACGGTCCGGTCATCAGTGACTCGGGCAACCTCATCGCTGATGCCAAGTTCGGCATCATCGACAACCCCGACAAGCTCGCACGTGATTTGGAACACATCGTTGGTATTGTCGGGCACGGACTTTTCGTGGGAATTGTGACGAAGGTCATCCTCGCCGATGCCGAAAAGGGACTTGTGGAATTCTAGGGTGTTCTAAACGGATTTTTTTTCTATTATTCATAATACTTTATGAAAGTTCGTTTAAGTTTAATTATCGCTTCGTTAAGCATGGCCATTTTGACGTCATGCGGCCACGATGATGCTCCCAAAGACACCTCAAAGAGCAACGGCACCATACTTATGTTGCTCGGGAGCAAGATCCCATATTGGGACCAGATTTATCGTGGAGCAAAAGAAGTCGGCGACCAGGAAAATTACAAGATAATGACCGTCTACCGCGATGCAGACACGGTCAACACAACCGTGCTCAAGACGCTCAGCGGCATTTCCGACATTCCAAACCTGAAAGGCATCATCATGATGCCCAGCGATAAAGCCATCGAGAACATGATTGTCCTTACGGGCACAAAGGTTCCCATTGTCGTTGTAGATCAAAAACTGCACGAGAACAGCCCGCTCCAGACAACAGTCCGGACAACCGTGGTTGCTGACAACGACAAAATTGGCAAAGAGATTGGCGAACAAATCAAAGAAAATAAGATTCTCACGCTCTGCTATGCTATTGGCGGATCTTACGACAGAAGTATGGCAATCCAGCGTTCGCTCGGCAAGAACCGTGTCGATGTTCTCATCGTAAACGATGCGAACGAAGCCAAGAACAGCATCGAGAACTATATGTCTCAGCACCAAGGCGAGAATTTTGCAGTTGCATTCGCGACAGGTTCGTTTGTCAACGAAGAAACGATGGCTCTCCTCAAGGGTAAAAGCGTTTATGCTGTCGACATGAACGACCCCATTCAAGAAGGAATCCAAAACGGAGATATAATCTTCACGGCCATTCCGAACACATTCGAGATGGGAGCCATGGCATTCAATAGCGTAATAAGCAAGACTCCTGGGACATCGCTCCAAATTGTATCCGTTGTCTATGCCAACAAAATCAACATAAACACGAACGAGATCCAAGCTTTTACCAAGTAAATTTGATTGTAATCAAGTGTACAAAAAAGGACCCTTGCGGGTCCTTTTTTAAACTTGTGCGAGATGTCGCCTATTCGAAATCGGCGAACTCTTCTTCGGCATCCTTGATGTCGGCTGCATCCGGTCCTTCGCCAAACTCGCTATCATCCTCAGCCTCGTCCAGGGAATCACCACCCATGGCACCCAGCTGGTATTCGACCTTGCGGGCTTCCTTGGACTGGCCCAACTTGAGGATTGCAGCGCATTCTTCGCAGTAACCGAGGTGCTTATCCACCCAGAATTCAGGAGAAACGAGGTTCTTGTTGCAGCGGGTGCAAATCTGGGTTGCCGCTTCGCGGGTAAACGCGAGGTTCTGTTCCTCAAGTTCCTTGAGCAGGCGCTCGGTCAGTTCTTCCTGCGTTTCTTCGGCGAGAGAAATCTTGTGACGGATAGCCGAGGTCGGCTTCATGTCGAGGTTCTTCATTTCAGAAGAAACCTTCTTCTTGTTGGCACGTTCCTCATTCTCATCGATTTCGAAGAAGAAGATGGACTTGTTCAGTTTTTTCCCACCTTCGAGGAGGACTGCATAAGGGAGCTCGACTTTTTCCTTGCCACCCTTCTTGGCCTTCACCTCTTCGGCGACAGCCTTCGGGGCTTCTTCAACAGGAGTTTCCTTTTCGGGAGCCTTTACCTGCGGAGCTTCTTTTTTTACGACCTTGGCTTCTGGCTCGGGCTTTGCAACCGGTTTTGCGGCAGGCTTAACAGCAGGCTTTGCAGCAGGTTTCGCCACCGGCTTGGCTGCGGGCTTTGCAACCGGTTTTGCAGCAGGCTTAGCGGCAGACTTTGCACTCGGCTTCGGAGCTGGCTTTGCGACCGGCTTGGCCGCCGGTTTTGCAGCAGGCTTTGCCTTCGCAGCCGGCTTGGCAACTGGCTTAGCAACAGGCTTCTTTGCAGGAGCCTTCGGAGCGGGCTTCGAGCTGGACTTTGCCACCGGCTTAGACGCTGGCTTTGCAGCCGGTTTTGCGGCAGGCTTCTTTGTTGCGGCCTTCGGTGCCGGTTTGGACGGTTTCGTCGGCTTGGCTGCGGGCTTAGCCGACTTCGGAGCAGGCTTTGCAGCAGGCTTGGACGCAGACTTCGCAGCGGGCTTTGCGGCCGGTTTCTTTGCCGGAGCCTTTGGAGCGGGCTTGGCGGCAGCCTTCTTAGCAACAGGTTTCTTTGCCGGAGCGCTCTTTGCAGCGGAGTTTTTCGAAGACACTTTCTTAGAGCTCATACTTATTTCTTTTCCAGAATTTTGATGTTTATAATTCTATCAAACTGTTCAATGCGGCACACGACGTCGTGGCCCTTGGTGACACGGCCAAACACAGTATGCTTCCCGTCCAAATGGTGTTGGGCCATCTGCGTGATAAAGAACTGCGAGCCGGCCGTATTCGGGCCACGGTTCGCCATGGAGATGACGCCATATTCATGGAGCAACTTGTTCGGTTCGTCGTCAATGGTATAGCCCGGACCGCCGGTCCCGTTCGCATCGGGGTCACCGCCTTGAATCATAAATCCGTTAATGACGCGGTGGAACGACAGCCCGTCGTAGAAACCTTTCTCCGCAAGGTCCACAAAATTGGCGACCGTATTCGGAGCTTCCTTGAAGTTCAAGTCAAGGACAATCTCGCCTTCGTCAGTGGTGATTGTCGCCTGAATTTCCTTGATTCCGGAATAATCTTTGTTAAACACCTTCCCCTCGGCAAACGCCAGGGAACATAGCCCGAAAAGGGACAGAAAGAGAATGAATTTTTTTACCACGTTCAGGACTCTCAATGTTGTGCAGCACAACGCACGGAATGTGCATCCCAAATATACAATTTTTCAAATCAAATATTGTGCTGGGCATGCAACGGCCCTCGTCAATCGCCTATTTTTCTATATTTACCCCCAAAAAAGACTCACAACGATATTCTTATCGCACCTATGCCGCAAAACGACAACATCAGAAATTTCAGTATTATCGCCCACATTGACCACGGCAAATCGACGCTTGCCGACCGCATGATCGAACTGACCAAGACCGTCTCGAAAAACGAGATGACGAACCAGCTCCTGGACGACATGGA
>CAMJHM010000036.1 GCA_946405515.1 uncultured Fibrobacter sp. | reverse complement strand
CCGTTGACACCTCCCTGAGACTTGCCAAGTTCCTTGGCGTATCCGACGACTATTTCATCTCCCTGCAAGATGACATCGACATCCGAAATCTCAAGATAGAGCTTTCGAAAGAACTCGAAGAAATCAAACCTTTCGCTGTCGCATAGCTTGCAACTATTTTAAACGCAATAAAAAAGCCCCCGGCCAAAGCCAGGAGCATTTTGAATGACTTTTGCAAGTAATATTACTTAGCGCGTTCGAGGTAAGAACCGTCGCGGGTGTCCACGCGGATCTTGGTGTTGTTCTCGATGAACAGCGGGATCATCACCTTGGCGCCGGTTTCGAGGATGGCTTCGCGCATCACGTTACCGCTGGTGTTGCCCTGCACTGCCGGAGGAGCTTCCACAATCATCAGGTCGACAAATGTCGGCGGGATGACTTCGATCGGCAAGGTAGAACCGCTCTTCGGGTCCTTCCACCAGGTCACTTCGACAGTGGCACCGTCAAGGAGCCAGACTTCGCAGCCATTGAGGGCTTCCTTCGGGATTTCCATGGTTTCCTGGGAATCGTTGTCCAGGAAGTACCAAGTGGAACCGTCGTTGTACAAATACGTCATCTCAGTGTAGGTCACGTCGGCTTCTTCGACAGTATCGCCGCTCTTCCAGGTACGTTCGAGAGTGCGGCCGGTCACCAGGTTCTTGATGCGAACGCGGTTGAAAGCCTGGCCCTTACCCGGCTTCACGAACTGGTTTTCGATGATTTCGTACGGCTGACCATCAACCATGATTTTAAGTTTCTTGCGGAATTCGTTGGTGCTTACAGTACCCATATTATCCTCTTGTTGATTTTGATTCTAAATTTAGCAATATAATGGAAACATCTGTTAAAGTTTTTACTCAAATTTCCGAATTTTTCGACTATTTGGGCGCCGACCAAGCGGCCAGCATCACCGAGGCCCTCGCCCCCGCCAAGCTAGATTCCGACCCGAAATTCCCGTTTATCTGCTCTAGGCACTACGCCGACCTCATCAAGAAATCCGCCGAGCCCGAAGCGCTGATGCGCGAAGTTCTCCCGCTCATGGCAGAGCGCGAGAAGGTTCCCGGATTCGTGGACGATCCCGTAGGCGACCTCCCCGCAGGCAAGTCCGACTGCGTCATCCAGAAATACGACAAGCGCGCCCTCGTTGTATCGACCGCCACCTGCGGTATGCGCTGCCGTTTCTGCTTCCGCAAGAACTATCCGTTCCAGAACATTCCCGACATCGCGGGGCATGTGGGCAACTGGCTCGACACGCACACGGATATCTGGGAAGTCATCCTCTCGGGCGGCGACCCGCTCACGCTCGGCCCGGGCGAATTCCGCGACCTCGTAGAAACTATCGCCGTGCACGGCTCCGTGACAACGTTGCGTATCCATACGCGGCTTCCCGTAATCCGCCCCGACATTGCCATGCAACACTTCGAACTCCTCCGCGAACTGCCCGCCCGTTTTGAATGCGTGCTTGTTTCGCATGTGGACCATCCCGACGAACTCGACGAGGAATCGCAGATGGTGTTCGGGCACCTGCGTTTCAGCGGCTGGACGCTGCTCAACCAGAGCGTGCTGCTGAAGGGCGTGAACGACAATGCGGCAACGCTTGAAAAGCTGAGCCACAAGTTGTTTACGCAAGGAGTCCTCCCCTACTACCTGCACCAGTTGGACCACGCAAACGGAGTCGCGCACTTCGAGGTGGACGACGACCGCGCACGGGAACTCATCGCCGAAATCCGGACCAGGCTCCCCGGTTACCTTGTACCAAAATTGGTGAGGGAAATCGCAGGCGAGAAGAGCAAGACGCCGGTCTAAACCTCACTGCTCATCGCTAGAACAACGTCTTGACGCCGAACCCGATGATTCCATCGAGATAATTCTCGCCATTCCTCAATGCGTAATAGATGTTCACGCTCCAGTTGCCACGGTACTGCGTAAAGCCGAGGCCGTAGCCCTGTTCGCGTGCCCAGCCATGCCCCGGAGCCATACGCCGGTAAAGGCCTGGCTGGTAAAAAACTTCGATACTCAAGTCGTAACCATCCTGCCAAAGGACAGCCATTTCAGAAAATCCGTAACTGCGACTGCGGAGCATGTGGTACTGCATCCCCTTGAAAGAATCCAATCCGCCCAACGAGAAAAGGTCCATCCGCTTGACGGCCGCATCGGTGGGGAACACTCCGCCCGCAACCCCCGTGAAACGGGTTATGAAGTTCCCGTACAACGGCATGTACGTCACCACGCGGGCGTGCGCATCGAGGAAATTGTCCAAGGAATCAGGGCGGTCCATCTTCCACGTGAGGGAGCCATCCATACGCCAACCGTTGCGCGGGAGTACAAACCGATCGAGCGACACATACGACATTTCAAGCGAAGAAAGTTTGCCGTCTTCGCTGATGCCAAGGAATACACCAATAGTGAAATCAAAACCGATTTCGCGCGTCACGCCCAGTTCACCGACGATTTCCCTTTCAGCATCATCTTCGTCATCAAAAATTTCCTCGTCAAACCGACCGCGAACAATCAAGTTCCAGTTCGTCCCCAAAATCCAGGGTTCCTTGTAGCTGCCGAACATGTGTCGGGCATCGTCGCCTGTATAGCCTTCCAAAATCAGGTCTCGCGCCGTACCGGCGATATTATAGAGGTTCACGTCAATCAAGCCTTCCCACACGTTGTCTTCGCTGGAATAGGTCAGCACCCCTTCTGCCTGCGAAACAGATGCCTTGCGCATACTGTACACAGGGAAAATCCTGTTGCGGACAGGGTCACGGAACAGGCGCGTCGGTGAAGTCATCTCGAAATAACCCAAACGGGCCAGTTTCCGTTCCGAACGTTCCAAATCCGAAAGGGATACCGGCTCGCCCGCCTCAAGGCCACTCAATTTCCGGAACACCTCCGGTTTCGTCCCGCTGGAATCCAAGTTTTCGGCAGGGGCCCAGACCCAGCCCATACCCCGTTCGAAATCCAACGACAAAACGCCCGCACTATCAACGGAACCTTCCAATTTCACGGCAATAAAGCCATGATTCTCGTAATAGTCGACCAGTTTTTTCCGCGCGACAAGCCAAGCATCGCACGGCTTGCCGACAACACTTTCCATCTGGACCTTGTCGAAGTCAATGGGATTCCCTCGCCATTCAATACGAGAGATGCGGCACCCTTCACCGGCATGCGAAAAAACAACCAGGAACAGCACAGCAAACAACAGGGCAGACAAATTCCACCCTGCCCGGGAATGGCGAACCCGAGCCGCTTGCACCTGGAGTTTTTCGTTCACATCGACCATCAAATCCTCTTCACCCTAGAAATAAGCGCGCGCCTCGCTGCTCAACTTCTGGAAAATATTTTCTTCGGCATTGCCAAAACGCAGCACATAGTGGCATGCCACAGAGATGTTCTTGTTCAAATCAAGCGAAAGCGACGCTTCCAATCGGTATGTGCGTCCCTCGCCGTAACCGGACATCATCTGGTAAGGGATCATGTCGCCGCCGCTTTCCATCTGGACAGCCGCAAACTGAACAAAGGCATTGACCTTCTCTTCGCGTTCATAACCGACACGGAGCGAGCCCTCCCTCAACAAAGCGTCGAACTCATAACCCATTTCGTCGTGCCCATCGCCATAACGGAGGCGCGCACCGGGCTCCACATGGAAGCCGTCAAGGAAACTGTACCGGTAGCGCAACGAGCCATCGCGAGTTTTCCATTCCAACACCTGGAGTGCCGTCAAGTCAACCGTTTCCAGCTGGCCCGAAGCCCCGACATAGTGGTTCTCCTTCACCTGCATCCCGAGAGTCGCTTCATGGCGGAACGATTCACGGAAATACGAATAGGACGAAAGCATTTTCTCGTAATCTGCACCCGGCGAATACGATGCCGAAAATCCCCTCGGATGAGACCATTCAAGCCGCCCTTCCCAAGAAAGCGTACCCGACGAAATTTCACGGAGCGCAGAACTCGTCACGGGAGGGAAATAGAGATGTTTGCCAGTCGTATCCTCGCCTTCTGAACTGAACGAACCGCCCAAGACAATATCGCGCAAGATACCATGCTTTACCCCAAACGTCTGCGCCGGTTTTAGTTCAAGATCGGCACTGAATGCCGAATTGGACGCAAGGACAGCCCCCACAGAATCATTGCGGCCCTTGCCCTCGTACACAAAATCACCATTATCTACGCCCTCGATAAACACGCCCGTGAGGCTATCGTAGCGCACATCGCCCGTACCCGGAGCCACAGCCTTGTACACCGACACGTAAGTCTGTTCCTCTGTCATGCCCAGTTTGTACGCCACATTGCCGTAAACACATTCGTTCCGGTTCCCGAAATTCGCATTGAGTTCGCCCACCCACGCATCTTGATCGCCTTCTTCTGCAAGTTTGGAATATTCATACTGCAACAAGTGCGTCAACTGGAGATACTTCCAGTTCGCATCGGCAGACTGCTGCCACACATAGGTCACAAGGGAATCTTCCCACTCGCTTTCTTGTTCGGCCCTCTCGCGTTTCTTTGCAAGTTTTGTCCCCAGCGCTTCGCGAATATTCCAGCCGTCGTCCACCAAGGCAATCCCGCCCAACGACCTTCCATACCCCACCTCGTACAAGGGGTCGCCCTTCCGTGCAATAGAATCGCTTTCCGTATAGCGGAAATCCATCTCGCCAAAAGGCCGGACAAAGCCATGCCTGAACTCCGCATTGGCGGTCGCCTGGTAACGAGTGCGTTCCAACTCTTGCACCGAAGCAACGCGAATCAGCTCCAGTTCGCTATGGATCGCCCTATCCGAGTGAGTCAAGCCCACAGCCGTTCTCGAAGAATTCCACTCTTCGCCATCGGCACGGCGGTAGCCCCATTTCACCGTAGAAAACAAATTATCCCATAGCCTCATACGCAAGGCAAGTTCATCGTGTCTCAAGTTTCCCGAAATGCCGTTACTGTCCAAATCCCACTCGTCAATGAGTTTATACGAATTCCAATCCCGGTCGGTCCCGACAAACTCAGAACTGCCGAATTCCTCGCCGATATAGTTCCCGTACACCGAAATCGAGAGCGGGAACTTGCGCAATCCATAAGAAGAGTCCGAAGTCACGTACCAGCGGAAAGCGCGCCCTTCCGGGCCATCCACCTTGTCGGACACTATATTGGAATCCTTCCGGCCCAAGGCTGTTTCGAGGTCGGCATAGAAGCGATGATCCGCCTGCAAGCGGAGCCTCGCCCCCATCCTATCAGTCTGGGTGGGCCTAGCGA
Source organism: uncultured Fibrobacter sp. (assembly GCA_946405515.1). Lineage (GTDB taxonomy): Bacteria > Fibrobacterota > Fibrobacteria > Fibrobacterales > Fibrobacteraceae > Fibrobacter. Next base: position 18,853 of record CAMJHM010000036.1, on the reverse strand, counting down.
GGTGGCCCAGCGAATCATCGCGTTCCAGTTCCCCGCCATCGTCATTTTTCAGCAAGCGGTAATCGTCATCGGTCCAGCTGTTATGCCTCAGGCGCTTCACGTCGTTTTCCAGCCTGAACCCGGAAACATCCATGTGAATGTTCGGGTGGCGGTATTTCGCCTTGGCCGCATACATTGTATAAACATTATCATCGTCGTAAGCATCGTAATCTACGCGGATTTCGTCGTCGTTGCCGGGAACAAGCTTCCCTTTGAAATCGAGCAAGCCACCCGCATAGTTGACAACATAATCTTTGCCTCGTTCCAGTTCGACGCCGTTCAACCAGACCTTCTCCGACCCGGGCACCACAGAAAGGTAGTTGCCATCTGTACCAATTGAATAACCTTCGCGCTGGCCACGCACCCCATTGAATGTCACAGAGTAACGTTCCACCTCGTCGGTACCCACGGCGCCGCGCACCTCGGAATACCCCGCCCGCGCACCGACCATCGCACCGAGCGTAGAACGTTCGAACCCGAACAAACCCATCGATTCGTCGTGCCAGGTAAAATCACCTAGGTGCAGCAAAAAATGCGGAGATTCCACCCTAAAATAAATCTGGTCCACTTCTTGCAATGTCGCGGTCGTCTGCTCCCCCGCCTTGCGGTCGACATCCGAGAGGAGCGCATCGACATAGACGCTGTCGGTCAAGTTGCCCTGAATACTCAGCCGCATTTCCTGATCCACCTGCGTACCGCCATCGCCCACAGTTACCTGCATCGTCTTGTAACCGTGAGTCACCAATTTAGAATGCGAAATATCCGTCGTATCCGTAGGGTACAACGGAGCGTTACCACGAACAAGGTAATCCGGGTTCCATACGGGGAGAGAATCGACATCCAAAGCAAACGCACAACCCGCGGCAAGCAAAGCCAAGCACACGGAAAAACGCATGAGGGCTACCTATTACCTTTCGGCAGGTTCAATACGGAATTGGCGGCTGGAAAGCAGCCTCTGCTTGTCGACCAAATCGACGCTCCACTCGCCAGGCTGGAGCAGCGACGGAGCTATCATGGAAAAGCACACGTCACCGGTCAAACTGCAAGGGACGGTCTGCACGGTATCAAGTCCGCGATACCAGACCGTGAGCAACGTGTCGTCCTTGTAATCCTTGATATTGGGGATTGCAGTATAGAAATAGAGTCGGATATTTTCTTCGAAAACGCTGTCTTGGCCAAACGGGGAGCCGCTTACGATATGGCGGCAAATGACGCTCTGAACAAGCGAAAGCTCCGATTCGGCAACATCCTGAACAACCTCGTTTTCCATCAGGGAATTCACCACACGATGTACCAAGAAAGCCAAAAAAACGACAATGACAATGATTGTCGTCTTTCTAAGATAACGTAGTGGCGGAAGCCCTGCCACAGACACTCCTATCGAACCAGCCTGCTGGTATTCTGGGTAAACGCGGGAACCGCGTCGACAAGTTTTTCAACAAGCATGCGATTAAAATCTTCAATACGGTTCGGAAGGCGCGAACCCGGGAAAATCTGCACCAAGAGCAAAGCCTGGTCCACCGGAGCAATATAGATGGAGCGGTTTTCGCCGCCATACGAAACAGACTGGAAATTTTCGCCACCGAGCATCATGCCAATCTGGCGAGCAGAGTCAAACGAAGCCGTGCTGAGAACGGCAAGCGGAGTTGCATCGGTCCCGATAGAACCCACTTCGGCAATAATGGAACCGTCACGATGGCAAAGGACAATGTATTCAGCCTTGACGCTTGCCTGGTAAGCAAGCATAAGACGGCGAACCTTGCCGGCATCTTCCGAATAAATCGTAAAATCACTCATGATAAACCTATTTGCCTCAAATAAACTTGTTGCCGCCTACTTCTTCTTCGGAATGTACGGGCGCAATTCGATATCGTCGTCCGAAACATCTTGGTTGGGCTTGGAAAGTTCACGACCGAATGTAGGCATGCGGGACGGAGCGACTGCGCGTGGACGTCCGAACGGGGACGATGTGGCCCCCTTCTGGAACAGGCCCGACCCCGAACTGGCACCGCTAGACGAAACATTGCCACTTGGCGGCTTTGCAGCGAACGACGGCATCCGGAACGGAGATGCCTGGCGTTCCTGATGCGGGGCCGCAGCAGGAGGCGCCGCAGGCGCACGCGGCGGTTGTTGTTGCTGCGGCTGCTGTTGATGCTGTTCATTAGCGACAGATACGCCATCCTTGGTCAGGGAAACGCTGTGGACGCCTGTGTTGTTCACGCTTTCGGCGGCCTTGCGGAGGAATCCCTGCTTCACATTAAACTTCTCGATCACAAGCATGGCAATGGTCTTGAGCGTTGTCACGACACCTTTGCCGTTGTGGGCCGTAGCCGGGAAGAACGGGACCTTGTTCGGATTCAATTCCGCATTCATCTCGTCCAGTGTAAAAACGTTTTCCATGTCGCGCTTGTTGTACTGGAGCACGAACGGAAGGTCGTCCAAGTCCATCCCGTAATCCTGAAGATTCTGCCTCAGGTTCTGTAAACTCTCGATGTTTTCCGCCTGGCGGGAACGCTGGGAGTCAGCCACAAAAACGATACCATCGACACCGCGAAGAACAAGCTTTCGCGTACTGTTGTAATAAACCTGACCGGGAACCGTATACAGCTGAAAACGAGTTTTAAAGCCCTTAATGTCGCCAAGATTCAAAGGAAGGAAGTCGAAAAACAGGGTACGGTCGCCTTCTGTCGCAAGCGAAACCATGTCGGTGCGCTTGTCCTGTGGCATTTTCTGGTGAATGACTTGCAAGTTTGTCGTCTTGCCGCTCAAACCAGGTCCGTAATAAACCACCTTACAGCTAATTTCACGTGTTGCAAAATTTATAGAAGACATCTCTAATCCTTGGTACTCAGTTTCATAATCTAGTAAAAATCAACAACTTGCACACACGAAAGTGATAAAAAATACGCCCCCGCAGCGTACGTATACAGCCATTCAGTAAGTATCATCAACAAAAGGGGCTCAAGCGCAAATCACCGATGGCAAAGAAAGAGTACAAAGCCCGCGCTAAATACTGCACATTTGCACACATCTTTATTGGGAAAGAATCGGTTAAGAATGGCGAACTGACCATGACGATGTTTATCCGCACGCGCCATACGAAAAAACCGCCTCGCATAATTAAACTGCAAAAAATATCTATATTAATTTATATATGAAATTTTTGCGTGTTTTATTATATGTCTTGTTGATGGCTGTCGTCTGCCATGCCGGTGAGGTTGCCGACAAGCAGATGGACCAGTTTACAAACTTTCTCAAGAAGGCTAAGTACAAAGAGGCTGCTACTGCATTGTTGGAGTATGTGGCGGACATGGGCGAAGAACAGAGAAGTGTGAATATCGCTCAGTATGCGGCTCATTTCAGCACCTTCATTAAACAGCATGGCAAGGTGCTGAACTATACGAAATTGCGCACGCGCCGCCTCGCCAAGAATCACGACGAGACCGTGTACCAAATTAATTGCGACAAGTCCGCATGGCTTGTAATGATAAGGGAATATGTTTCGCCAAGTGGCAAAAGTTTTTTCTGGGAGCTTGAGGTGCTCACGGAAGATGATGTATTCAAGTTTTATGAAAGGAAATATAAGGAGACCCTATGAAAGTCAAGTCGATAATCCTTACCCTGTTGCTCTGTTCCTTCGCATTTGCCGGCCCGCATTCCAGCGAGTGTGTCAAGAAGATGGTCGATCACTTGAAGGCCGAAAAATACGATAAAGCCTTCGATGCCGTACTTGACGAGAGCCCCTTCATCAAGAGTAACGTGAACGTGGCGAACATCAAGATGCAGTACACCACGGTGTTCCAGAATATCTCGGCGCAGTATGGCAAGCCTGTAGGCTTCGAAATTCTCGGCACAAAGACGGTCGGCACGCTCGAACGTACCGGATTCCTTATCCAGTGCGAAAAGAATGCCTGGATTATCGAGCTCACGGAATACAATAATCCTGTATCCAAGAAGCAGTACATCGTGAACTTCAAGGTCGTTGACGAGAGCGAAGCGTTCTCCCGCTACGGCGTGTAATGACTGTTGGGGAAAGTATGACTTTGGGGTTGTGGATTAGGTGTAGACCCGTTAATCGGTTAAGGATGGCGAACTGACCACCAAAGGCGGGCTACAGAAACGCAGCAAAGGTCAAAATAGCCAAAACGGCTAAAAGCCACGTAAAATTGCGATTACGGCAACTACCGATATCCGCCGTAAATCACAAATATGGTAAAATCGTCTTCGCCATCGGGGCCCTGTTTATCGAGGCGGGTTTCTGTATGCCATGGATAACGGATTGTCCGCAAGTGCCGCATTTCTTCCCTATCCGCCAGAGGTAGCGAATCTCTTACGGATTCCTTCATTCGGGGAAGGGAATATAAATTGGAAAGCGAAAGAGAACCGTTTGCATCGGAAAGCTCCATCTTGTAGCAGGACCTGCTCAATGTAAATCTATCCTCATGCCCCTTATCGTTAAGGGAAACCGAGTAATAGAAACAGTCGTCTTCCTTAGTTGTAGTAAAGGCTTTGGGCAATTGGCTTATGTCAAAAGTGCTGTCGTAACTGTATGCCGTGAATTTGGTAAAAGGCGGGAACACAAAATCAAAAGTATCCCCATGGAGTTCGTAGATACCGATATAATCCGACAGGTCTAGATCAAACGTTTTTTCCTCGTTATTGTGGTCGACAAGGGTAAATCGCAAGTGTCCATTATCATCAATCGGGATATCTGCGAATTGTGGTCGCAGGGTGCCGTTTACGGCAACTTCCAGGTCTCCGGAGTCTTCCTCGTGCTTGCTTTTTTGCGGCAGATAGTGCAGTTCGTCGCTATCGCCATACTTGAGGCTATCGACACAGAAGGTGCTGAACTTCGACGAATCTTCACCAGGAAGGTATTTGCAGTCAACCGTGTAAAGCTTCGCTACCTGGGAAGAATCGTCAGCCCGCAATTCAATCGCAAACGAGGTCGGACGATGGCGGATTTCGGTAGAAGGCAGGCATTCATGCGTATCGCAATAATCGGATTTGTCATCCAAAGATTCTATGAGACAGCCAGACAACGACAGGGCGATGCTGGCGGCAAACAACATTTTTTTAATAAGGTTCATCATCTTCCACAAAATAGTTTTTTTTCACGACATGCATGTTTGGCTCTACATATTCCGCTACATAAAACAGGACCTGCGCTTTTTACGCAGGCCCCGTCTTTAGTTAAAGATGTTTTGAAAGAGAATTACTTGATGTTCACACGCTGGGCCAAGGAACCCACACGGACCATGTAGACACCCGACTTCGAAACAGGAATTTCGAAGCTTGCCGCATCCACACGACCGGACTGCACGACAACACCCTGCATGTCAAAGACTGCATAGGGCTTGCCCATCATGGTGCTGTTCACCTGGATGCGGCGGTCAAGAGCGGAAATTTTCAGGATGGAGGCGTTTGCAATCGATGCAGGCAGAGCATCCTTTTCTTTGCCCTTATCCTTATCTTTGTTATCCTTGTTATCCTTTTCCACCGGCTTTTCTTCTTTCTTCTTGATTGTCAGGCTACCATCAATAATCTTGAATACGACGTTGGTATAGTTGGAAGACATATTCCTGAAATCAGCAGCATCAAGCCCCATGGAGAAAGTCCCCGGTTCGCTTTCGGTTATAATCGCATAATCCTTGTAGTTCACGAAATCCAAGGAATAAGCAGTATTGCTGGAAGACAAATCGTACCCTTCCACCGTATGCCTCAAGCCATCGTATTCCACCGTGTCCGTGTGGCCCTTGACGGTAACGACAATTTTCTTGTCGTTCGGCTTGATGGTAAACAAGCCATCAACCGTAGTCACAACGTAATTCGGATTGGAATCCTTTTCAACGACAACCTTGACAACGTATTCACCGATATCATCGCCCGGTTGACGCAACAGCATCACATTATTCAGCGACATCGTGGAACCATGCGAAGAGACGAGTCCCTTGAATGTATAGCCAAACTCTGGATCCTTTTCGCCATAAAGTTTAGAAGCATTCACCACCGTCAGGGTAACCGGCCTCGGTTGAATCACAAGATTTCCATTTTCAACATTGAACACAACGTTGGAATAATTGGTAGATACATTCTCGAAATTCGAGTCGGCAAGGACCATCGCATACTGTTTTGCATCCGTTCCAGCCGCAACCGAATCACCAGTGAACTTGACACAATCAATTGTATAGGCTTCATTGTTAGAGACAAAATCAAAGCCGTGTACAGACTGTTCCTTGCCATTGAATTCCAAGGTATCCACATGACCCTTGATAGTGACGACAATCTTCGTCGTGTCCGGATTGATCGTGAATACGCCGTTATTTACTGTCACAGCATAGTTCGCATTGGAATCAGCATCGACAGTCGCCGTAATGGCGTACTCGCCCACATTCGCACCTTCTTCACGAGTCAGAGTCACGTTCTTCAAGGAGTCTTCGACTTCATTGAACGTGAGGAGTCCTTCGGTCGTATAGGTGAATTCAGGATCTTCTTCGCCGAAGGTCTTGGAGGCGTTCGCAACCGTCAAGACAACCGGCTTCGGAACGATTTCGAGCTTTCCATCTTCGATAGCAAACGTGACGTTCGTATAGTTGACGGAGGTGTTTGCAAAATTGCTATCGGCAAGGCCCATGGAGTAAATCTTCGCGTCGGCGCCAGCTACAGCGGAATCGCCATTATAGGTGACGAAATCCACAGAATAGGCTTCCACGCTGGATACCATGTCGAAACCGCTTACCGAATGTTCCTCGCCGTCATAAACCACAGTATCTGAGTGTCCGGTGACGGTGACAACAATTTCCGTAGTATTCGGAGCAATCGTAAACTTGCCGTTTTCTACCGTCACGGCGTAGTTCGGGTTGGACTCAGCATTCACGACCGCGCTAATGGCGTATTCACCCAAGTCTTCGCCTTCTTCACGAGCGAGTTCCACATCCTTGAGTTCTTCCACAGCACCATCACGTTCGACAAGGCCTTCAACAGCGAAACCAAATTCGGGGTCGCTTTCGCCAAACATCTTCGAAGTATCGGCAACAGTCAAGGTAACCGGCTTCGGAGCAATCGTGAAGGTCTTTTCCAAAATGCCGCCAAAGTCACCGACACCGGTAATCGTCACGGTAGCAACGCCAGCATCGACGTTTTCTGCATAGCTTACAACATAATCCGTCTCTGCATTCAAGGTGTCGCCGCCTTCAAGGAACACGATGACATCGGGTGTCAACGCAGCGCCGCTATAAACGATTTCGCTTTGAGCAAAGGAGACTTCGTAGAAAGCGAGGTCAGCCTTCCAGTTGGCCTTGAAAGCCTTGTTGCCCGACTTGTCATCGGTAACCTGGACCGTTTCAGACGTGCCGTCTATGCCGGTGCCGCTCCAGCCAGCAAACACATACCCTTCCTTAACCGGGTTATTGAGCTGGAACGGTTCGGTATCTTCGGATAGGAACACATTGGGGTTGGAGACCGGCAAAGTACCGCCATCGAGATCGTACGAAATGAAGAACGAATTCTTGAGAGCGTTATCAATCCAGGCAATGCGTTCTTCCACCCATGTCTTCATGTAGTCGACTTCGCTCTGGTACGTGAGGCGTTCCTCGAAACCTGCCGAGTTATGGTAGATGTCCTTACCAAGAACATCCCACTTCATGAAGTTGCATTCGGCAGAGATAGAATCATTGCTGGCCTTGGAGAGGAATGTCTCCACGGAGGCATACAGAGCTTCCTTCTTTTCGTTCCAGCGGTTAATCACGTTAGCAACGAACAGGGAGTCTTCGAACATGCGGGCAGTCCAGAAGCCGTTCTTGACATACCATCCGGTCACGGCAGCAACCTGGCCTTCGCCATCGTTGCCGAATCCCACATCGAAATCCCAGATCGGGCCATAGTGCAACTTGCCGTCAGCCGGAGAGTAGAACTTGTAGATAGAGGAGAAATCCTTTGCATCGTGGTTGCGGGCAATCTCGTTCACAAAGAACCAGTCGATAACGGATTTTTCGTCGAAGTATTTTCTCCAACCATCCGTGGTATCCTTGAAATTCTCGGCATACAGGGAATTTTCCGCAGTCTGGACAAGGGCTTGCACATGGTTCTGGATTTCTTCGGAAACCTCGTCGGGATCCTTCATGGCAACAGGAGCTTTCTCTTTTTCCGTCTCGAACCAGAACTCGGCATCCTTCCAATCGTCGATTTCCAGGATAAAGCCGCCGTCGTACAGGTCGACTACGCCATCGTCATTCTGGTCCACATATTTACCTTTATCAATATTCTTTGCAGAGTAATCTGAAATGTCCTGGACCTCAACACGGCCGGCGCTGACGGTATTCCTTTCGCACAGGATGTATTTTCCCTGATATACGCCGTGCCACACCACATCGACGGAGCGGAAAGAGGGGTTCCATTCGGCGTCGAACAGTTCGTTCGCGAGCAAGGATGCATAGACATTGCGCAGCAGCGTCTTGTCGGCATAGTTCGCAATGATGCACCACTTTTTAGCCGCGGCAAGACCGAAAAATGATTGTTTACTGTCGAACTTGAAGGCGTACCCCTTCTTGGCCATCTGCCAAGTCGAGTTTCCACGGCCCTTTACGCCCTCGTTCTTCTCGCCATCCTTTATTTTCTCGAATGTATACGTAAAGTCCGAGCCATCTTCGTAGACAAGCTTTATGTCACCGAAAACGTACTCTTCCTTTGTAATCTCCTCCATCGGGATTTCGGTGTTGATGTACAGCACCGGGAGGCCCGTGTAGGCCACGGCCGCGACATCCGAGGTCACGGATTCTTCGCCGGCGGTCGCAACGCAGAAATAGAAGCGGATGCCCTTCTCGGTAAACACGTCCGTGCTGAGCGTGCCTTCGTTAGCCCCTTCGATGGCCTCGGCGTTTTCCGTCGTGCCATCGGCAGACCGGAACCACTGGTACGAGACAGCTTCTTCCCCCTTTTGGGCGGTAAAGGTAATCGTAACCGACGAGTCCTTCTCTGCAATAGAAATCGCAGCGGGTTGCTCGGCAACGGTTAATTCAGGAGTGGCAACAGAGGCGGAATCCTGGGCAAAAACCGTTGCGGTTGCAAACAGAGCCGCAAATATGGCCAATTTCCAATATGACAGAATAGTCCTTTTAACATCCTTCATACTCTACTTCCTTCTTTTGGAGATTTTACATGTAAAAAAAACATATAAAAATACTATTCGCTCGTCAATAACCCCCAAAAAAGAACAAACTCGCTTATAACAAATTAATTCCAAAACGAGTTCCGCCGCAAAAAAGCCCATAACAGCAGAAGAATTGGATTCCTGCCAAAAATAATGAATTTTTGTGCAGTGAACCTATTGACAATTGCTCTATTGTGCATTATATTTATACATGCGAAAAACAATAGAGAGGCCATATATGGACAATTTCAAAAAATTCAACGGATCTGACAGCGGTGAATCAACCAAGCGTAAAGAGCTCACCAGCCGCCAAGAAGAGATTCTGGAATACATCAAAAAGTATTCCAAAGAGAACCACATGCCGCCAACCGTGCGCGAAATCGGCAACCATTTCGAGATTTCATCCACAAACGGCGTACGTTCCATCCTTGCCGCTCTAATCAAAAAAGGCTATATCAACCGTTCCCCGAGGCTCAGTCGCGGGATAGAAATTCTCTCTTCGGACACAGAAAAATCCGAAGGAACGGCTCCGAACAACACAATTGAAATCCCAATCGTAGGTCGAGTCGCTGCGGGCCAACCGATTCTCGCCGTCCAGAACCTCGAAGGAACTGTCACTATCGATCGCGACTTCCTGGCCTGCCGTACCGATGTCTTCGCACTCCGCGTCAAAGGTGATTCCATGATTAACGCAGGCATCTTCGATGGCGACCTTATTTTCGCACGCCAACAAAAGAACGCAGAACAGGGCGAGATTGTCGTTGCGCAAATAGATAACGAAGCGACCGTTAAATATTACCATCCCAGTTCCGACCATATAGAACTTCGCCCGGCCAATCCCAAATATCGCCCCATCATCGTAAACAACCGCAAGGACTTTTCAATTGCTGGGCGCGTCATTGGCGTAATGCGCAGGGTCAACTAATTACAACCAAAAAAAGCATTCGCGGCAATTTGTGAATTTATACAAAAAACCCAGCCCTAAAGGGCTGGGTTAATTTCGCTTGGGTTTTCCCGAATCAGCTAATTAAGCTTCTTCGTCGGAAAGTTCCGGAGCCTTCTTGATCACGTTGCGGCGGCCATAGCGCACCTTCGTCGGATCAAATGTGGTTTCCACGGCTTCGACCTGAGTTTCCGCAGGAGCGGCAACAGGAGCGACCTCAGCAACAGGAGCGGCCGGAGTTTCGACCGGGATACGCGGAGCAAGCGGACGACGTTCCGTCTGGACTTCGGCGGCAACGGGTGCCTGAGCCTGGGCCTCGACAGCAGGAGCGGCCTGTTCAGCCTGAGCCACAGGAGCAGCTTCACGACGCGGACGGCCTTCACGGCGATCGCGGCGCGGGCCACGTTCCTGACGTTGTTCGTTACGGTCACGACCAGACTGGGCCTGGTTGTTCTGACCGCGATTTTCGCGATTGTCCTTATTAGGACGGTCCTTGCCACCACGATTTTCTCTATTGTTGCGTTCACCGCGCTGGGCCATTTCTTGGGAGCTGATAGGACGGCGAGAAGCCGGCTTCAGGTTCATGTCCGGGGTGAGCTTCTTGAAAATCGGGGTACGAAGCATCGTGAGAAGCTTGTTAACCTTGGCAAGGATAACAATGCAAAGCACCACTACGACGAGCGTGCATGCGAGTGTGATTATTTCCATCTGGGCACCTCATAAAGTAAGGGTTGACCACACAGGCAGGCTGGAAAATAACCTGCAAGCGGGGTGACTGTATGTGTGTTGTTTTATTGGGGGCCATCTTACTAGCGCCTCCTGGGAGACTTGACGGCCATAGGGGGATGCTCCCGTAGGAGCGAGTGGGGTGATTCACGCCTTGGCAATGAATCGAACAGTCACGGGGGCAAATTTAGAATATTTGTGAAAAAAAAGGTGGCCAGATGTGCAAAAAAAGCAAAAAAGGGCACCTAAACCGCCACACGAAGTTAAATGATAAATAAATTTTACATTCATAAGTTGTACTAAAAAATTATTTTGTTTATATTAAGAAAGTGATGTAAGCCCCGAAACAGGGCCAAGAATTTATCTTCCAAATAAAAATCCAGGAATCTTTTCCTGGATTTTTTTTAAATTTGGCCATATGAAAAATTTTTACGTTACAACACCTATTTACTATGTTAACGACGCCCCGCATATCGGGCACTCCTACACGACCGTTTTGGCCGACATTCTCACCCGCTTCCACAAGATTATCGGCTACCAGACATTTTTCCTGACCGGCACGGATGAACACGGCCAGAAGGTACAGCGCGCCGCCGCCAAGCGCGAAGTCTCGCCGCAGGAGCACGTGGACGAATACTACCACCGCTTCGAGGACCTGTGGAAAAAGATGGATATCGAGAACGACTTCTTTATCCGTACCACGATGCCGCAGCACAAGGCCTACGTGCAGGAATGCCTCCAGAAGCTCTGGGACAAGGGCGAAATCTACTCCAAGGAATACGAAGGCTGGTACTCTGTAGGCGAGGAACGCTTCTTCGGCGAAGACGAACTCGACGAGAACAAGTGCGACCCCATCAGCCACCGCCCGGTGGAATGGCTCAAGGAAAAGAACTACTTCTTCAAGATGGGTTCTTACCAGCAGAAGCTGATTGACTTTTTGGAAAGCCACAAGGACTGGATTGTGCCGGACTACCGCTGGAACGAAATCCGCGGGTTCCTGCGCCAGCCGCTGAACGACCTGTGCATCAGCCGCCCGAAGGCACGCCTCAGCTGGGGCATTCCGCTGCCCTTCGACACCGACTACGTGACCTACGTGTGGTTCGACGCTTTGCTCAACTACGTGAGCGCCTCCACCGCCTTCCACAAGACTTATGCCGACGGCACGCCGATTTGGCCCGCCACTTACCACCTCATCGGTAAGGACATTTTGACGACTCACAGCGTGTACTGGCCGACCATGCTCATGGCACTCGACATTCCGCTTCCGCAGCACATTCTCGCCCACGGCTGGTGGCTCGTGAACGGCGGCGACAAGATGAGCAAGTCCGCAGGCAACGTGGTGAACCCGATGGATTACATGGAAAAGTACGGTGTGGACGCCTTCCGCTACTTCCTCGCCTCTGCGATGGTTGTAGGCCAGGATGCGAACTTCACGCACGAAGGTTTTGTCCGCCGCATCAACAGCGACCTTGCAAACGACCTCGGCAACGTGCTGAACCGCGTACACCGCCTGGTGCTCAACAACTTCGAAGGCAAGCTCCCCGCTATTGCCGCCCCGCTGGATGACGCCGCAAACGAAGTCATCACGATTGCCAAGCGCGTCATCGCGAACGTCATGGAATGGGTGCCGCAAGTCAAGCTCTCGCAGGTCATCGACGAAATCATGACGCTCGTGCGCAGCGTGAACCGCTACCTCGAAGTCAAGGCCCCGTGGAAGCTCGCGAAGGACCCCGCCATGAAGGACGAACTCGCGACCGTGCTCTTCGTCTCTGCCGAAGCCGTGCGCCTCTCGCTGTGCCTGCTCTGGCCGGTTATCCCGACCAAGTCCAAGGAAGGTCTCGCCATGCTCGGCAGCAAGTTCACCGACCAGAACGACCTTGTCTGGGGTATCTTGAAGGGTGGCGAAGTGTTCGGCGAAGGCAAGCCGCTCTTCCCGCGCATCGAAGAAGAAGTGAAGCAACAGCCGCAGCAACAAAAGCCCAAGCAGAACAAGCCCCTGACGGCCGCCGACGTGCCCGCCGCCATGGACATGCGCGTGGCCCAGATTAAGGAAGTGGCCGACCATCCGGATGCCACAAGCCTCTACGTGCTCAAGGTGGACGCCGGCGAAAGCGAACTCCGTACCATCTGCAGCGGCCTCAAGAGCAGCTACAAGGCCGAAGAACTCCAGGACCGCAAAATTCTCTTGTTCGCAAACCTCAAGCCGAGCGCACTGCGCGGCATCATGAGCCAGGGCATGCTCTTTGCGGGCGACCTCGACGCCGAAGCGCACACCTGCAAGCTCGTGAGCGTCCCCGAAGATGCGAAGCCCGGTGACCGTGCCCTGTTCAAGGGTGTCGCCCCGAGCGAACCGCGTGAGCTCAAGGTGAAGGATTTCGAGAAGATTGCGCTTTCCGTCAAGGGCGGCGCGGTATTCTGCGATGCACTCGCACTCGAAGTGAACGGCAAACCCGTGACCTGCGACGTGGCCGACGGCAACGGTGTCCACTAGTAGCTCATAGCGTAAAAAACATTTTGATTCAACAGGACCTGCCTTGGCGGGCCCTGTTTTTTTGTATATTGAACAACATGAAAGAACTCGTTCAGAAATTTTATAAACACACTCTCGATTATCTTAAATCATTGAACTGGATCGTGCTCCTTGGCATTGCCGTCTTCTGCATCGTTCTCGCCATCGTCAACAACGTCCGCGTAAGCGACGACAAGTCTGTCGACTGGATCGGCACGCAAGACGTGATGGAAAAACCGGCGGATATTCTGTAGGGGGCGGACAATGATCGAATGCTTTGAAAAACAGAACCTCAAGCGCTCCATTGTTGCGGGCGTAATACTCCTCGTTGCAAGTTTCCTTGTCGCCGTGGGCGTCGCCGAAATCAGCTTCCCCGAAACCTTCCTCACGTTTACCGACCAGGACTGGCTCATCAACATTTGGCCCAAGGCCTACCGCTACAACATCCACGTGGGTGTCGGCGCATGCGCCCTCTGCGGTCTCCTCATCATCCCTGCATTCAAGCTGCAGAAGGATTTCACCATCCGCGCGCTCGAGACGCTCTGCCGTATCGGCATCGGCGGCATGTTCATCTTCGCCTCGATTTTCAAGATCCAGGACCCGCACCAGTTCGCAACGCTGGTGGCGCAGTACCAGTTCTTCTCGGCGCTGCACCTCGACTTCGTGAACAACTTCTTCGCACTGGTGTACCCGCAGTTCGAACTGTGGTTCGGCCTCGCCATGATCTTTACTCCGTTCGCGAAGGAATCGGCGTTCGCCATCTTCTGGATGTTCGTGAGTTTCATCATCGCACTCGCCTGGGCGCTTTGGAACGACCTCGGCATCACCTGCGGCTGCTTTGAACTCGAAGGCGCACAGGACAAGGCCGAAGCATGGACGAGCCTCATCCGCGACCTCATCCTTATCTGGCCCACGTTCTGGCTCACGATGCGCAAGAACAAGAGCCTTATCGGAGTCTGGCGCAAGTAGCGGTGAGCTTTGAGCTGTGAGCTGTGAGCTGTGAGCTATGAGCGGCGAGTTTTAGTTTGGCGCCAAGGGCCCGACAATCTCATGCAAAAATCCCCGGCAAAAACCGGGGATTTTTTTAGATGAAAGAGCGGTCTTACTTCTGCGCTTCGCTCGTGCTCAGCAAATACGCATTGATGAACGGCTTGATTTTGCCGTCGAGCACGCCCGCAGTGTCGGACGTTTCCACGCCGGTACGCAAATCCTTCACCATCTGGTAGGGCTGCAACACGTAGCTACGGATCTGGCTCCCCCACTCGACCTTCTTCTTCTCGGCCATGCGGGCGTCGCGCTTCGCCTCTTCTTCGAGGCGGTAGTGCTCGGCGACCATCGTCTTGAGCATCTTGTAACAGGTCTCGCGGTTCTGGATCTGGCTGCGTTCCGTCTGGCAGCTCGCCATGATGCCCGTGGGCAAGTGCGTCATGCGCACGGCGGAGTCCGTCTTGTTGATGTACTGGCCACCGGCACCGCTACTGCGGTAAGTGTCCACGCGCACCTCGGACATGTCCAAATCGAATTCCACGTCCTCGTGCTCGGGATAAAGATAGACGGCGGTAAAGCTAGTGTGGCGGCGGGCGTTCGCGTCGAAGGGACTGATGCGCACCAGGCGGTGCACCCCGATTTCGGAACGGAGCAGCCCGTAAGCGTTCTCGCAAGTCACTTCAATTGTCGCGCTCTTGAGGCCGGCGTCTTCCGCTTCCTGGAAGTCCACCACCTTGAAGTCCATGTTTTCGCGTTCAAAGAAGTGCGTGTACATGCGGAACAGCATCAGTGCCCAGTCCTGGGATTCCGTACCGCCCGCACCCGGGTGGATGGACATGAGGCAGGCACAGGCGTCGTCCGGCCCGTTCAGCATCTTCTTGAATTCCATTTCCTCGACACGCGCCTTCAGTGCGGCAATATCGGATTCGATGGAAGCGGTAAGGTCGGCGGATTCTTCGTCCTTGGACATCTCGTACAGTTCGGCGAGGTCGTCGCACGACTGCGAAACCTCCTTCCAAGATTCGAGGAGGCCACGCAGGTTGCCGATTTTTTTCATCATGGACTGCGCCTTTTCCTGGTCATTCCACAGGTCCGGGTCGCTAGAATCCTTTTCGAGGACGTAAAGCTCTTCTTGCTTCGCCTCTAAGTCAAAGATACCCCCAGAGCTTGTCTATGCGGCTGCGCAATTCGATAAGCCCGGTGTGTGTAGTTTGAAACATTGTCGTTCCTCAAAGGGCGCCTTGCCAGGCGCCCAATCTCAATACTAATTGGCTCCAATGGCCTCAGGCGGCTGGTACTTCTTGTCGATGTACTGCACCTTGTAGATTTTTCCAAGACCATCGAGGTAAGCCTTGAGCTTCATCTGGCGTTCCTGCTCGGCCTGCACGCGGAGGATGTAGTCAATCTGGAACTTGTAGCTCTCGTACTTGCCATCGTTACGTTCAGTGAGCATGAAGATGGAAACGCCGTCCTTCTCGGTCATGACATCCGTCATTTCGCCAACCTTGATCTTGGCAACAGCCTTGGCAAAGGCGTCACCCTTGTTCTTGGCCACAAACTTGTTCATCACACCGCCGGTCTTCTTGGCATCCTTGTCGTCGCTGTAAACAGCGGCAAGCTGGGCGAACGTAGCCTTCTTGGAACGCACCTGGGCGGCAAGACCCTTCAGCATGTCCTTGGCATCGCTGATTTCCTGGGCAGACTTACCCTTGGTGTTGATGAAGATGCGAGCACCGCTGATAGTATCGTTTATAGGAACTTTGCCCTTATTGAGTTCCCAGTAGGCTTCACGCTGCTTTTCGGTCGGATCCTTCGGATACGGAACATTCTTTTCGAGGAGGATTTCGCTCTTGAGCTGGTCCTCGATCTTGACGCGGAACTGTTCCGGGGTCGTGTGGGACTTCTTCAGTTCCTTCTGGAAGACTTCCTCGCTGCCGAACTGGGCCTTGAAGAGCTTGGAAACGCTGTCCACCTTGGCAGCGGAAACCTTGATGCCCTGCTTCTTGCATTCGAGCTTGACCAGTTCCTGGCCGACAAGATTGTCGATAACGGCATAGCGGAGCTGAGTCATCATTTCATCGTTCAGCTTCTTGCCGGGAGCCTGCTGCTGACCAAGCATCTGAGCCAAGCTGTCAATTTTACCGGCAGAAATACCCACTTTTTCGACGCGAATCACGTCCATGCTCTTGCTATTGAGAAGCTGTGCAGAAGCAACACCCGCGACCATGGCCACGGCCAACACACTACGAGAAATGAAATTAATAGACATTATCTATCCTTTTTAAAAAATTTCCGGCTTAAATATAGAAAAATGGCGAGGGTTGCGACAAAAGCATATACGCTTTTGGCATGGACGTGCAGGGCAATTTCCATGCCACAGCCCGATCAAGAGACTCATTTTAGCGAAGGGGCGTATAAAAGGAAAAAAATAACGTTTCTTATATGCCCCATTTAGCTTTGGACACCCCTTTCTTCAGCACTTAATGTGGCCAGGGGCGTATAAGGAGGCCTCAAAATGCACATTTTATACGCCCCAATTGCAGAAAAAAAGTCAAAAAATTGCAGACAACCTAACAAAAGGCATATAAAAGCCACAAAAAAACTCAATTTATACGCCCCAGCGCAAAAAAGGCGTCAAAAAAGTATAAAATCAGGGTTTTATTTCGCCCGTTCGGAAGTCATAGACCCCGTAAGTGTAGAAAGGCTTCCCTTCCTCGAACTTTTGCCCTTCGCGCCGTTTCTTTTCGTACGAAGCCTTCAGGCGCTTACCAAGCTCCGCAATGATATCCTGCGAAACGATTCCATCTACGCTGTTTTGATATTTCGCCGATTTGGCATCCTGGTACTTGAACTCGAATTTACCCTTCTTGAACACGACCTCGAAAAAGACGCCGACAATCCCCGAATCGAACGCCTCTATAGCCTTCCCCACGTAATTGCCTTCCTCGTTACCCTTGGAATCCATGACAACCCAGTTCTTTACTTGATCCTGCGAGAAAGAGACGGCATAGCCCTCCTTGTACTCCTTGAGAAGTTGAACCTCGTTAACGACAATCCCTTGGAAACGATTCCCCAAGCATTGGGTGACCACAAGGAACACCATCTCCTTTGTCCCATCCTTGTCGGCAAGTTCAATCTGCACCTCCAGTTGACGATTTTCGCGCACATAGTCGCCCGCGATGTACTTTTTCTTAACCTCAGGGAACGTCGCCCTGGCCTTTTCGATATACGGCTCTATGAATTTACTCATTTCTGGAGTTATGCCAAACAGCTGATCCTCGGCAGCAAACCCGCCAACACACAGCATGAGCGACAGAAAAATGACTTTCTTGAAAAATCTGAATTTATTCATATCATTGAATATACGAAAAAAATCCGCCCCAAACGGAGCGGACTTTAATCGTTCTGCTTCAACAACTCTTCTTCATAAAATCTTATCGGGAATGTGGCAACTTCACCCGAATTCTTTTTCGGATAATTCCAGCGACCTACCGCTTTCCGGACTTCTTCGTCAAAAGCCTTATTGCCGGTAGTCGTTGAATCGATTTGGACTTTCTGAACGGTACCGTCAGCATTGATATTCAACCGAAAAACAATCGTCCCGCTAAAACTGGGATTCCTCTTTAAATGTTTATTATAAATATGACGCAATCCAGGAGTCCGCAGGCGAATGATCTTTAAAATCAGAGCTTTATCAGCATCAACGCCACCTGCCACACTCAATTCCTCATAAGTAGGGGCTTTTGCGACGCCTCGTGCACGGCCTTGCAAGTACTTTTCATCTATTACAGGAATCCCATTTTCATCTATTTTAACGGAACAGCCATTTTCTGGACGACATCCATAAAGCGTAGTCGTCCCGGTAAGTTCCACCTCTAGTTCCTTTGTGGCTTTTTGAATCCTTGCCAAAGTTTTTAATACGCTATCCCTGCGCGCTTTTTCGTCATTTTCCTTTTTCACGTCCAAGGACTGTTCCGTATTAACTTTCTCCTGCTCAGGCAATTTATCCGCATTCTTATCGGCGTCGGAACACCCCGCCCACAGCATCGCCGCAGCCAAGAGCACAAAATTATTCCAGCATTTTCCAAATAAATTAGCCATATTTTATATATAGAAAAATCCGCCCCAAACGGAGCGGATATTTTAATTTCAGATCTAGATCCTTCGCGACCTACGGTCGCTCAGGATGACGTCAACCTATCTATTTCGAAAAACGCAGAGAGCCTAGCGAAAGCAAAAAATCCGCTTCAATAGAAGCGGACCTAAAAATTCGAATTTGAATTAGAACCGAGTGAGACTAGGCGCGAGCCCCCGTAGCGTACTCACGTACGTGAGGGGGCGAGCAACGCCGTATCACGACGGTTATAATTCAAATTATCCGAGGGTTACTACCACTTTATGGATTCCCTTTGTGAAGATTGGGGCCACATCCGCGTCAATCTTCTGGCCATCGACGATCATCTCGGCGACACCCTTGCACACGTGCTTCGGGTTCTTCACT
>CAMJHM010000035.1 GCA_946405515.1 uncultured Fibrobacter sp. | reverse complement strand
TTTAAATAATATAGAAACTTAGGAAATGAGGTTTCGCCAGAACTGACGATAGCCGACCTTGAAGGGGCGATTAAATATAGAAACTTAGGAAATGAGGTTTCGCCAGAACGATGTTGCGGGAATGCCTTGTTTTCTTCCTAATATAGAAACTTAGGAAATGAGGTTTCGCCAGAACGGTATTCGCCGCGACCGTATACGGGCGCGGAATATAGAAACTTAGGAAATGAGGTTTCGCCAGAACGACCCGCTCCGCTTTGACGTCTTGCGACTCAATATAGAAACTTAGGAAATGAGGTTTCGCCAGAACGTAGTACACATTGTCACAAGCAATGGGGCGAATATAGAAACTTAGGAAATGAGGTTTCG
This sequence comes from uncultured Fibrobacter sp., assembly GCA_946405515.1. Lineage (GTDB taxonomy): Bacteria > Fibrobacterota > Fibrobacteria > Fibrobacterales > Fibrobacteraceae > Fibrobacter. Next base: position 23,736 of record CAMJHM010000035.1, on the reverse strand, counting down.
CCAGAACTACTGGTTGAAACATTCTTCTGCGGCTTCTAATATAGAAACTTAGGAAATGAGGTTTCGCCAGAACTTGTCAAGTCCCGCACCTATGACGTAAAGAATATAGAAACTTAGGAAATGAGGTTTCGCCAGAACTAAATTTCTTTTATGGATAAAACCTTAAAGAATATAGAAACTTAGGAAATGAGGTTTCGCCAGAACTTAGGCGTTTCCTCCAAGTTCACGAATTTTAATATAGAAACTTAGGAAATGAGGTTTCGCCAGAACGTTCTCCAGCTCCGTCACGCTCACGGTGATAATATAGAAACTTAGGAAATGAGGTTTCGCCAGAACGTTACCATTGTACCATCTTGCCCCCTGTCTAATCTAGGTATTTAAGAAATAAAATTTCGCCAAAACAGAATTTTACTGTCAACGGTACGATTGAGAAACATTCCATGCACTTTTGCAGTATCCAGAACACATGAAAATTCGTTATTTTCAGCGATCAACAAACCACCATTCCACCCCCGTCTTCACACAAAAATTCCCGAAAATGCAAAATCTTTGCACTTACGCCCATAAAATTGCCATTTTTAAGCTAAAAACAACATTTTTAACACACAAAAGCCTTTATTGCGCTCTTTTTTCTCAAAATTTCAACAAAATTCATTTGTGTCATTTTATGTCACGCTCTAAATCTATATTTTCATTGTAACCTTCAACAAGGAGGCCTACAATGGCAAACGAAATCTTCTACGTCAAGGTCGAAACTTCCAAGGCGGCGACTGTCTACGCCTTCAGCCGGAGCGACACCGGCATCATGGACTACGCGGGCACGGCTTCGCCTTCTGCCGGCGATCTTTCGCAGATGCAGTGCGTCGAGGGAAGTTCGTATTTCACGCCTTCGTGGTACACCTACCTGCCCAAGGCTTTGCAGGCAGAGATTACTGTCTTTATCCCGGCGGCCATCAAGGACCTGGATGCAAACCAGTACTCCTTCTTGCTGCACGTGGGCGCCCTGCTGCTCGCCATCCAAGAACGCGACAGTCTTCTCACGGCCGAGCTCCTGCACCGGCGTTCGATGGTATTCGCGAACTTCACGCCCATCTTGCTGCATATCCTGAAGCCCATTGCAGCTGAGGCGCTTTTCGCCTGGGTGTATGGGAGCTTCCGTGGCGACAGCAACTTCAAGAATGTCTACGCGGTCGATGCGCCTATTTCTACTGGCGAGACCGACACGGCAACAATCCTCCTTGCGGCCGCACGCGACACGCTCAAGCCCGCTCCGCACAAGGAATCGCCCGAAGAGATGTTCATCCGCTACTTCGGCGAAAGCGACGCGCAACATTTCGATTTCACTATCGGGATTGTCGGCGCATCGAACCACCCGTGGGTCGATGGTGTCGAGAAATTCGGAGTCCTCTCCGATGCTGCCGTCAGTTTCCATTTCGGCGACGACCCTGCGGCCGCTGGCAAAAAACATCAGGAAATCTTTGCATCGCTCAAGGCGAAGGTGCAGGCGGAGCCGTACAACCCGCACGACCACAACGCCATCTGCATGAGCATCGACGATCTGGAATCTATCTTGAAGGGTGTCCCGAGCAAGAGCAAGGCGGGCTACCTGCGGGCAACAGGCGCCGCCATTCTCCGCAAGGCGCGCCCGAACCTGTACAGCTACGAATCTGCGCTTTGGCGCATCGGCGGCAATCCCGATTACTTCGAGAATGCCATCGTGATGCGGGTCGGTTTCTAGCGGAGCAAGCGCCCGCGTTTATTCTTCGTGGGCGTTGACTTCTTCGGGGTTGAGGACGCGGATTTCGATCCTGCGGTTGGCCATGCGGCCCGCCTCGGTGGAGTTGTCGGCCTTGGGGCGGGAATAGCCGTAACCGGTTGCGGTCACGAGGTCTTCGGGGATGCCCTTGCTTATCATGTACAGGCGCACGCTGTAGGCGCGTTCCGCCGAGAGCACCTGGTTGAAATCCTCGCCGCCTTCGCTGCTGGTGTGGCCCTCGACTTCTATTTTCGCCTTGGGGTTGCGCTTGAGCCCGGCGATGGCCGCGTCGAGCGTCTTGAGCGAGCTCGGGACGAGTTCGGCACTGCCGGCCTTGAAGGTGACTCCGGTGAGTTCTGCGCGCGTGTCGTCGAATACGACGGTGATGCCGCCGGTGCTTGCCGTCAACGACACGTACGGGGTCTCGCCACATTCGAACGGGCCGGTCAGGCTTTCGCAAAAGATGGTGTACTTGTCTTCGCGGGGGATCATGAAGCTTGCCTCGCCCTCGGCATCCGTGGTCACGGATATTTTGTTCTTGGGCTGGGCCTGGCCAACAAAAATCAGCTTCTTGCGGGCGTGGGGCGAATCGTTGTCATCTACATAAGAAACATTCAGGACGGCATGCGTTTTGTTCGGTGCGAGGGCATAAGAAAGATTGAACGCAATCGACACGGCGATAACGAACTTGGGAAAAAACATTTGTACTCCATTCATAATGACACCTCCCCAAATGGAGGAAATCTGCCACAAAGATACATTTAGAGGGGCAAAAATGGACAAAATGTATTTGCAATATAAGATGTTTTTTTTAAATTTACGTCACCTTTAAAATAGGAGACTTCCATGAAGTTCACCAGTATCGCAAACATGCTCCTGATTGCGGGCATGGCCAGCTCCGTTTTCGCGGCCGATGACAGTTTCAACCTCAAGGGGAACGTCCAGACACAAGTCACCAAATCCATCGCCGACGAAGACAATAACTTCAGCAGCGGCTGGATCCGCGCCAACGTGGGCGGGCAGTACAAGAGCGAAAGCCTCGACGGGCTCATCATGCTCCGTATCTTTGCCCCGGAATTCGGCAACAAGAACGTGACGGACGCGACGACCGACGAAAACGGCAAAGTCAAGGCGACCAAGTCTGCACAAGACAAGATTCTCGCCGACCTCTACTGGGCCAACTACAAGTGGAATCTCGGCGAAAAGGACAAGATGAACCTGAAAATCGGTCGCTGGAAGACCGACTGGTCGCAGTCCACCAACTTCGGTACTTACCTCGACAAGGATCTCACCAAGCGCGGTCTCTGGATGCGCGACTACAGCCACAACGCTCTTGAACTCGGCTGGATTCACGGGCTCAGCACTCTCAACGCCATGGTCGCCACGCAAGACGGCAAGGCCAACAGGGGTTACGTCCGCGTCGAAGAAGACATGAAGTTCACCTTCCCGCTCGAAGTCAAGGTCGGTTACCGCGGAAACCTCATCGACCCGATACAGAACACGGCCTACGTCACGCACCGCACCGCTGCCTACGCAAGTTTTAACATCGTTCCCGCCTTCCGCATCTACGGTGAATACACCTGCATCTACACGCAAGATGACGAAATCGACGAAAAGGCCAGCAACTATGTCGCTCCCGAATCCAAGTACTTCAAGCCGGGCATCTATTTCCAGCCGTTCTACCTGGGTATGGATTTCGCCCCGAAGAGCGGCATCCTGAACACGCTCATGAGCAACCTCATGGTGGAATGGGAATTCATCGACAAGCGCGAAAACCTCTACCAGGAACTGGACACCTACGACGAATGGGCATGGACCGTTGCCTACGTGAAGAAAATCGCTTCTTCCAAGATCCAGTTCAGTGTCTACAGCGAAAACGAGCTGACCGACGTCGGCCTCGCCTTCCGCCTCACGACGACACTCAAGTAATCTGAACAGAATTTTTATTGACAGGACCATCGGCTAATGCCGATGGTTTTTTATTTCAGGTCGATAACGCAGCGCACATAGAGACCTTTCTGCACGCTTTCGTCGGAGCGGTTGATGCTGTGAGCCTGGCGGCGGAACTCCCATGCGCGGCCGGTGCCTTTTTCCACCGAGGTGCTAGACCAATAATGCCCTGTGTATGCCTCGTCGCAGTATTCGTCCCAATCGCGGCACCCGCCACGGCCCAGGTTATCCCAATCCAGCTTGGACTGGTCCCTTTGATAATCTCGCCATTCGCCGTCATTCGGGAGGTGCCAGCCCTTCGGGCAGACTCTCTGCGCCTCGTCGTAAGTGTAAAAGCGGCCATGACGCTTGCAGAAGACGGAATCTTCCAAGAAACACTGCTTTACGCTCGTGAGGCTGTACTGGAGGTTCTGTTTCATCCACACTTTGGTGCTGTCGCGGATTTCCACCTTGTACTTTTTCCCATCGCGGGGGTCCGTAAACACCATCTGATCGCGGGAGATGCCCATATCTTCGAGGGGGTCGTAGTCACCGACGCAGCGCACGGGCAAAGCCATGCTGTCGGTAACGGCGATTTCGCTGAACATCCCACGGTTGAGATCGAGCATAATGCCACGTTTCTGTTCACCGGCCACGGCAAAATAACCAACTTCCGGGCCGACTTGCTTGTTCTCGTTTCCGCCAATTTCGTAAAAGCCCGCCGGAGCGCCGACAAAGCTACGCATGTTCTGCTTTTTGCGAGCACCGATAAACTGGTCGCGGGCAAGCATTTCCCATTCCTGCCAAGAGGGAATACGCGTCTTTTCGGGGCAGACCTTGTCCCAGACCTTCGGGGTGTAATACGCCCTGTTCCTTACGACGAGCGAAGCCCCCTCTTTGTATGAAAGATTTCCTGTAAACCAGTTGAGAGTCCCGGAGCGATATACTCTGTAGACACGATTGTCGCGCGAATCGCTATAGTCGTTCGCGGCAAACGATACTCCCGCCACCATTGATAAGGCCACAACCAAACGGCCTAAATAACCTAACATTTTTCACCTCTACAAAACAGGTACAAACTACGGCCACTCTTAAAAGAAACTTTTAGGGGCGACCCTACCCTGAATATACAGGAAAAATCTCCAGGTTTTTGTAAAAATTAATTTAGAGTGGGTCCTATAGGAGGAATATCACACCCATGAAGCCCGGTCCGACGACAATTGCAGAATTTTGTGGCTTTTTCTTGTGAAATCCAAGAATGGAAAGGCTCACACCCGTGCCCACCAGAGCACCTGCGACCACATCCGTCGGGTAATGTTTGCCAGCAGCAATCCGGAGCGCACCGACAAAACCGGCAAGCGAAAGCGACCCTGCCCACACAAGTCCGCTATACGGGGACGAGGGGTATATTTCGTCGAATGCCGTCGCCGTAAATAAGGCTGTCGTAAACGCAGCGGAGGCATGCCCGCTAAAGAAGCTACCGTAAGCCTCGCCCTTCGCCTTTTCTGCGGCCTCTCTCCCCTCTCCGTCTTCGGCATATATATAGGGGCGCGGCCAAAGCTGCATCGAGCGCGCAATCGTATTGAGCCCATCCTGAATGGCGAGAGCCTGCGCATACATCAGCGTGTAACCTAGGAATCCGGAGGCCGTACCGCCATTATACCAAGCGTAACCGGCAAGCGCAACTGGCGCGACCGCCACGGGTGACGCCCAGTCGCTCATCCTGTCGGCCAAATCCGAATAGCGCCCGGCAACGGGCCTATCCCAGGGCAGCAGTTCTGACTTGGGCTTCACGTCGGCATCGTCAGGTTTTTCCATGTCGGTATAGCGCATGTTGCCATAAACAGAGACCATGGCGGCACCGATAGTGAGCGGAACATCCCAAAGCGTGAGGGCATACTCCGCCGCCACGGGAGAAAGCGCCCCCGAAACGAGAAACCAGGAAAAAAACAGCGCTTTCGGCAAAAAAGATTTCATTGACCTATAAACTAAAAAATTATATTCAACCTGTATATTATCAGGAGCTTCCGTGTCCAATCAAGAAAATACAAAAGAACCTATCCGCCCCGACATGGGCCTGTTCTCCGCCATTTCCGACGAAATGCGTCTCAAGATCCTGTTGCTCCTCGACCAGGCCGAATTCACGGTCAACGAAATCAAGGACATTCTGGACATCCACCAGAGCAACGCAAGCCGCCACCTGGCCAAGCTTTCGGCATGCAACTTGCTGAAGGACCGCCGCGACGGAATCAAGGCCTACTACGGCTTAAGCGACGACCTCTACTTGAGCCGCCGGGTGCTTTCGGTCATCCGGGACGCCTGCGAAGCGCTGCCAGACAAAGATATTATCAAGTGCCGTGCCGCCCAGATTCTGGAAGACCGCACCGACAAGACCAAGGGGCAAATCCACAAGCTCGACCAAGCGGGTGGGAGCCTCAAGGCGCAGATAAGCCTGTTCGCCAAACTCATGTACCCCTTCGAGAACGTCGTGGATATCGGCTGCGGCGAAGGCGGCGACCTCACGCTCATGATGGCCGGCCGCTGCAAGCACGTGACCTCAATCGACTGCGACCCCAAGGTGATTAGCGGGCTGCAAACGACGCTCGCCCAAAAGGGAATCAAGAACGTAAGCCCGAAAGTCGCCGAAATGACGCAGACCGGGCTCCCCGAGAATTTTGCCGACCTCGTGTTGATGAGCCAGGTGCTCCACCACGCGACCGACCCGCACCTTGCCCTCAAGGAAGCTGTCCGCATCCTCAAGCCGCATGGTACGCTCGCCCTTTTGGATCTCGCCCAGCACAAAGAAGAATCCTTCCGCACGACGCACGGGCATATCTGGCTCGGATTCGACAAAAACCAGATAGAATTTTTGCTCAAGGAACTGAACTGCAAGACGATTGTTTCCGAAATCATCCCCAGCGAGAACGAGGTCGACAAGAAACTCCCCGTCATTTGCATGATTCTGGAAAAACAGTAACTATTTTTTAACTAACCTCTTGCTTTTTCGGCGAGAATCGAATAGATTAGAAAAAAAACAGCTAAGGAGTCCCGCATGGCAAAACTGATCAAGTTCATCGTCTTCGCCGCAGTTTGCATCATTACGGCATTCGGAATCTATAACCTCATCAAGACAGCCAAGATTGATGAGAACACCCTCGACTAGCCCAGTGCACCCCTAGCGCACATCAGGCACAAGCAAGCTTGCCACGAAGCCCGTCCCCGACGGGCTTTTCTTGTATCTTAACAACTCCGAGCGCGGTCCCCTCCCGCATATATAATTGAGTACGAAGAAATACATTTCAATCTCTAGGTGGCAACCATTTTTTTTATTTTGTATTCCATGAACTTTTTGCAAAAGAAACCCGTATTTTTCGCGGCAGCCGCCGTGCTCTTCCTCGCAGTCCTCATGATTATCTTCAGGGACTTCGCGTTCGACCCGAACAAGCTCATGCTCAACAGCGACCAGCTGAACGGCATCGGTAGCCGAATCCTCCGCGCCGAAAACGTCGTGCTCACGGAATGGGACGACAGCCGCTTGGGTGGCGTTCCCACCATCGACGCCTTGTTTGGCGACGCCTACCACCCGTTAGTGTGGGTGCAGTTCCTCACGGACCCGGCCCGCGCCATCGGCATCAAATTTATCCTGACCATCTGGGTCGCCTTCATGAGCGCGATGCTCCTCGCCTGGAACCTCACTGGGAACCGCTGGTGGGGCGCCCTGCTCGGGTTCCTCTACGCTCTGTCGCCAGAATTCTTCACCTACTTGTACGGCGGTCATGACGGCAAGATGATGGTGTTCGCCATCGCGCCGCTCGCGCTGCTCGCCATCCGCAAGATTGTGCGCGACGGGAGCCTCCCCTATGTGGCCGTACTCGCGCTTTCCATCATCTGGATGATTCTCGGAAGCCACCTGCAGCTCACCTACCTGTTCCTGTGGGGTGCGGGGCTTTATACGCTCTACGAAGTGGCGTTCCATTGCGATGGGCTCTCGACGCGCGGCAAACGCATTGGGCTTACGGCAGTGGGCCTCGCCTTCGGCCTTGCAATCAGTTGCTTCCAGCTTGTGCCACCTTACCTCTACACCACAACGCAATCTGTGCGTGGCGAAGGGGACCACACTAATTATGGCCACGCCATCAGCTGGTCTTTGCACCAAGAAGAAATGGCCCAGATGCTCCTGCCCGGGTTCGTGGGCGTCGACGTCTATGAACAAGACCCTAACACAAGTGACCTGAACGGCAGTTCGTTCGTGAACGTCACCATGCAGGAATACCGCCAGATGGCCGAAGCCGGCAGCCAAGGTTCGCCCTTCTACTGGGGCCACAACAGCTTCAAGCTCGACCACAACAACGCAGGCGCACTCCTCACCTTCCTCGGGTTCCTCTGCCTGTTCTTGCCGGGCAAGCGCCGTTGGGCTGCCTTCTGGGGGCTCGGCGCAGTCGTCGCACTCAGCTACGGCATGGGCGACCACTCCCCGTTTTTCAAGCTCTGGTACAACGTTCTCCCGGGTGTCAAGAATTTCCGCGCACCGGGCATGGCTTTGTTCTGGTTGCCGCTTTTGCTCGTGATGATGGCGGGGCCCGTCCTCAAGTCGCTTGCCGGTGACGATGAAAAATCCGCTGCCGAACGCAAGGCTCTCTTGCACGGAACGGTCATGTATGTCATCCTCCTTGCACTCGCTGTAATTGCCCGCTTCTATTGGACAACCTTCATCGGCCCCGTTGGCTTCGCCGTGCTCCTCGCCTACGCCATCGCATGCCTCGGAGTCATGAGTCTCGACGATCAGGGCAAGGCATTCACCTTTGCAAACTTCACCGATGCGTTCAAGTCTGGGCTCCCTGGAACGCACCGCGCTATTCAGGTTTGCGTCCTTCTCGGGTTCGCTGTCATCGGCGTGTTCATGATGAGCGCACAGAACCTGCTGAACGACCCTGTCACGGCACCGTACTTCAAGCCGCTGAACGAAACCGTGATGAACATGACTGCAAGCAAGGTGATTCCCGGATTCATCTTGATTCTCGTCGTCATCGGTATCACATGGGCGCTCACCAAGTGGAAGGGCTCAACACCGATCAAGGCAACCATTCTCGCCGTCGCTGCTGGCGTCGAACTGTTCTTCATCGAAGGCGCATTCGTGCAGAACGTCCAAGCAAACGAATACCTGCAGCCGGACAACGGAGTTGTCAAGGCACTCAAGGCACCGTTCCGGGGCGATTCCCTCAACACGCCACGCGTGCTCTCGCTTTCGCGCAACAAGGCTTTAAGCGGCAACATATTCACGCAATACCACATGCGTAACGCCGACGGCTTCCACGACAACGAACTCGCGAGCTACCGCACTTTCCGTGGCGGGCAGGGCAACACCAACTACTTGATGAACATCAACGATCCCACAGCCCCGCACCCGTTCCTCGACCTCATGAACATCGGAGCCATTGTCTTCGACACTCGCCAGGGCACTTCGTACATGCCGATTGCAACGGCGATGGGCGAAGCCTACCTCTACGGTGAAGCCGTCACGATGAGCGACGAAGACGCCATCAAGACTTTGCAGACTCAGGCATCCATCCGCAAGCCCAAGGCTAAAACGGAGCAACCAGCAGAAACTGCCGGAGACACTTCCGCCGCGGCCGTGACCGCGGACAGCGCAGCCACGGACAGTTCCGTCGCTACGACGGAACCAGACGCTCCCGCCTTTGCCGACGAAGCCGGAAAATTCTTCTACCGCGAAAAGGTCATCCTCTCCGAGAAGCCTGAATTCGACGGCAAGGGGAGCGTTGCGGCGGAAGGCCCCATCCAGGGTTCTGCCAAACTGGTCGAAAGCCCCAAGATGGACACGCAGGTGTTCAAGGTCAACGCAAGCCGCAAGGGCTTCATGGTCGTCGCAGGCAACTACCACCCCTACTGGAAGGCCTACGTGAACGGTAAAGAAGCTAAGGTCTACAAGGCGTTCGGCGCACTCCGCGCTGTCGAAATTCCCGAAGGGCAATCCGAAGTACGCATGGAATACCGCAGCGTTCCGTTCCACGCTTGCCTCAAGGTGAGCCTCGTCTTCGCCATTCTCCTCGTTGCACTGGCCGCAGGCCTTGTCGTGAAGGCGAAGGTCCTCGCAAAAAAATAGGCGCCAGGAAAATTATTTTCCTGGACACCATTTAAAATTTTTTTGAACTGCCTCTCCATTTTGGGGCAGTTCTTTTTTTGAACTTTTTTTATTCGGCCTTCATGCCGCTCAACACAGCACGGACGGCCGAACGGGCGATTTCGTCAGCAGCGGCATCGGCGTCGTATTCGCCAGCCTGCTTCTTGGGGAGGATTTTCTTTTCTTCTTGCATGTTGAGCACGAGGCGCTTGATGCAGTAGATATCGTAATCCACATCTTCGGAATACTTGTCGAAATCAAACGTCGGATCGGGGGCCTTGTCATCTTGGTAGTCACCGAAGGCCGCTTCACAATCCTTCTTTTCGTAGGTGTTGCGAAGCTTGAACTTGATATTGCAAGTCTTCTTGCCGTAACTAAGCGTAATCGTACCCGAATTCTTGGTGAAGTTGTTCATGCCAATGGATACATCCCCGCTGTACATGGTCAGCTTGTTGCACTTGGGCGCACGGAGGTCGTCCATCATTTCCTTCGCATCGAAATGCCTGTCGTTTTCGGGCTGGAACATCACGTAGAACTTGGCCAAAGCGGAATCGGCCTGTTCAATGGAACTGTTCTTATTCATCAACTGGTGCAGCAGCGACGAAGCAAAGCATTTCCCTTCGTAGCGGAACACGGATTCTACCGTCCCGTTCTTGAGAAAGCGCTTGGCGTTCATGATATTCTGGTCGACCGCCTTGGGTTCGTACCAGACTCCCGCAGGGAACGACTTGCCGTTGTACTCGAACTTTGTCCAGTTGTTTTCGTGGATTTTGCGAATCGATGCAATCTCCCCATTGCGGTAAGCCTTCAACGAATCGTGAACCTCGCCCTTCCTATTCCATACAACATAGCCGAGCGTACTCGCCTTACATTCAGGAGCCGTTATCACCAGCAAAGAATCTTTGGAATGGTAGTAGTAAGAAGCCTTACTCAGCACCATTTCGAAGGATTCATCGAATTCGATGTGCGTCGGAGAATCGTCCCCGCAGCCGGAAAGAGTCATCATTCCGGCGGCAAAAGCCGAAATGGACAAAAGTTTCAGAGTATTTTTCATCGGCAGTTCCTCGGAAAAAAATGTTACTTCTTCATTTGTTTCGGTTTTGGCAAATTCAGAACAGGGCGATCCTTCTGCAATGCTGTTGCAATCTCATTGATTACACGCGTCATAGATTTTGCATTGTCCAAGAAGTCGTACGCAAGGAAGTTAACTTCCACCACCTTCGCTCCGAAATCCCTCTTAAAAGACTCAACAGCCAATTTGTCGAACTGTGGGGGTACGAAAACCATCTTTGTTTCAGTACTGCGCGCCATCTCGACAACTTTCTTGACATCTTTTGATTTTGCCACCTTTCCTGAAATTTCCACAACTTGCTGTTGCAGGTCGTAATCTTGAGCGAGGTAGGCAAACAACGGACGTGTCGCGATAAATTTCTTGGCCTTCATGGGCAATTTGCGAACTGCGGCATCCAACTCGTCGTCAACTTGGTTCAAATGACGCAAGAAAAGAACATGCTTTGCGACAAAATATGAATCCTTCTCCGGGCGAAGCTTAGACAAAACAACACGAATGTTCGTCGATACCTTGGCCATCTGTTTAGGAGAAAGCCACAGGTAGGGATTGGGGTCTTTGCCCTCGCCAGCAAGCCAAACGATACCTTCGGAAATATCGATAATTTTGATTGTCTGCTTGACCTGTTTGAAACGCGGGAGCCAGGCCCTATCTACACCGGAACCATCCGTAAGGTAGACATCAGCCAACGAGTAATCCTTGATTTCCTTGGGCTTGGGCGTATAATAACGCAAGTCGGTCCCAGGGGGCAGCAAAGTCACGACCTCGACCTCATCACCTCCGATGGCTTGCACCATGTTTGCATACGGAGCAAACGAAACGGCGATGACTATTTTGTCCTTGGCAACAACAGAGCCTGCAAATACAATGGAAATGACAACGGCTAGTTTCAAGGCGCCGGACAAACGTGACAACTTTTCAAAAAGAATCGGCATCAAATAGTTCCCTTAAAAAAAGAATCAAAGTCTATTTCGCTTACGTTTTCTACAATGAACTCGGGTTTGCAATCAAGCGCATCGACATCGGCACGTTTGGTTTCGCCACACAAAGGCAGCACAAAGCGGCAACCGGCGCGCTTGGCCAGTTCAAAGTCCGTATAGAGACGGTCCCCGACAAAGAGAATCTCTTCGGGTTCAAAGCGGTTCAGTACCCCGGCAAGCATGGCCGGGTTCGGCTTTCCAAAGCTGCGCTGCGGTTCCTTGCCGTAAGCCGCCTTGAGGAGAGCCATGAAACTCCCGATATCTGGAACAGGGCCTTTCTCGTCGGGGCAGACAAAATCCGAGTGGGTCACCCAGAAAGGCACACCGCGCTGCACGCGGAAGGAGAGTTCGCAAAGTTCGCGGTAATCAAACGAATTGTGGTAAGCGACAAGCACAAGTTCCGTTTCTTCGACAGACGGATTCAAGTTCAACGATGGATCCTGTGCTGCAAACCATTCGAACACTTCTGGATTCGCAAAGAAGAATACGTTCTTTATGCCTTTCGCATGGATTGCTTCGAGCGAAAGGTAGAGCGCCGAAATGATGGAGCCATCCCGCAACGGCAGGCCCATGCATTTGAGTCGGTTTTCGTAAAAAACGGGAGACTTGCTGGTATTGTTGCTCAAGTAATAGACGGGCACAGACTGGGCCACGCGACAAACCGTCTCGACCGCTCCAGGATAAGGACGACCGCTCAAATACAGAGTTCCATCCAAATCAAAAACAACAGTCTTAACGGGTTTATGCAACATGCGTAAAAAATAACTAATTTCGCGATTCAAAACCACAAAGATTTTCTACCTTAAGGGTATGAAATCACCTGACAGCCATTTTTACTGTTCCGCCATCGTCAAAGGTCGCGTAACCCTCGACGAGAACGAAAGCAGCCACGCTATCCGCGTATGCCGCGCCACCGAAGGCGACACGTTGCAGCTTTGCGACGGGCTCGGGCATTTCGCCGATGCGACCATCGTTCGCGCCGACCCGAAGGCATGCGAGGTAGAGATTCCCGAAGTCATCACGGCATCGTCTGAACGCCCCAAGGTATCGCTGGGAATTGCCTGCCTCAAAGACGACGCCCTAGAAGAGGTGGTTTTCCATGCGGCACAGACCGAAATAGACAAAATTATCTTCCTCCGCACGGACTTTTCGCAGGAGCCCAAGAATTCCGACCTCCACAAAACCGTCCATAGGGCCGAATTGAAGAGCCTTGTCAGCCTGAAACAGTCGAAAAAGCCCTGGCTTACACAAATTGAAGGGCCCATAACACTAGACGAATGGCTCAAAAGCTATACTGGCGACATCATCCTCTGCGACGAAAAGGGTTCACCCATCCCAGAAAGCATTGAGAACGGGACAATGTTGCTTATCGGCCCAGAAGGAGGTTTTTCTCCTCGAGAAATCGCCTTGATTACATCCCGCGAAGGCAAAACGCGGCTCCTCGGCCTTGGAAAAACACGGCTCCGAGCGCGCACAGCGGCAATAATCGCCCTCGGAAAAATCGTTTGCACATAAATGAACTTTTCAACCAGAAAATTAAGTTTCCCCAACGGGAAACTTATTTTTTTATGCATTAAAAAAAAATACACCTTTTTTCAAAAATTTAAGTATAGATTCAAAACGTAAAAAACAATAAACATTAGAGAGAGAAAAAATTGACGAACCCACTGATTGTCTATGTCGGAATTGCTGTTGTATTATCTTTAATCAACACTATTTCGCTAATAAAGGTCTACCCGAGAAGTGCAAACACTTTTTATCCGTCCTCCTTCTACATAGCGACAATTACCATTTTTGGATTCCTTTTCCAAATTTTGTCGTCAAACATCGAGGAAGCGCTGCTTGCGAACAAAATTGTGCTTACCGGCGGTATTTTCTTGCCACCGTTCCTGCTGATGGCGCTTTTGAACCTCTGCCACATCAAGATTCCCGCATTTTATCGCATGGCGCTATTCGGCTTCAGCAGTGGTGTGTACCTTTTCGCCATCACGAGCGGCTATACCGATATTTTCTACAGCAATGCCGAACTTATCACCGTCAACGGTATCAGCAAGATCAAGGCGGATTTCGGGCCAGGATATTACCTATTCTGCATGCAGTTGGCCGCCTACGGAGTGACCTACCTAGGCATCATTATATTCTTCTTGTTCCACAGGAAAAACGTCTCGTTCCAGAACTTATGCAGTTTGGCATTCATCGGAGCGGTCACACTCGCTTCCTTCGCCATATCCAAGAAAATGGAAATGGAAGCCCTCGTAATACCTGCCATATTCCTGTTGGACGAATACATTTTGCTCATCCTCGTCCACCGCATGGGAAAATACGATATCGAGACGACCGTCCTGAACTCCCTAGTGCAATCAAACACCAGCGCCTACGTGACATTTTCCAAGAGCAAGCGCTATATCGGCTGTAACGAAATCGCCCGCAGCTTTTTCCCAGAAATGAACAGCCTCCGCGTAGATTACCCGCTCAGCAGCAAAACCGAAATCGAAAAGACGTTCTCCAAACTTTTGGACCAGTTCAGCCCCGACGATTTGAACAAAACCATGTATTTCCAGATTGGGCGACGCCATTACAAGTGCCTCATCAAGCACCTTTTCCACGGCAACAGTGACTGCGGCTACATGATGCGTATCGAAGACGACACCCGGACGCAGCGCTACATCCGCTTCCTCGACAAGTACAACAAGGAACTCGTGAACGACGTGCAAGACAAGGATTCGCACATTCAAGCCATGCAGGAGCAGATGATTGTGGGCATGGCCAACATGGTTGAAAACCGCGACAGCAACACGGGCGGGCATATCAAGCGCACAAGCCAGGTCATCCGTATTCTCATCTCCGAGATGCGCAAAGATGCAAGGCTCGGTCTCAGCAGCAAGTTCTGCCGCGCCGTCGTCAAGACCGCCCCGATGCACGACCTCGGTAAAATTGCCGTCGACGACATTATTCTCCGCAAGCCGGGCAAGTTCACCAACGACGAATACCAGATTATGAAGACCCACGCCGAAAAGGGTGCGGCAATCGTAGAAAACCTGTTGCGCGATATCGAAGACCCGGAACTCGTGACCATCGCGAAAAACATCGCGAACTACCACCACGAACTTTGGAACGGCGATGGATACCCGGAGCACCTCAAGGGCACGCAAATCCCGCTGGAAGCGCGCATTATGGCCATTGCCGATGTGTACGACGCCTTGGTGAGCCAGCGTTGCTACAAGGAGAAATTCTCGTACAACGAAGCTTACGACACCATCATCAATTCTATGGGCACACAGTTTGACCCAAGCCTCAAGCCCTACTTTGTCAACTGCCGCGAAGAACTCGAAGCTTACTACGACTCCGCCCTCGTCAGCTAACAAGCGCAAAACAACAGACAAAGAAAAATTTTCTGAAAAACAAAAAAAACCTAGATTGTGCATCTAGGTCTTTTTGTTTAATCTGAAATGCGGCAGAAGGCCGAAATCCGTTACGCCATCTTGCTGTGGAACGTACGGTTGATGACGTCCATCTGCTGTTCGCGGGTGAGCTTCACGAAGTTCACTGCATAGCCAGACACGCGGATGGTGAGCGTCGGGTACTTCTCGGGATGTTCCATCGCATCGACGAGCATTTCGCGGTGCAGCACGTTCACGTTCACGTGGTAACCCGTGGCGTGAACAAAGCCGTCAAGACAGTTCGCGAGGTTCGTGATGCGGTCCTCGAGATTGTTGCCCAGGGCTTCCGGCGTTGCCGTTGCCGTCCAGGAAATACCGTCGAGGGAAGAATCGTAGTCGATCTTGGCCACAGAAGCGCCCGCAGCGACAAAGCCGCTCACGTCGCGGCCGTTCATCGGGTTTGCACCCGGGGCGAAGGGTTCGCCCGCACGGCGGCCGTCCGGCGTGTTGCCCGTATTCTTGCCGTAGACAACGTTGCTCGTAATCGTGAGCACGGACTGCGTCGGGACGCTGTTGCGGTAGGTCTTCTGCTTCTTGAGCTTGCCCATGAAGCGGTCGACGAGGTCCTTCGCGATGCTGTCGGCGCGGTCGTCATTGTTGCCGTACTTCGGGAAGTCGCCTTCCACCTTGAAGTCCACAGCGACGCCGTTCTCGTTACGGATCGGAGTCACCTTGGCGTACTTGATAGCGCTCAAGGAGTCTGCCGCCACGGAGAGGCCGGCAATGCCGCAAGCCATCGTGCGGTAGATGTCACGGTCGTGCAGAGCCATCTCGATGCGTTCGTAATAATACTTGTCGTGCATGTAGTGGATAATGTTCAAGGCCTTCACGTAGGTCTTGGCGAGCCATTCCATCATGGCGTCGAACTTTTCCATCACGGTATCGTAATTCAGGACTTCGTCCTTGATGGGTTCGAAACCCGGGGCCACCTTGGCCTGGCTGATTTCGTCGACACCGCCGTTGATGGCGTAAAGGAGCGTCTTCGCGAGGTTTGCGCGGGCGCCGAAGAACTGCATCTGCTTGCCGACGCGCATGGCCGACACGCAGCAGGCGATGGCGTAGTCGTCGCCCCACTTCGGGCGCATCAGGTCGTCGGATTCGTACTGGATGGCGCTCGTCTCGATGGAAGTCTTCGCACAGAAGCGCTTCCAGGCGACCGGCAGCTTTTCGGACCAGAGCACGGTTAAGTTCGGTTCCGGAGCGGTGCCCAGGTTATAAAGCGTGTGCAAGAAGCGGAAGCTGTTCTTGGTCACCATCGGGCGGCCGTCGAGACCGATACCACCGAGGGATTCCGTCACCCACGTCGGGTCACCGCTGAACAGGGCGTCGTATTCCGGCGTGCGGAGGAAGCGCACCAGGCGCAGCTTGATGACGAGATCGTCGATGAGTTCCTGGGCTTCGCTTTCGGTGATCTTGCCTTCGGCGAGGTCACGGGCGATATAGATGTCGAGGAACGTGGAGGTACGGCCAAACGACATGGCGGCACCGTTCTGTTCCTTCACGGTGGCGAGGTAACCAAAGTAGGTCCACTGCACGGCTTCCTGCGCGGTCTCTGCCGGGCGGGAAACGTCGAAGCCGTAATTCTTGGCCATCTGCACCAGTTCGCCGAGGGCGTTCAGCTGTTCGGAAAGTTCTTCGCGGAGGCGGATGACCTCTTCGGTGAATTCCACATCGTTGAGTTCGTCTTTTTCCTTCTGCTTCTGCTGGATGAGGAAGTTCACGCCGTAAAGCGCGATGCGGCGGTAGTCGCCGATGATGCGGCCACGGCCATAGGCATCCGGAAGGCCCGTAATCACGTGGGACTTGCGGCATGCGCGGATTTCGGGGGAATAGACATCGAAAACGCCCTGGTTGTGGGTCTTGCGGTAGCTGGAATAGATTTCCGCAATCTTCGGGTCCATCTTGTAGTTGTAAGCATCCAAGCTGTTCTGCACCATGCGGAGGCCGCCGTTCGGGGCAATCGCGCGCTTGAGCGGAGCATCCGTCTGCAAACCGACAATCTTTTCGAGGGACTTGTCGATATAGCCCGGAGCGTGAGCGAGGATGGACGTACCCACCTCGGTAGAAATATCAAGGACAACCTTTTCGCGTTCCTGCTTCAGGAGGTCGCGGACCTTGTCCATGATTTTATTTGTGCGTTCCGTCGCCGGAGCGAGGAAAGAGCCATCCCCTTCGTAGGGAGTGTAGTTGTCCTGAATAAAATCACGGACGTTTACGCTGTTGCGCCAGGATTCACCCTTGAATCCGCGCCATGCAACGCTGTTACCTTCTGAGTTACTCATTTTCACCTCTTAAAAAAATCCTATTAAAGTTTAACCTGAACCTTTTCGCGCATGGCCATGACCGCAGCCTTTGCGTCTTCTACGGTATCGCGGCGCGCAAGGAGCACGCCCATACGGCGGTGCCCATTGAGTTGCGGTTTGCCGAACAAACGGATATTCGTGTCCGGCTCGGCGAGAACTTCGCCCAGGTTGCCAAACTGCACGTGGTCGGACTCACCCTCGACGACAATTGCCTTGGATGCGCTCGGGCCATGGAAGGCGATGTTCGGGATCGGCAGGCCGAGAACGGCACGCGCATGGAGCGCGAACTCCGAAAGGTCCTGGCTGATCAGCGTCACCATGCCGGTATCGTGCGGGCGCGGAGAAACTTCGCTAAACAGCACGTCGTCTTTGCACACGAACAGTTCCACGCCAAAGATGCCACGGCCGCCCAAGGCGTCCGTCACCTTTTTCGCTATGTCCTTTGCCTTTTCGAGAAGTTCGGGTTTCATCGGCTGCGGCTGCCAGGATTCCTGGTAGTCGCCGCCCACCTGGTGGTGTCCGACCGGCTCGAGGAAGCTAGTGCCACCCACATGGCGCACCGTAAGGAGCGTAATCTCGTAGTCGAACGGCACAAAACCCTCGACAATCACGCGGCTCGCCTGGCCCGTGCGACCGCCCGTCTGGGAAATGTTCCAAGAATTTTCAATGTCGGCTTCCGTCTTGATGACGCTCTGACCGTGGCCAGAAGAGCTCATCACCGGCTTCACGACGCACGGGATGCCGATTTCCTTCACGGCGCTCTTGAATTCTTCAAAGTTGTCTGCAAAACGGTACGGGCTCGTCTTGAGGCCCAGTTCCTCGGCCGCGAGACGGCGGATGCCTTCGCGGTTCATGGTGAGCTTGGTCGCCTTGGCCGTCGGGATGACGTTGAAACCTTCCTTCTCGAGCTCCACGAGCGTATCGGTCGCAATTGCCTCGACCTCGGGAACGATATAGTCGGGCTTCTCACGCTCAATCACCTCGCGAAGGGCCAGGCCGTCGAGCATGTTGATAACATAAGAACGGTGAGCAACCTGCATGCCCGGAGCGTTGGCGTAGCGATCGACAGCCACGACCTCCACCCCCAGTCGCATCATCTCGATGATGACTTCCTTACCCAGTTCGCCGGCGCCACAGAAAAGCACCTTGGTAGCAGTTGTGCTGAGCGGGGTTCCGATTTCAAACATACCTAGACTCCTTCTCGAAAAATTACTGTACAATTTTACTAAAAAAACTATATCTTGTGTAGGGTACAAGGTTAAATATACAAGATATTGGGGTTGGCATTCACTACGCAACTAAACATTTACAGTAAAATGTTTAAACATGCAACCTTTTGATGTTCAACGAGATACGATTTTATCCCTCAAAAAACGGGGAAAAGAATTATACGTCCCTGCAAAAGCAAGGACCCCCTAGAGGCACTAAATGGCCCCTATTTAGAACTTCGTATCTACAGGGTTGAAGGTCATCTTGACGCCCAAGCGCAGCCAGCCGTCGACACCTTCCTTGCCTACTATATGTGCCAGATTGTCGTAACGGCGCACCCCTCCCCCTAGGTAGAAGGAGAAATTGCTGTTGTATTGCATCTGGTACAGGGCATCCAATATATATTGGGCCTCTTCGCGGCCCGACGGAGAAGATTCGGTCGCCACGGCACGGTCGTAGCTCGTGTAAAGTTCGTTGTCTCCCTGACGCAGCCAGGCCAGCTCGAGCCTCGCGGAATGGCGTCCCCATTTCCAGCCCAAGTCAAGCCAGAGGTCCAAAGCATCGGAACCGCGGCGGTAGCCGATGGGATAATCGACAAAATACATGTCGGCAAAATCGGGGTCGTTCTGGTCGCGGTAGTTGCTGCGGTAAAGGCGGCGGCTGGAATATTCAAGAAGCGGCAGGCGTCCGTTGTTATGCACGGGGTCGGTACGCACCACGTCGAATCGCCACGAGAACGTTCCATAACGGTGCGTCGAGACTTCGTGGTAATAGCCGGCCATGTAACTGATCATGCTGCGGTTCGTGCCCTTGTCGTCATCCTCGCCCACAGGACTGTTGACATCTTCCAAGTTCACCTGCCCGTAGAACTTCGCGCCCTTGATTGGCGTAAGGCCGAGTTCGAACGTCGTGACCGCCTTGGTATAACCGCCACCAAAGTTATTATGCAAGAACATGAAGGGGTTGAGCGAACGGAGTTCCAGTTCCTTCCCGCCCACCATGCTTTCTTCGATGACATAAGTCCAGAAATGTTTCGTTTCTACACCCAAGCGGTGGTACACGAGGTTTTTCACATTCTCGTCGTAAATGCGGTTTCGCTGATTGTTCGCCTGCTTGTTCGGCGGAGTACACTTTTGTTCGTAGGCTTCGGTCCCTTCGGGAGGGCAGCCGGTCGCGGGGTCCACCACATCACCAAAAAGCCAGGCATTCAGTGAACTCACCATAAAATCGTAGCGGAAAATGCTCGGTTCGAACTTCCAAAGGAGCGCATCATGATAAGGCGCGCCGCCCAAGGCGAGATCGTTCGGAGAAACCTTCAAGTCGTCGGGGCTGAAGCGGCCCAACTGGACATAGCCGACACCGTTGTTCCACTTCGCATAGGCGTTTATAGGGACAGCAAGATCGAGTTCGCTCGGCTTGTAAGTAAAGTTTGTCTTGAGGTCGGAATCGTACCACGCCTCGATATCCTTGCGCAGCGGAGCCTCAATCAAAAAATGGAAATCCCTGTAACCCGCACGGAAACTGAGCATGAAGAACGGGTCCACATGGTCTTCGTAACTGCGCGCCGTCTCTAGCGGAATGCGGAGCCCGCGCCAGTTGTTCCCATAAGTTTCGACCGTATCCACAGCAAATGTCGGATCGGTGGGGCCACCATTCAAGCCAAAGTTGAAATCCGTACCAATCTGGAAATAACCTTTGTACGCCACGGAATCTGCCGGGGCGGCCAGAGCAGAGCCTGCAAATATCGCAAAGACAGGAAAAACGTGACGCAATTTCAGCATATTGTTAATCTAGTAATATCCGCAAACAAAAAGGACCGCCCAGGCAGGGAGTACCCAGGCGATCCCTTGTGTTGTGGAGGGTGCGCACTCACGCACCCTTGTGTGTGTGTGACTCTCTAAGACGGTGTCGGCACCCCGACATCGCCACCATTCATTTTTGAACGGGATATTTAAACCGATGGCTAGAAAGCATCGGAATTCATGTTCATACGGCACCAGGTCGGCAAGCTGTAGTCGACCCCGCTGTCCTTGAACGGATCCGCTTCCTGGCTTTCAGAAGCCCTGGAAGAACCTTCCGTCGACATCGTGTTGCGCGTATAAGCAGGAGCCTGCAGGCCAGCCGTATTCAGGATACCGGACTGTCCGAGGGGATCCGTCTCGCTTGCGCTCGGGATTTCCTCTTCGGCCACGGCGGTAGCCGTTACGGGGTCAACGGGGCTCAGCACGAGTTCTTCTTCGGCAGAGCGTGTCGCGTCAAAGCTGGGCTGCGAATAAGCCGACTCGGCAACCGCGGAGGTCAGCGTCGGCATTTCGACCGTGCTAGCATCCGGGAAAACGCGGGGCAGCGGCTGCGTCGCATGAGCGAGCGCGACAAAGTTCATGTCCGTCGGGCGCGGAGTCGCAGGGACCGGGCGGGCGCTCACGGCAGGCTGTTCCACCTGAACCGGCTGGGCAGCGACGGGCTGTACCGGCTGTGCAGCCACCGGCTGCACAGGCGCAGCAGCAGGCGCGGGAGCAACATGCGACTGCATAATCGGAGAAGCCATGGTCGCGGCAGCGGCGGAAGCCCTCAGGGCGTTGACCGTCGCAGCCTGCTGCTGGGCGATTTCCTTGTTGGAACCGCCACAGCCCGTAGCGATAATGGTGATGCAAACCTTGTCACCGAGTTCCGGGAGCAGGATGTCGCCGATGATGATGTTCGGGTCGTTCCTGTCGCTCACAGCTTCGTGGATATGTTCCATAGCCTCTTCGTATTCGAGCATCGAGAAGTTTTCGCCGTGGGAGACGTTCACGAGCACGCCCGTGGCGCCATCGACGTTGATGTCTTCGAGGAGCGGAGAAGAAAGAGCAAGGTCGGTAGCCTTGACGCCGCGGCCTTCGCCTTCGGCGATGCCGGTGCCCATCAGGGCGCTGCCGCCGTTCTGCATGACGGTCTTGATATCGGCAAAGTCAACGTGAATGAGACCATGACGGAACATGATGTCGCAGATGCTGCGCACTGCGTTGCCGAGGATTTCGTCGGTGAGCTTGAAAGCGCCATCCAAGGTGAGGTTCTTGTCGGTGCTCTGCACGACGCCGAGAATCTTCTTGTTGTCGACCACAATCATGGTGTCGACATTGGCGCGGAGTTCCTTGATACCGTCGGCAGCGAGCTGGCCACGGCGCTTGCCTTCGAAGCCGAAGGGCTTGGTCACAACGGCCACGGTGAGGATGCCAAGTTCACGGGCAATTGCGCCCACGACCGGGGATGCACCCGTACCCGTGCCACCGCCCATACCGGCGGTAATGAAGATCATGTCGGCGCCCTTCATGGCTTCCTTCAAATCTTCCATATTCTCTTCGGCAGCCTTGCGGCCGATTTCAGGTTTCATGCCCGCACCGAGAGTCTTCGTGGTCTTCTGCCCGATGGCGATCTTGTGGTCTGCACTGCTCAGGTCGAGAGCCTTCGCATCCGTATTGACGGCATAGTATTCCACGCCCTCAATATTCATCTTCACCATACGGTTCACGGTATTGCCGCCGGCACCGCCGACGCCAAACACCTTCACCTTGGCGTTGTTTGTATCCGTTTCGTCCACCGCTATGCGGGACCTTGTCTCGAAGTCGAGGTTGTTTATTTCACTCATTGATTATTTCTCCCTGATGTGAGTGGTTGGTTGTTGTTAGAAATACGTTTTCACGAAATCCTTGAAGCGCTGCAAACCTTTCTTGACGGATACAGAAATCTGCGTACCCGTTTCGCGCTTCTTGTTTTCGCGATGTTGCTTGGCCGCGTAGTACAAGAGGCCAATGCCTGTTGCATACGACGGCTTCTGGAAAGCGTCCTGTATCCCGCTCATGCCGGTCGGGTGACCGATGCGCACGGGTTTTTCAAAAGCCTGCTCGGCAACGGCTTCAATGCCTTCGAGGGCACAGCATCCGCCCGTGAGCACGACGCCCCCGTTGATGAGCACGTCCAAATGGCGTTTCTGGAGGTCCTTGGCGAGCATCTTGAAAATTTCCTTGACGCGGGCCGTAATGACATTCGCAAGAAGCTTGCGGGAGCACTGCACGTCGCCGCGCCCACCGACAGCCGGCACCGGGAACGTTTCGTCCTCGATGAGGTTGCTTATCTTGCATGTACCATACTTCTTCTTGATTTCTTCGGCCTTGGCAAGGGATATAGGCACCTTGAGGCACTTGCTAATATCACTCGTGACCGTATTGCCAGCCAAATCAAGCGATGCCGTATAACGCACAGAATCACCGACGAACACGGCGATGTCTGCAGAACCCGCACCAAAGTCAACCAGCGCGACACCGAGTTCACGTTCGTCGTCGGTCAGCACGGCGCTTGCCGCCGCAAGGGGTTCCAGCACGAAATCGGCAATAGTCAGGCCTGCCGATTCCACGCACTTGGTAATGTCCATGAGGGCATTCTGCCTAGAGGTGACAACTTGCACATCCACGCCGAGTCGGCACCCTGTCTTGCCCTTCGGGTTCTTAATACCGCGTTCTTCGTCAAGCGTAAAGTCGCCCGGGAACACGTGGATAATCTGGCCCGCAGACGATGGCACTGTACTCGCCTGCTTGACAACAGCCTCGATATCCACATCGCGGACTTCACTTGTCGGGAGCGTGACCAGACCCTTATAGTTTATCGAGGAAACATGCTTGCCTGCAATACCCACATAGACGTTGTGAACATCAATGCTTGTCGAGGATTCAAGCATGTGGACCGCCTTCCCGAGAGTTTCGACCACCGAGTCAAACGCATCCGGATTTGCAAGCGGGAAATCCCCGCATTCCAGCACCCGGACTGAATTTCCTTCGATAGCCCCCACGAAAAGGTTTATTTTGGAGGTACCAATATCAAGGCCGAATATGTAATCGTCCTTCTTGATCATGTTTTGTTTGTTGTCATCCATTG
>CAMJHM010000034.1 GCA_946405515.1 uncultured Fibrobacter sp. | reverse complement strand
CCTCGAAAAGGAAATCGAGAAGGCCAAGGCATTCGCCGCTTCGATTGAACGCAAGTTGTCAAATGAAAAGTTTGTCAATGGCGCCCCCGAAGCCGTGGTAAACGCCGAACGCACCAAGCTCGCGACGCAGATGGATATTATATCCAAAAATGAGGCTGCGCTGAAGGAGCTGAAGTAAGTCATCGTTTGTCATTGCTCTGTGAGCCATGACAGCGTCGGTTATCCAATGCATGAGCAAGCTCCTGCGCTGGATAACCTAGCATGTCATTGCGAGGCTCCGCAAGGAGCCGCAGCAATCTCCTAATAATTCAAAAGAGAGGTGTTCCCAGCGGAGCACCTCTTTTTTATATTTTGCAGCAATCTATGGATAAGGGCCGCAAACATACACACTCCTTTAGCACCATGCCAGCAAGACTACTTACCGTGTGTGTCTTTTCTGCGGCCTTTCTGAATCTTGCGGGTTGCCTAACGGACACAACTACAGACCCGCAACATAGTACCATCGCATCAGATTTTTCGTCTTCTAGCGCAGATAACTATTCCATTTCAAATCTATCTTCTTCAGAATTCCAGTCTTCCTCATCAGAAACCGTATCGGAATTCTCATCATCATTTTCAAGTTCCAGTTCATTCGAGTCTAATTCTTTTTCAGAGTCGCAACAAGAAAAGCCCGAGCAATCGTCATCAAGCATATCGTCTAGTTTTATAATTGCCAGTTCGTCTTCAAGTCTCCAGCCAGACACCATTATTCACTCATCCACAACCATAGACGGGATTTCGATACTTGCCGACTCCTCCTTTTTCATGGACAAGTTCAATTCTTCGTCTATCAAAATTGCTTTCAATGACGAAGAAACAAATGAGCTCAACTATATTGAAATCAACGGCAATACAATCCGGCACGAAATTATTGCAACACCAACAGCACCGAACCACCCTCAATTTTCACCCGACGGAAGCAAGCTAGCCTTCTCCTCAGGAGCCGAGGGCATTTTAAGCCAATCGGACCTCTATGTCATCGATCTTTCTTCTCCAGAACGGCAAATTCAAAAACTTGAGGCAGCAAACGCAGCCATTCCGCGTTGGCGGATAACAGAAACCGGAGACACAGCCATATTGTACAACGACTATATCGGTTCAGACCAAGATTCCATCTGGTTACTCTCTGGAACTTTTCTTGTTTCCTACTCAAACAATACTTTTGGAGTTCCTCTTAAACTTTTCAACAGAAGCTACAATGGAGGGGTTTCTACCGACAATGCTTTGGCCGTTACAGGATCATCGAAGTTTCTATTCCATTATGCAAGCGACGATGATTCGGTCAACATAGACATGTACAACGGTGAACAAGTTTGCAATGTTTCTATATCGCGCGATTCGAATAAAATCATTTCATTCCTAGAAGCACGTGGTTCCAGGGGAAGGGAATTCACACAAAACATGCGTTACCATTGGCACCAGTATATTTTCTACACAGACTCTACGGGAAATATTCTGAAGGCAATCAAATGCGAAGACGGATTCGTTTTTAATGGAACAGAATGGCTATACGTACCCGGTTACCAAATAGGAACACTCATATCCACAGAAGGCGAAAGCGAACGGCTTGCCCTAATCAACTACGAAAGCGAATCCTACTTCACTATCATTCTCGCACCGGGTAAACAAATAGTCCACCCCGACCTTTGGGTAGGAACCTTCTAGGTTTTCATTCAGGCTGTCTATGGAAAGATTTTCAATCATTTATCTACTCCTTTTAGCACTCGGCCTATTCGCCTGCTCAGCCGACTCCCCAATTGGCGTCGTTTCCACTCCTGGGCCAATTTACACATTTGTCGACTCCGCTTTTTTCATGGATAAATTCGGAACATCGCATGTCAAAATTGCATTCAATGACGAAGAGAGAAACGAACTCAACTACATTGAATTTGACAACAACGAATTTCGTCACGAAATTATCAAAACTCCAGCAATACCAAACCATCCCCAATTTTCACCCGACGGGAGCAAGCTCGCCTTCTCAACAGGGCACGAAGGCCTTACAGAAGTTACGGAAATGTACGTCATAGACCTTTCGCAAGAGGGTTACCCTGTTTACAAATTGGATGCAGAAAATGCAGCCATTCCTCGCTGGCGCGTGCTGGAAAACGGAGACACCGCTATCGTTTTCATTGATTTCAGCGGGCCCAACATAGATACCATCTGGAATCTATCGTCGACATTTGTAGTCACCTTTTCAAATAACACTTTTGGCACTCCATATAAACTTTTCTTCAGGAGCTACAACGGAGGTGTTGCCATCGATAATTCTTTTGGAGTATCCGGATTCACGCACTTACTGTACCATTACGCGTTTGATGCTCCCGAAGTAAACCGCGACATGTACAACAACGAGCAAACCTGCAATGTTTCTGTCGCACGGGATTCAAGCAAGATCGTTTCGTTCCTGGAAACCCGTGGCACTCTTGGCCAAGAATTCACAAATGACGAATACTATCACTGGCATCAGTACATATTCTACATGGATTCTGCGGGTTCCCTCCTGAAGGCAATCAAGGCTAAAGGGAAAAACGTATTCAATGGGACCGAATGGATCTATGTTCCAGGTTACCAAGTCAGTTCCATAACCACAAACGACGAGATAACCGAAGAAATCGTTCTTGTTGACTACAACAAGGAAACTTACTACCCGATTCTTAAGGCAGACGGCAGGCAAGTGGCCTACCCCGATCTTTGGGTCGATCCCAACGGCAGCAATTTCTAGACGCATCCATTGCCCATTTGTGCAGCGATTTTGCTATATTTGGGCCCATGGATTTTGGACCTTACGGAAATTCATGGTGGAGCAAGAAATGGCTTGAGACGCTACTCGAAGGCGCTAGCGAACAGGCCATTCAGCAGGGCGTCCGCTATGCCACGCGCGGCCAGGTGTCGAGTGTCGACATCGTGGACAACCGCGTGATTTCCGTGGTCAAGGGCCCCAACGGCGGGCTCCACAACAACTACATCGTCTTCCCGAAATTCCCAGCAGAACAGGCAAGCCTCTTCCGCAGCATTCTGAGGCAACACCCGGCGGAGATGCTCGCGCTCGGCAACAAGGCGATGAGCCCGTCGCTGGAACTCCTTCTGGTCAAGAGCGGGGTGCAGCTGTTCGACAAGCCCGAAAAAGTCAAGATGGGCTGCGACTGCCGGGACGCCCAGCCTTGCAAATACCTCATTGCAACTTTCCTGAAAATCGCCGAACAGAGCGACAGCGATCCGGCCATTCTGTTCCGGATTCACGGTTTCGACCTGGACACCGTCAAGGACGGCTCCCAGGATGCGCTCGAACTGGACGCCCCAGCCGAGGCGAACCTTGTCCATACTATCAGCGGTGCGAGCCGCATCGTCGCCGGCACGGACAACGCCCTTGATTTTGCCGAAGATTCCAGCGAGAGCTTGTTCGCCGGAGCGCCAGGCAGTGCAAGCCGCACGCCACCGCAACAACTCCCCCAATTCAACTTCGCCGACTGGAAGGATTACTCCCGCGTGCTCCCCGCCATGTTGCAGAACTTTCCGAAGTTCTGCCCCGCTGGCAACTTCCGCAAGAGTTTTACAGATGAGTTAGAAGGCTGCCACAAGTTTTTCTGCACCTACGAGGACTTTGGCGTATTCTCGGAACATTTCCGCGCCTACAACGCAAAGACATTCCTGATGGAAAACGAGTCTCTGCGCGTATTCCACAAAGATGGATGGAGATGGTCGTTTGAACAAAGCGCCTCTGGCAAGGTTATCCGCAACGACCTGACCGTTGCCAACATCATGGGGGCGCTTTGCTGCCTGAGTCAAGGGAACTTCTCGTGGCACCACTACACGGTGCGCTACCTGCACCTGCTATTGCAAGTGGCATTCTACCTTGTGCGTACTGGGGCCATCTACCCGCAAGTTTTCTGGATAAAGAAGGACGTAGCGCAAATGCGCTGGCTCCCAGCAGAAATGCTCCCCGACATCCTGGGCATCGTCGCAGATCTGGAGGCGGGCGCCCCGCAGGGGTTCGCCTTCTCCGAAGGCGAGGGCGATTTCCATGAAATCGCCGGGCCCGCCGAGCACATCCTCTCACTTTTTATCGGGCAGCTTCTGCGATTTGCGCGTACCTACAAGCAGCCGCTCAAGACAAACCACGGGAACCTCCTCTCCTTCTTCTTTGACTGCGTTTCGGGCAAGCTCGCGAATAATGCGCACGCCATCCCCGGAAAAATCCAGCAGTGGTTCTCGGTTTACTCCAGTCTCGATTTCAGGAGCCAGCTTTTGTTCGCCTGCCGCGAAAGCGGAGACGAAGTCGCGCTCGAAGTCTTCATCCTCGACGACGAGGTTTCCGGCACGCGCACGCCCCTTGCCACGCTATTCGAGAACAACGACACGCGCCTGCTCTCGGTGCTGAACATTTTAAACGGCGTGGCCGACTACTTCGCGCCCATGGGCAAGTACCTGGAACGCCGGGCTTCCGAGCCCATCATGATGCGCGGCGCCGAGCTGCTGGACTTTTTGCAGGACTGCCTCAAGAAATTGCAAGTGTTCGGCATCCGTACCGACATTCCCAAGAGCCTGCTGAACATCGGGAAACCAAAGCCCAAGATGCGCCTGCAGGGCAGCATGAGCTTCGGTGCGTTTACAGCGGGCGACCTTCTGGATTTTGACTGGGAAGTCGCCATCGGCGACGAGAACGTGTCTGCCGAGGAATTCCTCGCCATGGCCGAAAACGCCGACGGATTACTGAAATACAAGTCGCAGTACGTACAAATCACCGAGGAAGACCTCAAGGAACTCCGCGACAAGTTGGAAGGCCACGCAGAACCCGCAAAGAAAAATGGCGAGAACCGTCAGGAAAACGACGAAGACAGCGACAAGGAAACTGACGAAAGCAGCCCAGCACAGGGAATTACGCAAGCCAAGCTCATACAGGCATGCTTCACCGGCGAATGCGACAACGTACCCGTCGAAATGGCAGGCGAATTCAAGCAGCAGTTCGACGCCTGGCGCGCCGACACCGAAATCCAGCTACCCGAAGGGCTGAACGCGACACTCCGCCCCTACCAGGTGCGCGGATACTCCTGGATGTACAAGAACCTGCAAATCGGCTTCGGCTGCATCCTGGCCGACGACATGGGCCTCGGCAAGACGCTGCAAGTCATCGCGTTCCTCCTGAAGATGAAACAAGAAGGCAAGTTCGCCGAAAAGAAAGGCATCGTCGTGATGCCCGCGGGGCTCCTCTGCAACTGGCAAGTGGAAATCCGGAAATTCGCCCCGGAACTCACGTTCGCCGCCTACCACGGCGGGAACCGCGACCTGCAAAAATTCAACGCCGACATTTTGCTCACCACCTACGCCACGTTCCGCAAGGACTATGACGCGCTCAAGGAAAAGCCCTGGCAAGTCGTAGTCATCGACGAAGCCCAGAACATCAAGAATGCGGACAGCGAACAGAGCAAGCTTCTGCGCCACCTGCAAGCCCCCATGAAAATCGCGATGAGCGGCACCCCGGTAGAAAACCGCCTCATGGAATTCTGGACCATCATGGATTTCGCGAACAGGGGGTTCTTTCCGAGTGCTTCGGAATTCCGCGACAAGTACGAGACGCCCATCCAGAAAAACGGCGACCAGCACGCCGCCGAAACGTTCCGCAAGATTACCGCGCCATTCATGCTGCGCCGCCTCAAGACGGACAAGAGCATCATCGCTGACTTGCCCGACAAGATTATCCAGGACGAATACGCCGAGCTCACCAAGCCGCAGGCGGCGCTCTACAAGCGCACGCTTGACCGCTTCCTCGCCCAGCTCGAAGAAGAACAGCAACTGAGCGAACTCACGCACGACAGCCACGCCCTCTTCAAGCGCAAGGGAATCATATTGCAGATGATTCTCGCTCTCAAGCAGATCTGCAACCACCCCGCAACGTTCCTGAAGGGTTTAGACGAGAGACGAAAGACGAGAGACGAAAGAGACGAGGATACAACACAAGCTTTAAACGAATCCGAAGACTCTATCGCAACCTCCATGGGTTCCGGCAAGCTCCAAATGCTGCTGGACCTGCTCGCCTCCATTCAGGAACAAGGCGAAAAGACGCTCATCTTCACGCAGTTTGCCGAAATGGGCGAACTCCTGAAAACGACCATCGAAAAGCAACTCTCCCTCCGCACGCATTTTTACCACGGCGGCTGCACACAGACGCAGCGCACCGAGATGGTCCGCGACTTCCAAGAAAATCCGGACTGCAAAGTGCTCATCCTTTCGCTCAAGGCGGGCGGCACCGGGCTCAACCTCACCGCGGCATCGCAAGTCATCCATTACGACTTGTGGTGGAACCCGGCCATCGAGGCGCAGGCCACCGACCGAGCGTTCCGTATCGGGCAAACGCGCAACGTTCAGGTCCACAGGTTCATCACCAAGGGGACCTTCGAAGAAAAGATCAACGCGCTGCTGGAAACAAAGAAGGCCATCGCCGAAATGACCGTAAGCGCTGGCGAAACCTGGCTTGCCGACATGGACGACAAACAGCTCGTCGAAGTGTTCGGCATCGAGAACACCCTCGTATAGCCGACCAAATAAACTAGTTTTACTGGCATGAACGCCAAGAAGAAAATCCAATTCATCTCCGAGAAGCTGGACGAACTGTTCCCGAATCCGCCCATTCCGCTCGACCATACCGACGCCTACACGATGCTTGTCGCCGTGGTGCTGAGCGCCCAGTGTACAGACATCCGCGTCAATCAGGTGACGAAGGTTCTCTTCAAGAAGGCGAACACCCCGGCCGCCATGGTCAAGCTCGGACAAAAACGCATTGCCGAAATCATCAAGCCCTGCGGATTTTTCAACACCAAGAGTGCCGGAATCTACAACCTCTCCAAAACACTCGTAGAGAAGTACAACGGCGAAGTCCCGCACACCTTCGAGGAACTGGAAAAACTCCCCAGCGTAGGCCACAAGACCGCAAGCGTCGTCATGAGCCACATTTTCAAAGTCCCCGCATTCCCGGTAGACACACACATCCACCGATTGGCGGAACGCTGGGGGCTCAGCGACGGGAGTTCCGTAGAAAAAACGGAGAAGGACCTGAAAAAGGCCTTCCCCGAAAACGAATGGGAAAAACGTCACCTGCAAATCATCTACTTCGGCCGCACCTACTGCAAGGCGCGCGGGCACAAGGCCGGGGAATGCCCGATTTGCAGTGTTGTCGGAATCTAGCTAAAACGTGAAAACCTTGCCGAGATTAAGCCCGTAGCCCAGCTGCGAATTCCACACGATGCCCCCGTAAAAACCGGTCGTATGGAAATAGCTCAGCATTATAGCCGACGTCCAGTCCTCTATACCACTTTTGTAGAGCATATCGAACTCCGCGAGGACACTCCCCCACTCGCCACCATGCCCCAAGCGCGACCCAGCCCAAACAGATGAAACCGGCGCAAAGCCCGTATTATCGTCGATGTTCTTGAGAAGCTTTTGATCTTCCAATTCGTCACGTTTGTCGTCATAACTACCGCTACCTTGAAAGAACTGCACTCCACCGCCCAAACCCAGAAGCACATACTGGCCGACATTGAAGTCCCCGCCCAAGAGCAAACGTTCCTGCACGTCCCAGAAGGAATAATCCCTCTTGCCTTCTTTGGTCTCAAGCCATGCCTTGTACTTTTCTGCGTTATCGGAACAACGTGACTCGTTGCAGTCAAATCGCAGCTTGCCCAGCATCCCGCCAGCGGCCGCCGAGAAGAACAACGGAGACATAGTTCCACCCATACGGTACATGAACGACACATCACCGCCACCACTCTTCACCTTGTTGACGTTCAGCCCTTCGCCAGCGATATTACCGAATGCACCCACAGCAACGGACATTTCTGCATTGGCGCTATCCGCCGAAGCCCTTGGCTGATGAGGAACGGCCATAAGCGATGCTCCCATGGAATGGGCTCGCGGCATGAAGCAGCCGCACAGAGAAATCGCCGAAAAACAGATTAAAACAAACGCAAAAGCAGCCTTTACTCTATTCATCTAGTTTTCTCCTTTGATGTTTAATGTGGAATTTATTTAAGTTGTATCGCCTTCACAATACAACGTTCTCCTGCAACGGTTCCTTGCAAATTCAGTCTAGAAACAGAAAAACTGAATTGCGGAGTCATATCGGTATTTATAATTTCGGACAGCGGTACTTGTTTTACCACAAAACCATTCTTTGCTACACCACCGCCCAAGTTTGCATTTTGAACAACCTTAGAATCAAAATATACACGAATATTCTGACAAGAACCAGGCCAATACGTTACTTCGAGCAAAGAAAATTTATTCAAATTCACCATGCGACCGAAATCGAAATACATTCCATCAAACCGTTCGTCAACCTTAATGAACAATCCAGAGCCCAAATTGTCGGAATAATCGGATAATTTCACATTTTGGCTCCAAGGAATGCGTTTGTATGTCGAAGGGAAGATGCTTGCCGACCCAATCGCAGAAGGAACTTGTATGTTGTTTACAGAATTTCTTACAAGACGGGGCGAGGATATTGTCACCTTGGCCCCTGCGGAGTTAAGAACCAGATTGAACCAGCGATAGTTTGCAAGCGCCCCCTGTGCAGCGGGCATCTGCCAGCGTAGCGTATGGTACTCCCCATCCTGTTTCACATTGATTTCTTCCATCTGCACTCCAGAGCCACTCTTCCATTTCTGGACAATCAATTCTGCCTTCATCCAATTGGACTTCGGGGAATCCACCTTGACTTTTACCTCAAAAATCGAATTCGCGGGGATATCACCCCCATTGTCAAACAAGGCGACCTTTTGCCATCCAGCAGGCAGATTAAAAACGACCACATCGGTCTTCTCCGTCGAAGTCGCACTAAAATTATACCTTGCATACGGGAAATGGAACTTTTGCAATGATCCACCGTTGCGAATCACGTCTGGTATTTTTGAAGAATCAAGGCAACTTGTTGCAGGCGAGAAAAGACCCACAAGCTTTGAGTTACGGAACTCACCGGCAGACGAATCGTAATCCACTTTGGCAAGTTCGCAAAAGATTCGCCAGATATCCGTCTGCATTCCGCGCAGAACGAGTTCGTTCACGGAGCCGTCTTTGCGGACTGCGGATTCAACATGCCTGCCACTCACACTCTCGACATAGCGAGGATGCGTCGGATCTACCGCATACACCTTGTCCGCCGAAGACCGGCTCCCGGGATTCTCGAACGAGAATCCCTGCGCGGAAATAGAGGCAGCGCAATCCTTCCTCATGGCAAGATCACCGCCACACTTGAGGTCCATCGCACTCGCCGTAGGAATAAATGTACTACTCGAAACCGACAGTTTGTCTGTCTGCCACTTCGAATGGAACGTCCATTTGAACGGCCCGACATTACGCTTGAACGAATCCGGCATTTCTTTTTCAAATCCCGCACGGAGCGCCTCATAAATAATCCGTGCAAATGGATAAGTTGTGCCCTGAATAAAATCCAAACCTGGATCACCAAATGCATTATATTCCTTGCTCCCTTTGGGAAATTCATACACATAATTATGCGAAACCTTCGTACTAGGATTATCATACGAATACATTTTGCTAATAGCACTGCCGTATGTTGAGCCACTATGCAGAGCCTCGCGCTTCAAGGAGAATAGTTCCGTAGCATGCGAAGCCCTTTGCCCCTTCATCAACCCCTGTGAAACAAGAACCGCAGGGAACCCCTTGTATTCGCAAGCCTTACGATATTCCCCGAATAAAAACCGCGATGTATCCGTATTCGCCTCAAAACCCGAAGACTCCTGACGCAGTAACAAATCGCTTGCTCCTGGAGCAGCAATCATATCCATATAGGTTTCAGCATCTGCAGAGCCACCGATCTTCGCCCAAAACCAGATGGTTTCCAGTAAACCTTTCGGCATGACGGCACCTTGGTGCGGAGAATCCAACGAAGCAAAAAGTCGCACCGGAGAATCCGTTTTTTTGCGATGCACATCGTACAAATAGGCTCCATAGCGCCCAATGATTCCGCCTTGGCTTATGCCGAGAATAACAACACCATCATTCACAGCATTGGGGAACGATACAAATACGTTTGAACTGAAAAACGAGAGCAACTGTGAAAACAACTCGGAATTGTCCCGAATCGAACGCGTCACCGTTTCCGAAAACTGCACAAGGACAGGAGTATAGCCCATATTAAGGAGCATTTCCAAAAGACCGAATTCTTCGATATCCTTATTGAAATCATCCAAAGTGCGTACTTCATCTGTACTCAAATATATGCCGTCCAAAATAAACACCGGCCGAGAAAGGCTCACACGGTAAGCTGCCGAGACATCTTTTGCAGCGCCAACGACCATCGCGCGCACACTCGCAGCAAGAGCCGTTTCCTTGGCGACACGCTTTGCTGTATAACGAGTCTGGGACATATCCGAGGACGACACACACAATTCGTTCCCACACGGTGCAAAGAACATCTGCAAGTTCGCACCAAGAGCAAAATTGCACCCGAACAGGGCTATCCATAGGAGTTTTACGAGATTTTTCATCATTTCACCTCCACGAAAAGGTTATGCCTTTGCGATTCTCCGCCAGAAGTCAATTTGACAACGATCTTTTGCACGCCAGCCGATTCAAACTCCAACTCTACCGATTTGTTCACAGACAGGGAAGAACATTTCCCGGACACGCAAATCTCGGTTTGCGGCAGTGTTTTTTTCTGTGTCACAGCGAAATACGGATCGTACACAAGTTTCACTTTCGACCCACGCACAAATGAGGACGGCAAGCCGGCCTGTAACAACCGGGATTTCGCAAACCGCGTTGTTGCACAAAGCGTATCCTGACATTCGGGATAAACATATTCCACATCGGCAACAAGAAGCGGCATGAACGAATAATTGTTGGCAGCAGCAAAAGCAACCGCTTCGTCAAAGACACCCTTCGGGTTTGCAATGGCGCTATCCTGTAAGCGGTTCCGGTCAACAAAGAACATGTTCCTGTACCACAGGCGCCGCGATTCTGCCGGAGTGCACTCTTCCTGTTCCAACGATTCCCGGATTTGTCGATGTTCCTTGTCGCTCAACACAAATGCAGATGTCGTTGAATCCGAAAGGCGTTTACGGTCAGCATTGGAGTACACGGCACTCGACGGATTCACAGAAGACGACAAGCACAATGGTTTGCGCACGGGCGACATCGCGACTGTTTTCGTCGGAGCGAATCCGGCCCCTGAATTCTCTGGAACCGGGTCAACGACAGAGGAAACAGTCTCTGCCTTAACCGTACAGGTCAGCGAAACATCGTCAACAAACAGCGTAGTGTACTGGTTGGCAGGGACACCGAACAGGCCAATCCAGACTTTTTCCACCTTCTGCA
The DNA here is from genome assembly GCA_946405515.1 of uncultured Fibrobacter sp. Lineage (GTDB taxonomy): Bacteria > Fibrobacterota > Fibrobacteria > Fibrobacterales > Fibrobacteraceae > Fibrobacter. The sequence goes on along the minus strand of CAMJHM010000034.1, from coordinate 13,361 downwards.
AGCCGGAGCCTAGCATTTTCTCGACTGGAATTTCCAAAGACCGCGTGACATTCGCAGAGACATCGTTAAATACGACATTCCCCGTCCCTTTCGCCCCCGAAAGCCACACCCCGAACTTCACTTTTTGCGTGGCACGCACCTTCAAGCGCAAGGCACCCCCTTGTACATCCTTGGGCAATGCCGAAAACGCAAGGGCGCCAATCCAGTCACTCTTCACATTTTTCATGCCCGATAACCTGATGTAGGGCGGTTTCATAGAACCCATTTCGCCCCAGTTGGTACTCCACTCCGGCGGTTCCGGGAAAGTCCTGCTTGCATTTTCCATCTGGCCTGGCGTTCCTGCTCCGCTATAGAGGACTTTTTCCTCACACACTTGAGCGTAGGCGGCCACCGCTGCAAATACGGCTATAGGCACAATACGCCTTAACATCCTATTGCTCATAGGATCTCCTATATGTTATGTGGATAAATCAAATAGGCGTATGCCTGGCCTGATTTCAGGCATCAATTAAACATCCGGGTGGCTTTCAACAAAAAATCATCCGCAGGATTGCTGCGAATGTATCAATACCATCGGATAAGTTTTAAATTAACTTCTCGCGAAGCATTTGTAAAGCAGTTTAAAGAAATATTTATTTTACGGACAAAAAACAATTTTTAAACGTCTGTATTTTCCGCTTTTTTGTCATGGCGCAACTGAATTTTTAAATAGCACATATAAACTCCGTCCTTGACCGACTTCGTATACTCATAGCGACCTTCGTACAAAAGAGTAAGCCGTTTCTCGAACATCACGAGTCCAAGGCCACTTGACTTGCGCTGGGACTTTCTCGGGAAATTGGAATTCTCCGAACGGAATTCGAGAATATCTCCCTTTTGCACAATGTTGATGTGGACAAAGCTACCCCCCTGAGGATTCACGCAATGCTTTATGGCATTTTCCACTAACGGCATCACTAACAGCGGGTCAATCTTTCGTTCGGGATTTTCCAACTGTGTATCGAGTTTAAAATCAAAATCATCATCGAAACGGAGCCTTTCAAGCGCCGCATATTTTTGCAGGATATCCACGTCCTCCTGCAAGGTGATGTACTGGTCCGATGTCTGGTAGAGCATCACCCGCAACAGCTTCGAAAGTTTTTCCATTGACGATTCCGCCTTTTTCGGATCAATCCGAATCAGTGCAGAAATGTTGTTTAGCGTATTGAACAAAAAGTGCGGACTCAGTTGGCTCTTGAGGAAGTCCAGTTCGTATTGCAAAGCAGACCTTTTCTGTTCGCGCTTGATAAACGCTCTGATAATCTGACGGAGCATTATATGGTAGGCCACGCAAATGACACAGATAAACCCGATAAAGAACACAAACGAAAGTACAGTCCACAACGTAAAATGGCCCTTAACCGCAGAGAAACAATACGTACTCACGAAATATCCCCACGAATCCCCGGGAGAGCGGTCAAAAAGGAAAAAAAACACCTCTCGAACCACAAGGGCGACAATGACCAAGATAAAATTCGAAACAAAATAACGCAGATAATGTTTCTTGAAAATGTAGCCCGGAACAAGAATTTTCTGGTTCACCTGGAAAATGCACAAAGTAAGCAGCAGCGGCACATAGAACGACAGGACGCTTCTTACGTCTATATCCCCCGAAGAAAAGTATCCCTGATCCAGAATGAGCATCAGCGGGAACAAAATAATGAACAGCCAAAGCAGGAAAAACGGAACAAATGCGGGAATCGGGTAATCCAGCAGTTCCTTGTCGCTGTTCAAGATGTCAATCAGTTTCTTTTCTCCGCGTTCAAAGCTCATTTCTTGCAAACTTTCGAACAGGGAACGTTTGTCATTAAAGAAACGAACTAGTGGATTTTTTTGCTTTTCTTCTGTCATGTTCCTAAAATTAAGTCAATTATCGAGTTAAATGCCAGTCATCATGACAATTTCATGACGAAAATGCAATTTTTTGCGACAAAAAACAAATTTAACTTTTGCGAACCGCTTTCTTATCACTGACACAGTAAAGGCCTCCCGGAGTTACATTTGATAACGTCAACAACAAGTGAGGCTAAAATGATTAAGACATCGCGCAGCAGGGACGAAAAGGACATCTTTTTTCAATATCTTAACGATATCGCCCAGTACCCGCTGCTCACCAAGGAACAGGAGAAGGTCGTTCTCCGCAAGGTCCAGCAGGGTAACAGAGCCGCGATGGATCTCTTGGTCAAGTCCAACCTCCGCTTCGTCGTGAACATCGCCCAGCTTTACAGGGGCCAAGGTCTCGACGTCAACGAGCTCATCAACGAAGGCAATATGGGTCTCATCGAGGCCGCCCGCCGTTTTGACTCGAACCAGAAAATCAAGTTTATCAGCTACGCCGTGTGGTGGGTCCGCCAGAACATCACCCGCGCCATTGCCGAAAAGGGCCGTTTGGTCCGCATCAGCGCCGAAAAGGAACTCATCCTCCGCCGATTCAGCCGCCATGCCAAGGAAACCCGCCAGCTTATCGGTGGAACGGTCGCCATCGACCCCAAGAGCCTCGAAGGGCTTTCCAAGTACAAAGCCGCCGATATCGAGAAGATTCTCATGATGGGTAACAAGGCCGCCTCCCTGGACGCTCCTATCGGCGAAGATGGCGAAATGACCCTCGGTGACACTATTTCGGACGAAAGCCTGCGCACCGACGAACTCGCCCTGAGGCGCACCCGCGCCGAAGCATTCTCCAAGGTGCTTTCGGACAATCTCACCCGCCAAGAAAAGCAAGTTGTCGAGCTCTATTACGGGTTCAAATCCGAAACCGATATTAACCTCAAGGAAATCGCGCCCGTTGTCGGTCTTTCCAAGGAACGTGTCCGCCAGCTCAAGGAAACCGCCCTTGCAAAGCTCCGCAACAACAACGCAAGCGCCCTCTTGAACGAAGCAGCTTAACCTTATAGAAAGTTTTTTCATCTCTCTCCTTCTAAAAACCGGCCATTCATGGCCGGTTTTTTCCGTTTTTTACCCCCCGAAGCACGGGAAATTGTATCTTTTAGGCATGAATTCCTACACGAAGATTATCCGCAACAGTTTGATATTCGCCCTTTCGGCCCTCTGCCTCGGCTATGCAGCCCAAGACAAGAAGCAGACCCCTCCGGGCGATTTCTACGATGAAATTTCCCGCCTGAACAAGGTCTTTTCCGAAGTCAACCGCAAGTATGTGGAAGACGTCAACCCCACCGAGCTCACCGATGCGGCCCTGAACGGCATCCGCAATATCCTGGACCCGCACACCACCGTGTTCTCGCCCAAGGACTACGAGAGCCTCAAGGTTTCGATGGAAGGCAAATTCGGCGGCGTGGGCATCACCATCAGCCTCCGCGACAATGTGCTCACCGTGATTTCTCCGCTGAGTGGCACTCCCGCATTCAGGCTCGGCATCCGTGCAGGCGACAAGATTCGCAAGATTGACGGCAAAGAAACCAAGGGACTCTCCTTGGACGACGCCGTTAGCAAGCTCCGCGGCAAGATTGGCACCAACGTGACAGTATCTATCGAGCGCGAAGGCGTGCCCGACCTCATGGACTTCACCATCACCCGTGCCGAAATCGTGGTACACGCGGTTCCGTACTACGGCATGGTCACCAAGGACATCGGCTACATCAAGCTCGCCACCTTCAGCGACAAGACCACGAGCGATGTAGAAAATGCCATCAAGGCCCTGCAGAAACAGGGCATGAAGAAGATTATCCTCGACCTCCGCTACAACCCGGGCGGACTTTTGAACCAGGCCGTCGAGATTAGTGAATTGTTCCTCAAGCAGGGCAACGTTATCGTGAGCACTCGCGGCCGCACCCAGAAGACCGAAAGCCGCGCCCGCAAGAACGGCATCGTCAAGCCCGAAGTTCCCATGGTCGTCCTCGTGAACCAAGGTTCCGCCAGCGCCGCCGAAATCGTGTCCGGCGCTCTGCAAGACTGGGACCGCGCCCTCATCATCGGTAAGACGAGTTTTGGCAAGGGTTCCGTGCAGACCATCTTCCCGCTCGACAACCAGGGCAACGCCCTCAAGCTCACCACGGCATTCTACTACCTGCCTTTCGGCCGCTGCATCAACAAACCGGAGAACGGAATCAAGGGCCTGAAGCTGCAAGAAGAAGAAGAAAGCGAAGAGGAAGAAGAAACCAAGGCCGACTCCGCCAAGAAGGATACCGTGGTCCGCGACACGTTCTATACGAACAACGGGCGCATGATGTTCGGCGGTGGAGGCATCTCGCCGGATGTCGACATTGAACTTTCTCCGATGCCTTGGGTCGTGCAGGTGCAAGAACGCATGGCGATGTACTTCAAGTTCGCCGTCAAGGCGCGTCCGGGCCTCGACAAGGCCGGCATCAAGATGGATGCAAACTGGGAAGTTCCCGACTCGCTCTACACGCAGTTCAAGGACTACTGCATGAAGGACACCAACTTCATGAAGGTGAAGAGCAACGCACTCATCGGCGTGGACCAGCTCGAGAAGAGCATCATCCGCGAACAGAACTACATGGGCGACAGTTCCAAGACCGTCACCGACACGACGCTCGCAAAGCGCCTCGCCGAAATGCGCAAGGCCCTCGAGAACAAGCGTGACGCCCAGTTCGACGAGAACAAGGACTACATCAAAGACGGCATCAAGCGTGAACTCTTGACCGCCATGGTCAACGACTCGGTGAGCACGGCATTCTCGCTCAAGCGCGACGAACAGCTCAAGGAAGCCATCAAGTACCTGACCGACATGAACCTTTACAAGAAGGCCATCAGCGCGCCGGCAAAGGGTGCGTCCAAGAAGGCACCCACCAAGAAGAAATAGGAACGACCTAGATTGATCAGGGCCATGAACATGCTTGCAGAAGGACTCGGATGGCTAGTCCGTAAGTTCCTGCATACCATTTTCTCGTACTTCCTGTTCGTCTGGGAAATGTTCAAGAACATTCCCGGGGCCTTCCTCAATTTCCATACGACTGTCGAGCAGATGCAGAATGTGGGCATCACGAGTATTCCCGTAGTGTTTGCGGCATCAATGGCAACAGGCGCTATTATGTCGTGGCAGCTTGCCTACCAGTTCGGCGACATGATCCCGATGATGTTCGTCGGCATGGCTGTAGGCAAGTCGGTGATGGTGGAACTCTGCCCGATCCTTACCGCGATGGTGCTGGCAGGCCGCATTGGCGCTTCGATGTGTTCCGAACTGGGCACGATGGCCGTGACCGAGCAGCTGGACGCTTACAAGGTGCTAGGGCTCAACCCCTACAAGTTCCTGCTCGCCCCGCGCCTGATTGCAACCGTCATCATGATTCCCGTGCTCACGGTACTGAGTATCTTCATCGGCATCGTGGGCGGGTACGAAGTGGCCCACCTGTACAAGGAAGTCTCGTTCTCCGTATTCTTCTACGGCGTGCGCATGTTCTACCAGAACTGGGACCTCATTGTAGGCCTCATCAAAGCAACGCTGTACGGCTACTTCATCGCGAGCTACGCCTGCTTCTTCGGCTTTACCACGCACGGCGGCGCCGAAGGCGTGGGACGTGCGACCAAGGCGACCGTGGTGGCCGGCATGACAAGTATCCTTATTGGCGGGTTCGTCCTTTCGAAGCTTTTGCTCATCTGATGATTGAACCGGAATTCAAGAGACCAAAGAGGAGGGCGAGCATCAGCGGGAAGCAGGTGCTCGATATCGGAGTCCTTTTGCAGATGGTTCTCGACAAGCACCACATCTCCGAAGACATGAATTTCAGGGTGCTCTCGGAGCGGTTTTCCGAAGTGGTCGGAGACCTGCTTTTACCCCACGTTTCGATCGTAAAATTGGACAAGAATACACTGGTCCTAAAGGCCGCCAGTTCGGCATGGAAACAGGAATTGTTCCTGCAAAAAAAAGCTATTATTGACAGGTGTAATAATCTACTAGAAAAGCCCTTCGTACGGAACATCCGTTTCGTCTAAATGGGCTTGTTATCGAGGTCTAGAAAGCATGGCTGACGAAGCAGCAGAAAAAAATTATAGCGGGTCGAGCATTACCGTCCTGGAGGGATTGGAAGCCGTCCGCGTACGCCCGGCAATGTACATCGGTTCAACCGATATCCGCGGCCTGCACCACCTGGTGTGGGAAGTCGTCGACAACTCCGTCGACGAGGCGCTGGCCGGTTTTTGCAACCATATCGAAATTTCCATCCTCCCGGGGAACGGCATCCGCGTGACCGACAACGGACGCGGCATCCCGACCGACATCCACCCGAAGGAACACATCGGCACCATCGAAGTCGTCATGACCAAGCTGCATGCCGGTGGTAAGTTCGACAGCAACTCCTACAAGGTTTCTGCCGGTCTGCACGGCGTGGGCGTGAGCTGCGTGAACGCGCTCTCGAACAAGCTCGTGGTTACGGTGCGTCGTAACGGGAAGGTCGTGCAGCAAGAATTCTCCAAGGGCATTCCCCGTGGCCCGCAGGCGGAAATCGGTACCTGCGACATGGCCGATACGGGTACGAGCGTCGAGTTCTATCCGGACGACACAATCTTTACCGAAACAGTTTACGTGTACGATACGCTCGCCACGCGCTTCCGCGAACTCGCCTTCCTCATGAGCGGGCTTCGCCTGACGTTGACCGACGAGCGCGATCCCGAAAACAAGCAGAGCGATACATTCTGCTTCCCCGGTGGCGTCTCGGAATTCGTTCGCTACGTGGACGAACACCGCACCCCGCTCTTTACCGAGCCCATTCACCTGGTGCTCCCCGATGGCCAGTATCCGCTCGAAGTTGCCATGTGGTACAACGACGGCTACCAGGAAAACTTCTTCAGCTTTGTGAACAACGTGAACACCTACGATGGCGGTACACACGTGACGGGCTTCAAGACAGCCCTCACCCGCGTCATCAGCAAATTCGCGCAAGACATGCCCAAGGGCAAGAAAGAAGCCCAGATTACAAGCGACGATATCCGCGAAGGCCTCACCGCCGTTATCGCCATCAAGGTGTCGCAGCCGCAGTTCGAAGGCCAGACCAAGCGCAAGCTCGGCAACTCCGAAATTGCAAGCTACGTGAACTCCGCGTTCGGTGCCAAGCTCGAAGAATTCTTCCAGGAAAACCCGGCAGCCATCCGAGTCATTCTGGACAAGGTTTACAATGCTGCCCTCGCCCGCGAGGCGGCGCACCGCGCCCGTACCCTCGCCCGTCGCAAGAACGTCCTCGAAAGCGGTGGACTCCCTGGCAAGCTCGCCGACTGCAGTAGCCGCGACCCGAAGGAATGCGAAATGTTTATTGTCGAGGGTGACTCCGCTGGTGGTTCGGCCAAGATGGGCCGCAGCCGCGAATTCCAGGCCATCCTCCCCATCCGCGGTAAGATTTTGAACGTCGAAAAGGCAAGCCTCCACCGCGTGCTCGACACCGAAGAAATCCAGAACCTGGTGAACGCCATCGGTACGGGTATCGGTACGGAATTCAAAATCGAGAAGCTCCGCTACGACAAGATTATCATCATGACTGATGCTGATGTGGACGGTTCCCACATCCAGACGCTATTGCTCACGTTCTTCTTCCGCTACATGCGCCCGCTCATCGACGCTGGCCACATCTTCCTCGCCATGCCGCCGCTGTACAAACTGAAGGTCGGCCAGAAGGATCGTTACCTGTTCGACGAGAACGAGAAGGACAAGGTAATGGCCGAAGTCGAAGACAAGAAGAACGTCGCGATTACCCGATTCAAAGGTTTGGGCGAAATGTCCCCCGAACAGCTGAACGAAACGACCATGGACCCGAAAACCCGCTTCCTCAAGCAGTGCTACGTGGAAGACGGCGTTCTCGCCGACCAGATCTTCAGCATGCTCATGGGCGAAGACGTGGAACCGCGCCGCAAGTTTATCGAAGAAAACGCTTACAAGGTCCTTGGCGAACTGGATATTTAAATGAGTCCTACGAAGGCTGACTTCCAAATCATCCTGGGCCAGGCACGCGAGCTCGTGCATGACCAGCTTGACCTGACCGACAAGGTCATCATGCAAGTCGCGGCGGCAGCGCCGGCGGGCATTTCCGAACGTCTTGTATCTCTGTTCGGGCGCAAAGGCAAGCGCATCCGTTCGACACTGCTCTGCCTCATAGCGAACTGCGGCACGAAGCCGCCCGAGAAGGACCGACTCGCCCATGCTTGCGCCAGCGTGGAACTGCTGCACCTAGCAAGCCTCGTCCACGACGACATCATCGACGGTACGGAACTCCGACGTGGGCAGATTACGGCCCACAAGGAATGGGGCACCCAGGTGGCCGTCCTCGTGGGCGACTACGTGCTCTCGCAATCCATGCGTTGCGTCATCAACGAAGACAACCGGGACGTTCCGGTCATTATCTCCGACGCCGCCGACAAACTCATCGTAGGCGAAATCATGGAGCTGGACCACTGCGGCGAGACGACGCTTTCCAGGGCCATGTACAACGAAATTATCGATGGCAAGACGGCAGCACTCATCGAAGCCGCAACACGGATTGGCGGCATCATCGCCGGATTCGACAAACCCCTGGTGGATGAATGTGCCAAGATGGGAGCGCATTTCGGAATCGCCTTCCAGATTATCGACGACCTGCTCGATTACGGCTACGGTTCAAAGAACCTGGACAAGGCGAAGTTCACCGACCTTTCCAATGGGCTCATCACGCTGCCGCTGCTGTACTACTTCGAAGACTGCAACGCTACGGAACGCACCGAGATGGAAGCTCTCATCAAGAAGGCCTCCGAAGAAGGTGTCGCCGAAAAGATTATCGCCCGGTTGAACGAGAAGAAATGCTTTGACAAGGCAAAAGCCGAAGCCCAGGAACACCTGGAAAAGGCTCTTGAAATTGCGGACAAGTTCCCCAAGAACACGTTTACCGAAGAAATCACCGCCATGTTCGCCAGCATGAGCGACCGCGGAAATTAGGTCTCGGCGGGCCCCGAGCCTATTTTCATTTTCTGCGCATCCAGATGCTCAGGAACGCCACCACCGAAAGAATACAGACTGCGATGATTCCCCAGAAGGCTATCGCCGAACCAGTGACCGCGTCCCCGTTCATGCCGAAGGGGAGTTTCACGTTCATGCCGAACAAGCTCGCGAAGAACGTCGGGAGCGATATGGAAATCGTCACGATAGTCAAGTTCTTCATCAACTGGTTCACGTTGTTGTTGATGACGCTTGCGCGCGCATCCATCATGGATGTCAAAATGTTCGCGTAGATGTTTGCCTGTTGCAAGCTCTGGCCGTTCTCAATCTGGATGTCTTCCAGCAGTTCCCGTTCGGCCTCGGTCCAGTTGAGGCTACGGCCCAACTGCAACTTGCGCAACAGCGTATCGTTGCTGTTGAGAGCGCTCACGTAGTAAATCAAGCCCTTGTTGAGGCTGAACATGGAGAGCAGGTACTTGTTCTCCATCGACGTATTGAGGCGCTGTTCCAAGTCGTCGTTGATGCGGTTGATAATCCTCAAGTGTTCGTTGAAGTGTGCGATGGCAAAGCTCAAGACGCGCAAAACGAACGTATTCAGGCTGTCGATTTTCGAGAACTTGCGCTCGTCCATCACAGGCATCTCGCTGTCCGTAAGGAGCAGAACCCAGTCCTTGAAGATGAAGATGCCGAAGGATTCCACGCGGAACTGGAAGTTGTCCTCGGCGGAGTAGTTCTTGGGCTTCTTGAACACGATGGTCGTAAAGTCATCGTCGTACTCGATACGGGAAAGCTCGTCGGAGTCGAATGCGGAGGCTATAGTATGCTCGGTAATCTCGTATTCTTTGACTAGAACGCTTCGCTGTTCCTGGCTGAGGGAGCCCATGATGACGATGTCAGCCGCGTCTTCGTTCGGGGCAACCGCAAGGCGACCCGATTCGATTTTGTAATACTTGAGCATGGAGCCCCCTTTGATCGAACGGGTCAAATATAGTAATTAGTCGGCAGTAGGCATTACACTGTAAGAAGTAAATAGGAATGGAATGCTCAAATTTTTACGAAAAGGGGCATATCAGTCCTTGAGGCAACGAACTGGGCATTGACTAGGCTTTTCATAATCATCAACAAATACCGCCAGATCTCCACTATAGCCCATTGCAACAAGGTAGCTAGAAATCTCGTCCATCTCGGTAGCACTCCAAAACATGGTCATAGATCCATTATCTAGATACTTTGATATAGGAATCGCAGAGAACCCGAAATCATCCGAACCATTCCTATTGTAAGCCCAACCCGTCTGTGACTTAAGAACCTTGGCCGCTATCTCAATGCCGCCCACAGCAGCGAACAGTTGATTCCATTCGTCGTTGTCGGGAAGGTGCCAGCCGTCAGGACAAATCCCCTGCACACGGCCTGTTAAACCACATAACTTTTCATATCCACAATCCAACGGATTATCCACATTGTCAGCAAGTTTCGCCGAGTCAACGGCCGCTGCCCAAGTATAAATACATCCCCCCACATCGGTATGAAAGGTATCTAATACAACAAGACCATAAGTACCCTTTATAGTACGAACAGAACCCATTATATTGTGAACTTCACTGTCGGTACACCAGACATTGCCTTTCAAGCTCGGTGTTTCGGCACTATCAGCGTAATTCAAATTTTCCGCCATCCAAGTCTGTTCGCCAATCTTTACCGTCTTATAGACTTTACCATCTCGTTCATCCGTCATGCTTTCATAAGCAATATCCGGATTGAAGCGGAGCTCTTTCGGAATAGTCCAGTCCCAACCATCCGTCATACTTACCCACCCCCCTAGTGAGCAATAATATTTATCATTATTCGGCCCTGTAATAACTTCACCCACCTCATCCGAATAGCACCTTTCTCCATAAAGAAGATCTCCGTTTTCTGGCGCAATCTCCCACTTGAGATTTTTGCAAACATATTTCTTTCCGTCACTGCCCGTATCCACTTCGCCTTCACGCTTTGTCGTACACCCACTTCCCATTATTGCCAAGACCTCATCGTTTGAATTTATCCGCACTCCAGTTGCCACTGTAAAATACGGATCAATCCATTGATTTAAAACCTCATCATACTGGTAATACCTTCCGGTCACAAGCCCTTTCCAAATTTCGCCATCTTCCGCATTTTCGTCTTTCCCGGATTGGTAAAAATCCTTCTCGATGTCAGTCGCCAGTCTCCAAGCGCCATCCTGGCAGATGTAATAAACAGTTCTATAACAATAATTTTCCACAATAGAACCATCAGGCGCCACACTCACGAAATCATAATCACATGCAACCTGTTCCTTTACAGTAGATATAACACCATTTTCTTCTTCACCGCACCCACCAAGTCCATAAATCTCGTACCAGAAGTTACGCACATACTTTTCAAAATCAGGAACCGGCCCCAAATTCCACTCTTCTATATTTTGACGGATACTCCTAAGAGATCCGTCATAAAGCTTCGCCCATGTAGCAATTCTCATCTTTGATGACTCATCGTCCCATTTACCATCAATTTCAATGTCAGCAGCAAACTTGGCCAAGGACTCGGTGAATTCCGCATCTGAAACACCTCTGTGCATCAAAATGCTAATAGCGAGCAACGCTGCATTCCCGTCACCCTCGCGGAAAATATCCAAGTCTTCGGGGCTTGCAAACTCACCATGAATTTTGAAAGCATTGAAAATTTCTGTTTCGGCCTGATTCTTGGCATCATGCAGACTGAGACCCGTGCCCACTAGATACATCACGCGATCGTATTCCAGATGCGTGAGTAAATTGATGTTCACAGTATTCCTTTTGGAAAGGTCTGTCAGTGCACGAAGAGTTATCATTCCCGAAGATTTTTCCGAGAGCATTAAACCGCCAATCTCCTTGCGATAATACCCAGTCACTTCAACAATTGCATACTGCGATGCCAGACTGACATTATTGATGACAAAGTCGCCCTTGTCACTCTTTATAGTCCCCTTGAAACTCTTGCCGGTCTGCTTCAGTGTCACACCGTCCAGTTCCTGCACAGTCACAGTAGACCCACTCACAAACGGGCCCTTCTGCGAAACACCCGCCACATCCTTGTTCTTGATAGCGACAATGCCCGCATCATCCGAAGAACCACCAGCAATGTTGTCCTTGGTGTGAATTTCTGTACACGCAGTCATCGCGATCAAGGCAAAAGCCAGCGACAAGGGCAAGAACAGTCCATTCTGAACAAACTCACAAAAGTCATTTCTCATTTTTATACCTCTTTTTTAATTCCCTTTTTCAATGGTTCGCTCACCGGGAACAATTGTACGTTCAAGCGGTACACCCGTTCCGTTTCATCGTCTTCTGTCGCGATTGCTGCAACACGACGGCGAAAGTCGACAATTTCCTTTTTTATCCGTTCATAGGATTTGTGCGTAAGGCCCAAGACTGTCCCCGACATATCACGTTCCGAAAGTGGCAAATCAATTGCCTTTATGGCAAATTCCCCCATCTGGCGCTGCATCTCGCGAGCCGCTATAGGTACAGCATCCACGATCCCCATCGATACAGACTTTTCTGTCTGTCGGTAATTCCCATTCCGGTCCTTCTTCAAAAGGTTCATCTTCACCAAAAAATCAAGCGTCTCGGAAACCTCGGTCGCAGTAATTGCTGGCTTGCAGGCATGCGCCATCTCAAGCGGCTTTGCTCCGGGCATGTGCGGAGCCAGTTCTCGTAGCACAGGGTTTTTCCAAGACTTAAAGTAATCAAACTCCTCAATCCCGAGCGCATGTACCTTGTGGGCACGCGCCAAAGCGCACCGGGCTTCGAAGGCAGCGCGCTTCGCGGAATCCCCCTTCGCATGAGCGTACGAAACCATCAAGACAAAATATGTATTTTCGAAACCGGCAAGGCCCATAGCGTTCGCCACCGACCCGGCCACCCCAAGACTCAAATTCCTCTTCCCTTCGCAAACATACTTCAAATAAACAGCAGACGAGAACCCGGCGGCCCGCGCAAAGTCACGCCAAGAAAAAGCAGAACAACGCTTGTGTTCTTCGTAATAATCTTGGATATACTTGCGATAATCTGTATATTCAACAATTTCCTTCATAAGCAAAAATATATACCCGTTTTCTTAATTTTGTGCACAAAAATTGCATTTTTGAGCAGATTTTACCAATTTTGCAGAAATTCTAAAAAAATCAACAATATTGGATACACGCAGCGTATCCACTGGATACAAAAAAAATCCCCAGCCGAAGCCGGGGAAATTCTTTCGTCTTTCGTTTAGACTTACACGCCCTTCTTGAAGCGCTTGGACCACCAGAGGACCACCGGCGAGCAGACGCACACAGAAGAGTACGTACCGATGAGGATGCCGAAGCACTGCACGAGACCGAAGTCACGGATGGAAGAACCGCCCATCACAGCGAGGATCACGCACACGAACAAGGTCGTGAGAGAGG
>CAMJHM010000033.1 GCA_946405515.1 uncultured Fibrobacter sp. | reverse complement strand
ATCCGCCCATGCCGCCCATGTCGCCGCCACCGAAGCCGCCCATCTGGCTCATGTCAAATCCGCCCATGCCGCCCATGCCGCCGCCGAAGCCGCCCATGCCGCCCATGTCGCCGCCACCGAAGCCGCCCATCTGGCTCATGTCGAATCCACCCATGCCGCCCATGTCGCCGCCACCGAAGCCGCCCATGCCGCCGCCGCCGAAGCCGCCCATGTCGCCGCCGCCGAAGCCGCCCATGTCACCGCTCGGCGTGGTGCCGGCGTCCGGTGTCGTGGAGGGAGTGGTGCCAGCATCTGGCGTAGTGCCGGCATCCGGAGTCGTAGTCGGGGTAGTGCCAGCGTCCGGAGTCGTAGTCGGGGTAGTGCCAGCGTCCGGAGTCGTAGTCGGCGTGGTGCCGGCGTCCGGAGTCGTAGCCGGAGTGGTGCCGGCGTCCGGAGTCGTAGCCGGAGTCGTGTCAGTCGTCGGGGCCGGAGTATCGGTTGCCGGGGCTGCCTGAGAATCTTCTGTAGGAGTTGCTGTATTGTCAGGTGTGGCCGTGTCCGTACCCGTTGCGTCGGAGTTCTGGATCTGCGGTTCAGAAGCCGCTGCTGCTGCCGAAGCGACGTCTTCGCAAGCGGTGAAAACGAACGCAGCGCTGATGAGGATGGCCAAGCCTAATTTTTTGGATTTCATGTGTGCTCCTTTTTTTTGTTGTGCTTCTTTGAAAATAAACAGAAAAAAGAAACATGTTTCGCAACTTCAATCGGGGCCAGGAATAAATGTTGTTAAATGCTCTACAACAAAAAATCCCGCAAAAACGCGGGATTTCGCTGTTTTTATGAGAAAAAGTTCTTTTTGTTGATTTTTGTTGTTATTAAGACGGCGTTTTATAAAAACTTATTTGTAAAATTTTGTCTACAAATCGGCTTCCCATTCGCCGTCTACGCATGTCATGTTCACATCCATTCCCATAAAGGACTGGGTTTTGGTTTCGCCGTTATTGCAAGGGGGCTCCTCCCATTCACCGTCATGGCAGACGAGTTCAACTTCTAGACCAAGGAAGGACTGCTTTGATGTCTTGCCTTCGTTTTCCGCATTGCATTCCTCCATATCTGAAACCCATTGTCCGCCTTCGCATTTCATGCTTATACCCAATAGATTCTGGGTTTCTCCATCTGTGCATTCGTCATCGCCATCGGTTGCAGAATTGTTCGGTTCTGCCGGGTCTTCGGTAGCAGGATCTTCTGTTGCCGGATTGCTCGGTTTTACGGGATCATCTGATTCAGAATTGTCTTTTGCCGGTGGATTCGTTTCGGGCTCGACATTGTTGATCTTGGTGTTGCTAGGAGTGTTGTCCTCTTCTTCTTCATCGTCATCGGAATTCGTGACGTTGATGAGCGTTCCGTCCGATTCCTTGCACGATGCTTTCATTACTTTCTTTGAGGTGTTGAACTCGGCTTCGCTTGTCTCCTCTTTATCTCTGGTCACGATGGTCTTGCCGGAGCAGGAAATGAGATCGACGTCGGAATCATCCTCGTAATCTTTGCAACCTCCAGAGGGAATATTGATGTTGAATTGGAGAGTTTGTTCCACTCTGTTGTCCACCAGTTTGAAGGTGGTTGTCGTGGTGACTCCGTTTTCGCTCTGTTCGATAACTAGCGGTTCTTCGGAGATAACTTTGCACGATGCCTTGATGGTGCCGTTGTTGCTTGTGCCGTTGCTGCTTGTGCCGCTATCGCTGCTACAGGCGATGAGTCCAAAAGCGGCAGAAAGGGTGATAGTCAGGCTGAGTTTCCTGAATGACATGTGAGGCTCCTTGTGTTGTTGTTTTTAAGGAGAATATATATCTAAAAGAGACAGAATGAAACATTCTGTCTCTTTTTTTTTACAAAGCGGTGCTGTTTAAGGAAAAATATCTATTTGGGCTTAGATTTCCGGCACGGTTATCACGAACTTGTTCTTGTGCTTGGCTTCGTCCATAATAATTATGGTAATCTCTTCGCCAGCATCGGGAACCTTGGTGCCTTCCAGCACGAGTTCGCGGGGCTCGGAATCGTATTCAACGGCAATCCATTTGTTCTTTGCCTTGGCGGTTATGGCGTTCCCGTTGGCAATGCCATCGTACTTGTAGACGACCGGAATCTTCAAGACGGGCTGGCTGATACCTTCGATGTAGGAGTTGGCCCAGTAGGGGTAGCCCAGCGACATGGGTTCCTCGTTCAAGATGAGTGCCACATCGCGCAGTTCGTTAGCCGAGGCGCAGCGGTTTTTGCCTTTGGTCTGCTTGTCGAAGATGAACCAGTCGCGGCTGGTTTCGCCGAGCCAGTAGAGTGCGGCCATGTTATTCTTGTTTTCTACGCAGACGTTCCAGTTTTTCAGCTGGAGGCCCTTGGGGTGGAATTCAAAGAAGTCAAGACTGTCGGTGTGGGTCCGGGTGACAGCCATTGCGATGTGGGTCGAGTCCAGCTTTGCAACCGGGATGCCCGTAATCTTCTGCGTGATGGTCGTCCCGTTGCCGAGGTCCGCCTTCCAGTTGACGTTCGTCTGGTAGGGCGTGCGCCTGAATACGGCGATCTTTTCATCGATAGCCTTGCCGTCTCCCGTGGAGGATGCGTTCGCGGTGTATTCGATGTACTTGGCAGTGGGGTAGTCCTGGAGGACTCGGCCGAGAGTCGTGATCTTTTGGGGCATGGCGGAGCACAGGTCGTCGGTGAGGACTTCGTCCTTGTCTCCGGTAACCCTGAAGTTATAGCCGGAACGGCACATGAACAGGTTCAGCATGGTTTTGCCGAGGAACGTGTAGACGGGGGCCGTCTGGTTCTTGACCTGCGTGATGGGCTTGTTGCCGTTGCACTTGGGGTGGAGCGTGAATACGCGCTTCGTGATGTTCCCGGCGAAGTCTTCGACTTCGATGGTGTACTTGGAAAGCGGGGCAATCTTGGCCGGGATGTAGTGCCAGTCGCCTGCCGTGTCGGCTTCTTCGGTCCAAAGGAGTTCGTTGCGGACATCGGTCATCTTGCTGTAGCGCAGGGTGTCGACGACCTTGCTGTAAATCTTTTCGTCGTAGCGCCAGACTTCCAGGCGGCGGATGGCCATCGGGTTGTCCTTGGGTTCGCGGCTATAGTCGGCGATTTTCAGGGCGAGGTACAGGCCGAATTCGTTCTTGACTGGTGTGACCATACAGCCCTTTTCGATAGCTTCGGCGCTCGTGACCGCTATGCTGTTGCCTTGCCAGATAGCTCCTGCGAAAATCTGTGGAGCGATAGTGTCGAGGCAGAGGGCTCCCAGAACGCAGGGAGAAACCACGCGGTCTTTGTCAAGTCGCACTTCGAGATGCAGATGCGGATTGCCGATACCTGTGCTGCCCGAGAAGGTGAGTGTGTCGCCCTTGCCGTAGGGCGTGTTCGGCGTCAGTTTCACGTCGTTCTTGTGGGTCGCGTACTGTTTTTTGCGGACCTGGATGTCCAGTTTGCCGAAACTGCTCTGGTGCGCGAAAACCCATGTCTTGCCGCTCTTTCCCTGGTAGAGCATGACCTTGCCGTAACCGAACGGGCTTGTGCGGATTTCCTTGACGCGGCCGTCTTCTGGGGCTAGGATGGGCCAGCCCTCTTCCATGTTGGTAGAGTAGTCGATGCCTGCGTGGTAGCGCGTGCCCCTGTTCTCGCCAAAGGAGGATGTCAGGTAAGCGTCCTTTTCAAAGGGGGAGTAGCTTACAGGTGTGTTCCTGGCAATTTCGTTCTTGGGAGCTTTGCTGCCCGTGTCGCCAAAAATCAGGTCTTCTGTGAAGTTGTCTTCCGAAGCGAATACGCCTCCGGCCAAAAGGAGAAGGAATAAGAATTGTCGCATAGTGCGAGAAAAAATATTAAAATCTTACAAGGTTGTCTTGTATAAATTATGGTTTGTACAGAAAGTTTTGTATGTATCACACCGAATTGCAATATCGCTGTCAACCGGGGATAAAAAAAGACCCGCTTTTTCAAGCGAGTCTTTTTCAGTGGAGCTAAGGAGAGTCGAACTCCTGACCTCCTGCATGCCATGCAGGCGCTCTACCAACTGAGCTATAACCCCGAGGTCGTCGCCAAATATAGAATGAATATTTAGGCGTGTCAAGGGCAGACCGTAATTTTTTGAAAAAAATTACGGTTAGACGAAAGAACGGCTCTACGAGCCTACAGACGAGAGACGAAAGAGAAATAATGGTGCTTCGCACGTGTTCAAATATATCTCTCGTCTTTTGTCTCTAGTCTCTCGTCTTTCGTCTAAACCGCCTTCTCGATTGTCACGCTTTCGATAATCACGTCATCGAAGGGACGGTCCATGCGGTCGGTCTTGACGCCTGCGATTTCGTCGAGGACTTCGAAGCCTTCGTAGAGCTGGCCGAAAACGGAGTAGCCGTCTGCCGGGCCGGGGCCGCACTGGTCGTGGTCCAAGAAGTGTACGTTGTCACCATGGACGATAAAGAACTGGCTGCCGATGCTGTGGGGCATGGCTGTCTTTGCCCAGCTGAGGGCTCCGCGCATGTGGGTGAGGCACGGGTCGTACTTGTCGCCGATTGTAGTGCCGGGGCCGCCTGCGGCATGGCCACCGGTGCCGTTCCTTCTGGTGAAGTCTCCACCCTGGATCATGAACCCGCTGATGATGCGGTGGAACGGGGCGCCGTCGTACTTGCCCTGCTTGGCAAGTTCGATGAAGTTCGTGGCGCATTCGCCCACGCGGTCTTCGAAGAGGCGGAGCTTCATCGTACCGTGGTTGGTTTTCATGATGGCGATCGTTTCGCCGGCCTGGGGCTTGTCGAGCTGGTTGAACATGGGGACTCCTATAGCTATGAGGAATGAGGTCGCTACGCTTTGAGGTTTGAGGTCGCTCCCAAAGGTCGCTTTGAGGTTTGAGGTCGCTGCGCTTTGAAGAATGAGGTAGACACCTGTAAGGCGTAACAGGTTTTATTGCTCATATATAAAAAAATGGGGGTGATTTACTCTTTTTTCGGAGTAAAAAGGACCAGAAAAAACTAATTTCTAGGTGATAAACTCAAAACGAGCGGAGCGAGTGACCTCATACCTCGGAGGGAGCGAAGCGACCGCGCTGATACCTATATGAAAGACAACTGCAAACGTATTCAGGAACTGCTTTCGGCGCAGGCCATGGAATTCGCCCTGGACGAAATGGCCGCGAAGATTGCAAAAATGCATCCGTCGGCCGAGAACTTGATTGTGCTGGGCATGGCGAGCCGCGGGATTCCGCTGGCGAAAAAATTGACAGAACGTCTCTCCCAGAAATTTGGCAAGCAAATCGAGATGGGGAGCCTAGACGCCACGTTCTACCGTGACGACTTCCACTACCGCAAGAACGTGGGCTCCACCGAGATGCGCTTTACCGAGATGCCCGCCTCTGTGGAAGGCAAGACGGTCATCCTCGTGGACGACGTGCTCTACACGGGCCGCTCCGTGCGCGCGGCGATGCAGGCCATCCTCGACCTCGGTCGCCCTGCCGCCATCCGCCTGTGCGTGCTGGTGGACCGTGGCCACCGCGAACTGCCTATCGCGCCCGACTGCGTGGGCCTCACGGTAGAGACCGCGCGCAACCAGGAAGTCCGCGTGATGATAGAACCTATTGACAATGAAAATTCAGTATATCTCGTAGAAGTGGAGGCTTAGCTTGAGCGCCTTGGAGATTAAACACTTGTTCGGGCTGCGCGGAGTATCGAAACACGACATCCGTCTGATTCTCGACAACGCAAAACAGTTCCGCGAAATTCTGGAACGCCCCGTGAAGAAAGTCCCGAGCCTGCGCGGCATGACGGTGGTGAACCTGTTCTTCGAGAACAGCACCCGCACCCGCACGAGCTTTGAACTCGCCGAAAAGCGACTCTCCGCCGATACGGTGAACTTCACGAGTTCCAACTCCAGCGTGAAGAAGGGCGAAACGCTCGTCGATACGCTCCGTAACATCGAGGCGATGAAAATCGACATCGTGGTCGTCCGCCACAAGGGGACCGGCGTGCCGAAGTTCCTTGCCGACAACAGCAACGCGATTATCGTGAACGCGGGCGATGGGGCGCACGAACACCCCACGCAGGCACTCCTCGACATGCTCACCATCGAAGAAAAACTTGGCACGCTCGAAGGCAAGAACGTGACTATCGTGGGCGACATCCGCCACAGTCGCGTGGCCCGCAGCAACCTCTGGGGCATGACGACGATGGGTGCGCACGTGACGCTCTGCGGACCGAGTACCCTGGTCCCGCGCAACACCGAACTCATGGACAAGGTGACCTGGGAATCCGACGTGAAGAAGGCCGTGAAGGATGCGGACGCCATCATCGCGCTCCGCCTGCAAAAAGAACGCATGGACGATGCGCTTCTCCCGAGCATGCGCGAATACCGCAACACATTCGGCATCACACACGAACTTTTGGAATGTGCGAAAGACAAGGTGCTCATCATGCATCCGGGCCCCATCAACCGCGGTGTGGAACTCGACAGCGAAATCGCCGACGGGGACAATTCGGTTATCCTGAACCAGGTGACCAACGGAGTGGCCGTGCGTATGGCGGTGCTCTATCTTTTGGCTGGAGGTCGTGCGAATGCGTAATGTGATTTTGGATAACGTTCGCCCGTTTGTGGACGGCAAGTTTGAAAACCCGACAAAGATGTGCCTGGTTGACGGCGCGTGGGCCGACAGCGCTCCGGAAGGGACTCCTGTGGTCGATGCGAAGGGCGCACTTGCAATTCCTGCCTTGTTCGGCCTTGGCCTTGATTTCAAGGAACCGCTCCGCGATGACATCTATACCTTCAAGGATGGCGTGGATGCGATGCGCCGTGGCGGTTTCTATGGTGGACTTTACGAGAGCTGCGCCAATGCGATTGACGATTCCTTGAAACTGTCGGCAATTCAGCAAATCAGTGCGAAGTACGGGCTCTCGATTGCTTTCCTTGGTGCCTTCAGCAACGGCTACCAGTGCAAGGACCTTTCCGAAATGGTTGAACTTGCGCAGGGCGGTGCCGCCGGTTTTGGCGATGGCAACCAGGATTGCTCGCGCTCTAGATTCTTGCGCCTTGCAATGGAGTATGGTTCCATGACGGGCAAGCGCTTCTTCTTTATGCCGCTTGACGATTCCCTGCGTCATCACGGGCTTGTACACGAGGGCTGCTACGCTGATACTCTCGGCATGAAGGGTATCCCGTGTGTGGCCGAAACGATTGCTGCATTCAGGATTCTCGAAATGGCCCGGTTCCTCAAGGTGCCGGTGCATTTCAAACAAGTTAGCTGTGGCGAGACGCTCCGGCTGATTGAAGACGCCCGCATGATTGGCGTCGATGTCACTTGCGATGTCGACATCTACCATCTGCTTATTGACGATAGTTGCTTGTTCAACTTGGACAGCAATTACAATGTGCCCATGCCGTTCCGCTCCGCCGAAGACCGCGAGGCGTTGTGGAAGGGGCTTGAGTCCGGTGTGGTGAACGCCATTAGTGTGAATCACGACCCTGTGCTCAGGCAGGACAAAGAAGTGAATTTCGAGGATGCGGTGCCGGGAGCGATTTCCCTGGAAGTCGCGCTCCCCGCGCTCTGGAAATCGCTCTGCGGGCGGCTGTCCGCCGCACGCGCGGTGGAACTGCTTTCCACCGCCCCGGCACAGCTTGCTGGCGTGGCTCCGGCAGAAATCCGCAAGGGTGCCGCCGCCAACTTGGTTTTGCTGGACCCGGATAAGCCGATGCAGGTGTCCCACACGCTGTTTGCCGGCCAGGTGCGCAATTGCCCGTTGCTTGGGCAGGAACTCCCGAGTTCTATTCTCGGGACTTACTTGGGCGGTCTTTGGACCGAGGTCTAGCCTATGATCCATCCTGTGTACCTTCTATGGTGTGGCGGCATCGTCTTGATGTTCCTCCTGCTCCTTGTGCTCGTGGAAACACAGCGCATCTATTACCGCAGGCAGAACGAGAAGATGTTCGGGACCGAGGATTTCGATTTGAAAATCCGAGAGTTCCAGTTTACGCCCAAAGAGGTACGCACCCTGGAAAAGCTTGTCCGTACATCGCACTTTGAGAACAAGGACGCAGTCCTCAATTCTGCCGACTTGTTTGAACATGCGGTGGGAGACTTCTACGATTTCCGTAATGTCTTTGACATTCGTGACGAGACGTTGGCAGCAGTGGCTTCGCTCAGGGAGAAGATGGACTATACCGGCCAGAACCCGCTTGCGAACATCAGTTCGTCGCGACAGTTCAATGTCGGTAACCGAGTCGACCTTGTGCTGGAAAACGGCCGCACGGTGAAACGGTCGTCTATCCAGTGGCGCACAGAAAAGGAATGGGCACTGGCCTACGACGGAAGTTGTGGCCCCGGTTCGCAGCTTATCGGGCAGACGGTCTCTATCCGGTGGACTCGTCTAGGGGATGCAGTCTATTCCATGAGGCTCCCCGTCCGCTCGTTCAAGGACGGAAACCTGATATTCTTGCATACAATGGAACTGGGCAAGCAACAGTTGCGTCGCTGGGTCCGTGAAGAAGTGCGTTTCCCCGTAGAGGCGACCTTGCACGATGGTTCGGTCTGTCACGGGGTCCTCTACGACTTGTCTGCTGGCGGTATCTTGCTCGGAATTCCCGTGGAGATTCCCAACGGGGAACATATCCGCATCCGTTTTGAACTCCCGAGTTTCGGTGTGGAAGATGTCGAAATTGAGATTTTGCGCAATTTGGGGCAGAAAAACCCCGAGTATCCCGAATATTATTCTTTAACGGCGTCCTTCGCCGGGGCCTTCGGTTGGACCCAGGAAAGGGTGCTCCAGTACATATTCGAGGTCCACAAGGCGCGAAAAGCTTCCGAAATGGCGCGGGAAAATGCCTAAGTAGTTAATTTTCAATGAGTTAGATTGATTTTTCACTTGACATTTGGCCCATATAAAGGTAGAATTTAGTTAGTATTGTTTGCGATCGGAGTTTATTTTGGCTTTAGGATTGATTTCACGAATCCGCGGCGAACGCGAAACAGTTGGCATTGATGTTGGTCACTACAGCATCAAGTATGTCAGGGTATTCCACAATCACCGCGGTGGAAAGATTGTCACGGATGCGGATTTGGAACGCGTTCCGGACGGTGCCATCATCAATGGCGAAATTCAGCGCCGCGAAAGTGATGGTGATGGCAAGGACGGTTACGAACAGCTTAGTGAGGCGATTTCCAAACTCCTACTCCGTCATCCGGTCGATTCCACATCGGATGTGGTTGTTTCTGTGAACTGCGGAGCCGGTGCGGGCGGTGTCCTTGTGGACCGACTTGCAGTGAAGGTCCCCCGTGGTGGAAACGAGGCCGCTATAATTCTCCAGACCTGCCAGAGCCGTCCGCCCTTCGATGACCAGGATAACGTTCTGGACTACGAGGTCGTGTCTCGCGAAGGGGACGAAGTCAGGGTCAATGTGGTTGCCGCGAAAAATGCGCTCCTTGACTCCTGGGCCCAGTTCTTCAAGATGAAGTCTCTTAATTTGTCTGCAATAGATGTGGACATTTTTGGTATTGTGAACGCCTACATGGCAACGGTCAGCGATGCGGACGCCAACGCGACGACGGCCATATTCAACATAGGCGAAAAGAAGATGAGCGTTGCCTTCCTCCAGCATGGCCAGTTCCATTCCATGCGTGCGATGACCGGCGGTTCGCTCGATATGGTGGAATCCAAGCTCTGCATGCATTTGGGCATTGACTTGGACAAGTGCCACGAAATTTTTGAAAAGGGGGACCTCTCCATTGTCGACGGGTTCTCCGAGGCTGATGTGGAATCTGCTCTGCAGCTTGCCTTCGAAGACTTGATGGCGCAGGTGGAGTTCGGTATTCGTTACTTCTCCACTGCCGAAGATTCCGAGCCCCTGACCAAGATTCTCTTGGGCGGCGGTGGCGCCTGCATCCCCGGACTCAAGGCTTACATCGCCGAGCGTACCGGCATCGAGACCGATACGGTCAATCCGTTCCGTTATGTGGAATGTGATTCCAAGGTCTTTGGCGAAAGTGGGTTGTCCCTTGCCTTGTCCAACATTTACGCCCCTGCTTTGGGCTTAGCGATGAGGAAGTTCTGATGGCGGCGAAAAAGGATTTTGCGAAAAAATCGCTCTGCATCTCGATAAACCTGTTGCCTCCCGAGTATCGTGAGACACATAAGGATTTGTCGTGGATTACGGACCGTCGTATTATTTGGCCCACGATTGCCCTCATTGCGGCGATTGTCGGCGTGTATTTGCTGAACACATATATCACAGATACCGTTACTGGTTTGAATAACGAATTGGAACGGGTCCGTACCGAGGTCGAACGGGAACGTCCGCTCTTGACCAAGATTAGCGATTTGGAACAGAAGCGTAGCGTCATCAATACAAAGATTAACGCACTCAAGTCGATCCAGGTCAGTAAGAAACGCTGGGTGATTTTGTTCGAAAACGTCTCGTCTGTCTTGCCGCCGAACATGTGGCTTACCAGCATTGCTCAGCTCGGTGAAAACGAACTGGAAATGAAGGGCGCGACCTTCGATTTCTCCGAAGTCGCCGAATATATGGTCAAGCTCGAAAAGCAAGTCAGCGTCGACAAGGTTTCCCTGGTGACTATCACGACCACGAAGGTGGACGGTGAAGAAGCCTACAACTTTACAATAAAGGTCGTCCTTAAACAGGATCTCGGCCTTGCGGAGGGTTGATCATGGGTAATATCGATTGGAAAGACAAAAAGAACATATATGCGATTGTCGTAGTATTGTTGATATTGGCTGGCGCCTATTGCGTATATACTTATATGTGGGACCCGTTTGTGCAGGAACGCGAAAAGCTTGAACGCGATCTTTCGTCTGCCCAGGCGGAACTCGACAAGATTAATGCCCAGAAACTCCGCCTTGCCGAACTGGAAGTCCAGCTGGTGCAGGCTGAGAAGGATTTCGAAAAACTGAAGGAAATGTTCCCGGAAGAGGAAAAGGTGCCGCTGCGCTTGCAAGATCTCTATGCTGTGCTTCGCAGTTCTGGCGTGCAAATCCAGAAGTTCAATCCCGAAGGACGTTCCGAAAGGGAACACTACATCGAGAACCGCTATTCCATCGCCGTCAATTCTGGTTACCACATGCTGGGTTACCTGTTTGCGGAAATCGCCAACTTCAACTATCCTACGGCCATCACTAACTTGAGGCTGAACCGTTATTCGGGAATCGCGCAGGAAATGCAGAAGGCGGAGACTCACGGATGGACCCCCATCACCATGTCGGTGACCTTTAACTTGACCACCTACACTTCAAAGCAGGTTGGCAAATGATGAAAAGCAAGATCCTCATGATGGTTTTGGGCGCAGCGATTGCCTGTAGTGCTGCGACGATTAAGGATGTGAAGCTCGCCTGCAGTGCCGGTGGCTGCGCGTTGAAGTTCCAGTTCACGAGTGCCGACGATCTTCCTTCGTTCTTCCAGAAGTATAACGCTGCCGCCAAGACGCTTACCTTGGGCTTCTCTGAATCCAAGTTCGCGATGGGTGAGGGCAGCTACGATGTGGATGCCGCTTCGCAGTATGTACGGTCTATGCGCGTGTTCCGTGAAAACTTCCGTGGCATGGATTTCCTCAAGGTCGAACTGGCTGTGGGCCCGGCTATTTCGGGTGACAAGAACGAAATCGCTCTTGATAAATCTGATTTTATCTTGAAAGTTTCTGGTGAAAAGGAAAAAGGCTGGACACTTTCCAAGCTTTATGCAAGCAAGAAGAAGGAAGCCGAAAAGGTTGCCGCCGAAGAAAAGAAAGCGGCTGCTCTAGCGGCTGCCGAAGAGAAGAAGGCTGCCGAAAAGCAGGCTTTGCTCGACAAGAAGGCCGCTGCGAAGGCTGCTGCCGAAGAAAAGAAGGCTGCTGAAAGGGCCCTCATCGAAGAAAAGAAACGTTTGGCCGAAGAGAAAAAGGCTGCCCAGAAGCAGGCCCTGCTCGATAAGAAGGCCGCCGCCGAAGAAGAAAAGCGGATTGCCGAAGAACAGAAGAAACTGGACAAGGCCATCAAGGAAGGTGGTGCCGTTTCTGCATTGCTCCCCGGTATCAAGGAAATGACGGTTTTGATTGGCTCTGGCATGGAACAGTTCCGCCTGGTTGCCGAATCTCCGATTGGGATTAGCCGCATCGCTGGCCCGGGCAAGACGGGTATTGTTACTGTCGCGCTCGATGGTCCGCAGAAATCCCCCGTGTTCAAGATTGGTTCCAGCTCGCTTGTGAAGTCGGTGGGCTGGGGTGCTAACGGTCTCCAGATCCAGTTGCAGTCCGGTGCAAACCCGGTAATGTTGGTGCAGGAAGGGGCTCTGATTTTGCAGGCTTCCGAGTCTTCTTTGAAGAAGGACGGATTCGTGTTCTGGACTGCCCGCCCGGATGGAATCTATACGCGTAACTGGGTGAAGCCTTCCGAAGAGGGCCGCTCCTTCGATAAATTTGTGAAAGGTTACGAGCCGGGCAGCAACAAGATTGTCTCTGCCGCCCAGACGTTCCACCTGCGTCCGGTTGTCCGCGAACTTATCGTGGTTGCCGACGAAACGGAATTCTACACGGCTCCTAACGAGAATGCTCAGGTCGTGAAGCGCCTCGTGTTTGGCGACCGCCTTGTTAGCCTTGACTTGGTTGGCCTCTATCGCAAGGTCCAGTTCGACAACCGTGTGGGTTACGTGAACCGCCGTGCCGTGAGCTTCTTCGACGAACTTTCCTCTGTGCAGATCGAGCTCTTGAAGCAGGTCGACAAGGAAAGGGGTGAAAACTTGCAAGAAGGTGTTGCCCAGAGCGGTAGCATGCTCGAGTCTCTTTACGAAGATCGTATTATCTATAGTTCCTTCGGCCGTCGCGACCCGTTTGTCGAAATCAAGGGCCTGGTGGAAGAAGGTATCAATATCGACCAGGTTGAACTGGTGGGTATCATTTGGGAATCCGAAGTGCCGATGGCTATTCTTGTCGAATCCAAGAATCCTTCTGTGTCGTACACCATCAAGGAAGGCGACAAGATTCTCAATGGCAAAGTTCTTAAAATTACACAAACAGATGTGCTCTTCCTCATTCAAGAATTTGGTGTGAGCCGTCGCTACTCTATGGGTCTTCCCGATAAATTTGGGGGTCAAAAGTGAAAAAACTGACGAAAATACTGACGGTTCTTCTTCTGGCGGCAGGTATGTGCATGACTGCCTGGGCTGCCCCTGCCGAGGGGTCGATGGCTCCCAACAAGAAACTGTATGATTTCAACTTTGTCGATATGGACTACGAGGCCGTGTTCCGCTCCGTGTCCGTGATTGCCGGTGTGGACATCTTGATTGCTCCCGATGTGAAGGGCAAGATGAGCCTCAAGGTGACAAAGAAGACCTGGCAGGAAACCCTCGACATTATCTGCGAACTGAACGATTTGACTTGGCTGATTCAGGACAAGTACATCACTATTCAGAGACTTGCGACTTACCAGGCGAAGCAGAAAAAGATTGCTGAAGAAGAAAGCCAGGCCGAGCAGAATGCTCCGCTTGTCCGTAAGAACTTCCAGGTGAACCATGCCGAAGCGAACGAATTGGTCAAGGTGCTCGAAAGCATGAAGTCTGGCCGTGGCCGCATTACTGTGGTCGAACGTACCAACTCCATCATCGTGTACGATACCGAAGCCCGCATCGAGCAGATGACCCATGCGCTTGACGAGCTTGATGTCGAAACCCTGCAGATCATGATTACCGCGAAGCTCGTTGTCGTGAACAGCGAACTGGCTCGTGAACTTGGTGTCGACTGGACGGCAACGATGGGCTCTACGGCTCTGACTCCGGGTGTCGCCGGTACGCCGACAGGTTCCGATATCGGTTCTTCTAGGACGAGTGCTGCAATCCAGTCCTTCCCGAACAAGGGCGTGACTCCGGCTGTTGCCAATGCCTCTACTGCCATTACGACGAGCGTCTTGGATAACCATCTCCAGTTGGCCATTACCAACTTGATGGGCGACGCTTCGACCGAAGTGCTTGCTAGCCCGCAGGTTTCTACCCTCGACAACACCGAAGCTTTGGTGTTCATGGGTGACAAGGTTTCTATCCGCGTGATTGACGATAGCGGCGAATCTTCGACGCAGCTCGTTGAAACCGGTATCAAGCTGACGGTGACCCCGCACGTTTCCGGTGACAACCGCATCCTCCTTGACCTGCATCCGGAAAACAACTCTTATGACTACGACTCCAAGGGCGAAATCGTCATTAGTACGCAGGAAGCCAAGACGAAGGTCGTGGTGGCCGACGGTGAGACGGTCGTGATTGGCGGCTTGACCCGTAACGAAGCTCAGGAATCCGAAAGCGGCATTCCGTTCCTCAAGGATATTCCTATCCTCGGTAACCTCTTCAAGTACACCAAGAAGTCTGTTGCCAAGAAGGACCTCGTGATTTTCGTGACGCCGAGAATCATCCGCAACTACATTGGCAACATCGATCTCTCGGAACCGACTCAGGAAATTTCTGGCCAGAAAACTTCGAACAATACCTCTAAACCGGAACCGGTGCCTGCTGGCGCCGTAGACCCGGCACCCGCTCCGGCCGCAGAACCTGCTGCCGAAGCTCCGGAAGCCGCTCCTGTTGAGAAGGCTGCCGAACCGGAAATGGCCGAAGAAACTGTCGAAGAGACTGTGGAAGAAGCTCCGGCTGCTCCGGAAGCCCCCGCTCCGGAAGCCACTGAAGGCGACTGGAACTAAGCGACAAGTGATAAAATTTAGAAGAGCCCTGCGGGGCTCTTTTTTGTAGATTTTGCAAGAAAAATATGAAGCTGGAAAATCTAAGGGTATTGTTTTTTGCTTTGTTTCTTGTGCAGCCGATATTTCTATTTGCACAAAATAGCCTGGATTTTTCTGTCCAGTGTGTTGGAAAAGATTCTATACAGGTGGATGTGCGCAATATAGGAAAGGGAAAAACGTGCTTCCACGTGCCGGGAGATGTAGAATCTTTTTTGGACGAAAAGAATGTGGCCCGCTTTATTCCAAAATACTCCAAACACCTAGTTCATAAGGATGGCCGTCCTTTTGACTTTGTGTGCCTGATTCCGCAAGGCGAAAGTTCTTTAGAGCAGGAATATATGAGGAGTTACAGGTTTGCAAATCCGTTTAAGGTGCCTACGGATAGGATTCGCGGATTTTCTTTTGCGGTGGGCTCGCCAGATGAGTTTTCGCCATTGATGAAAATCGGGCCGAAGGATTACAAGGAACAGTGCGAATATTTGCAGGGATTACAAAGTGTCTTTGTAGAACACTGCAAGAAGGATTAGTTGTTTATATGCCAGAACAGAATTTAACGCGTGAATCTTTGGTTGAGTTCTTCGGGGAAGAGGAATTTCAGAAGTTGTGCAATCACGAGGCGGGGCATGCCCTGGTGGCGTTCCTGTTCAAGCGCCCGCTGGATTACGTGAAAATGGACCGCTCCAAGGAACGCCCGGGCATTACGCATATCGCGGGCAGCGAACTCGAAGGCGATGCACATATCGCTATGGCGGGCCATCTGGCGGAATTCCTGATTCGTCATGGCTTCAAGTGTGACCTTGATACCGTCATGAAGGACCTGCCGATGGAACTTTACAAGAGCGATGCGGACTACCAGCGTTTTCAGGCAGCGTGTTACTACTTCCAGTTGGCAGAGACGAACGTGGTTGAGCAGGACTACAATATCCTGATGGCATGCCAGAGGCAACTTTGCGAAATTGCGAAAGCGCTAAATGAGCGGGTGTATTTGTCCCGCGATGAAATTGAGAAAATCGTGAAGGGGGTGGTATGAGGCTCGAGGCTCGGGGCACGAGGTTCGAGCGATGAGCTGTGAGCGGTGAGCAGTGAGGCTGGTGAATAAGAATCACGCACTTCGTGCGTTAATAACAGACGGCGAAGCCGTGATATTTTTCCCTAGATCCTAGCCTCTAGATTCTCTGATGGAGATTGCTTCAGGGCTTCGCCCCTCGCAATGACAATCCCTAACCACCAACCACTAACCACTGTTTACTAACCACTAACCACTGTTTACTAACCACAATCTACCTCACACCTCATAGCTCTCCACTATCTCACCACTAATGCAGCGAGTGCGAGTTCCTGGCTTGTGCGGGTGCTGCACTTGCCACTCTTGATTTCGTAGTCGAGGTCGGCGAGCCTGCGCAGAACGCGACACAGGAGCGGCTTGCCCCAGCGGCGCGCATTTTCGGGCGCCTTGCCTTTGACGTTGAAGATGAAGTCGTTCTTGCCGAGCTTTGCTGCGATGTCCTTGGGGCCCATGCCCTTGGCGAGCAGCGATGCGGTGTTGAGCAAATCCAGCGTGTAGCTGTAGAGCGATGCGACTATCTGGACGGCGTTCACGCCGTTGTTGAGCATCTCGTTGAGCTTGCGCGTGTATTCCTTGGCATTGCGTTGCCCGAAGGATTCCTGGATTTCGTAGGCGATGAGTTCACGCTGCGGGACGACCATGGTCTTCACGAGGTCGAGCGTGATTTTCGGTGCGTCCGGGGCGAAGAGCAGGATCTTTTCCACTTCTTCGCATACGAGCTTTGTGTCGGTCCCGAGAGCTTCGGCAAGGTAGTTGCTTGCTGCCGGGTCGATGGGCTTCTTGAAGTGGCCGGGAATCACCGAAGATATCCATTCGGCCATTTTATACTGCTTGGGAACATCGAATTTCTCGATTTCGGCAGCCTTCTTGAGCGCCTTGTACAGTTCCGTTGTAGCGGCCAGTTTTTCGAAGTCGAACAGCAACTTGCAATCCGGCGAGGTCGAGAGCCACTTTGCGAGGCTCTTGCAGTCGTCGGCTTTGAGGGCCTCGGCCTTGCGCACGACGATGGCCTGCTCCGGGGCGAACATGGATACCGAGCCGCACGATTCGATGACGATGTCGGCTACGGAGGCAATGTTTGTGTCCGTGGCGTACAGGATCTGCTTGGCCAGGGGGTCGCTTTTTCGGTCACCCAAGGAATCGGACAGGAACTTCTCTATCCGCTGGTCCTTGAGAAACTGGTCGTCTCCGATGAGCGCTACAATCATGGAATTGTATTACTTGAAGTCGATGATTTCGAACTTGTTGACACCCTTCGGGGTCGTGACTTCGACGGTATCGCCGCGCTTCTTGCCCATGAGGGCCGCCCCGATGGGGCTCTTGAAACTGATCTTGCCGTTTAGGGCGTCGACGCTTTCGGGGGAGACGAGCTGGTAGACGACGTCACGCTTGGTCTTGATGTTCTTGACGGTGACGGTCGCGCCGAACTTGATGGTGTCGGAGGTGGCGTCAAAGGCGACGACTTCGGCGCGGGCGAGCTGGTCCTGCAACTTGGGCAGTTCCACGTTGTCGATGGCGGCGAGACGTTCCTTGGCCGCATGGTATTCTGCGTTTTCGCTTAAATCGCCTTGTGCACGGGCGTCAATGAGTTCTTGCAGGACGCGGGGGCGTTCTACATTTTTTAAATTATTGAGGTCCTTGACGAGCTGGTCATAGGCTTCTTGTGTAAACGGGATCTTCTTTTCCATGCTCTACAAGGTAAAAATTTATCGGGCTTTTGTTTTGCCCCCAATGATGAAGATGGCTTCTTTTTAGGAGATGGTATGTACAATATCTTGGAAAAAGGCGGTGTCTGTTCCCCGAAGGGATTCACCGCGGCTGGAATCTGCGCTGGCATCAAGGCTAGCGGAAACGCCGACATGGCGCTCCTCAGGAGCGAGAAGGCCGCACGCTGCTTTGCGGTCTTTACGACGAACAAGGTGAAGGCGGCTCCGGTCCTGTACGACAAGGCTGCGCTTGAACATGCCCACTTTGCGACGGCTGTCGTCGTGAACAGCGGTAACGCGAACGCTTGTACGGGCGAGCAGGGTTACAAGGATGCCGAACGCATGGCGACCCTCACCGAAGAAGCCTTGAATCTCGCCCCGAAGAGCGTGCTTGTTTGCAGCACCGGCGTGATTGGCCACCTGATGCCGATGGACAAGATTGAAGCGGGCATCCCGAAACTCGTGGAAAAGCTCCACGCCGACGCTTCCGAAGAATTTGGCCGCGCCATCCTCACGACGGACTTGGCACTTAAGAGCCATGCCGTGGAAATCCACACCGAGAAAGGCGTGGTGACGATTGGCGGCGCCTGCAAGGGTTCGGGCATGATTCACCCGAACATGGCGACGATGCTCGCCTTCATTACGACTGACATTTCTCTCCCCATCGACTTTTTCGCGGAGTTCCGTGCCGACATCGCCGACTCTTTCAACGCGATTACCGTCGATGGCGACACCAGCACCAACGACACCTGTATCCTGCTTGCAAACGGCATGAGCGGACTCCGCTACGAAGACCTGAGCTTGAGCGAACAGGGCGAATTCCGTGCAGCACTCATGCTCATTATGCAGAGCCTCGCGAAGGATATCGTGCGCGACGGTGAAGGTGCAACCAAGCTTATCGAACTGCGCATCGAGAAGGCTGAAAGCCACGAAGAAGCGCTCCGTATGGCCCGCTTTATCGGTACATCCAACCTTGCGAAGTGCGCCATGTTCGGCGAAGACCCGAACTGGGGCCGTATCCTCAGCAGTGCCGGTTCCAGCGGCTGCAACATGGTGGCCGAACATACCGACCTGTACTTTGGCGATGTCAAGGTGCTCGAAGGCGGCCGTCCCATCCAGCTTGACGAAGCCCAGATGGCAGCCCTGCATGCCGTGGTTCGCCAACGTGAGTACAAAGTAACGCTCGTGCTCAACATCGGCCAGGCATCCGCAAGCGCATTTACCTGCGACCTGAGCTACGGCTACGTGAAGATCAACGCGGAATATACGACTTAGACGAAAGAACGCCCGTCACACAGTGACGGGCTACAGACGAGAGACGAGAGATTTTTCCCGATAATGCAAAAAAAATCGCTCCGGTTTGGCCGGGGCGATTTTCGTATGGATCCTATCGCCCTTTACAAGGGCTCCAGGATGACAAACGGGATTAGTCCTTCAGGCAGCGGAGGCTGGCGCCGAATTCGGGATTGAATTTCTCGAACTTGGCGGTGTTCTTGTTCGTGACGAACGTGAGGACTTCTCCTTCGCTTGTCCAGAAGTAAGCCTTCTGTCCGGCTTCTTCGAGTTTGCGATCCTTGAGCGGCACGTCGCTCTTGGCGAAGTGTGCGCCGCCGGCCTTGGCGCCGAATCCGAATTCATCCTTGCCGTTGCCGCGTTCGGCGGTTCCCTTGATGGGGTCCCAGCCGTAGCCGGCCTTCAACTTCATGCCGGGTTCCTTGCCCGCGAAGTCAAGCAATACCTGCCATTCTTCCTTGCTCGGCATGTGGAATCCGTCGGGGCATGCCTTCTGGGCGTTCTCGAAGTCGTAGAGACGGCCCCAGTGGTTGCACTGGTAACAGAGCGATCCGCTTGCTGTCGCGTAGTTGATATTTTCGGCAGTCCAGAGCTGCGTGCCGATGCGCACCCATTCGTAGGCGTAGCCGTCGCGCGGGTCCTTGTAGCTGCCGCTGGTAGCCGGTTCGCCGTTCTCGTCCAGGTACTTGCCGAATTCTATCTGCTTGTTCTGCTTGTAGAGGGCGCTGGAGGCGAGCTTGCCGTTTTTGTGGTAGCGGTTGACGGTGCCTTCGATGTAACCGTTCTCGTAGGGGAATTCGGCTTGCAGCGTGCCGTCTTCGTAGTATTCCTTCGTCAATCCCTGGCGGCGGTCTGCTTCGTAGTTCGTTTCGCGTTTGAGGATGCCACTTTCGTAGTATTCCTTTTCGAGTCCCTGCTTTTTGTCTTTGACATACGTGGTCTCGAAGCGGACGGCCCCGCTCGGGAACTTTTCGACGCGGACTTCTTCGCAGCCGGTCAGCACGAGGGCTGCGGCGATTGCCAAGAGGGGGTAAACGAACTTGTTTTTCATAAGCAACTCCTTTGGGCCGAGGCTATTTTATAGGTGGCCTTATATGAAATCTAGTTTAAAAATTCGTTTTCGTCGTAAATTTGTCTGTTTTGTACAAATTTTAATCGCTTGTTCTTGGACTGGCCGTCAGATTTCGATTTTGCCGGATGCCGCGAGCAATCCGATGAGGTACAGCATGCCGTCGTAGTACCGCCAGAAGCGGATGGGCACGGCCAGATTCGCAAGGTCGGCCACGAAGGGCTCGACAAGCGGGCTCCCGACCGGCAATACTTGTGCGCTCGCCGCATTCATGGCGATGAGGCCCGGAGTCGCATTGCGACCTTGGCGCGGGTACGGGGAACCGTCGACGGCGTAGTCCGAGAGGTAGGGCCTGCGGTCGTTGAAGTAATGCAGTTGGCGGGTGCAGATTTCGCGTTCGGCCTCGTCCGTGTGGAACAGGGCGTAATCGAGGCTCAGGTTGAGCGCTACGCGCCATGCGTCGCCGCTAAAGTTGTCGCTCTCGGGGAACCAGGGCATGGCCTTGGGCGTGCCGTCGTATTCGGAGTAGTCCGGGAAGAGCGCCGTAATGGGGTGGGCCGCCTTTTTCAGGTATTCAAGGCTGCATGCTGCGACATCGAGCCAGGTATTGTCACCGGTTGCTTCTGCGAAGGCGCGGTAGAAGGCAAGCGTATGGTAGCTCGGGTCGGTGAAGTCGTTGCCGAGGACCGGGGAGAACTTGACCAGTTTCCGTTCGGGGTCGATCATCGGGCCCACGAGTTCGTTGACCGGCTTGTACTTGATGTCGTTGATGAGCTTGAGGGCGTCGTCGAAATAGTCGGGGCGGTTGAACCGCTTAGCCGCGATGAGGAGCGCCATGGCGAAGTATTCTTCGCCGTCCGGTGCGGCACCCGGGTCCATCATGGTAAATTCGGTGGTGGAAACTTGCCAAGAGAAGTAGCCCTTGTGCGGGCCATCGGAGTTGTACAGGTACTTGCGAGAGAAGTTCCAAAGTTTCTGGAACATTTCGGGGTGGTCTGTCAAAGCCGTTATGAACATCCCGTAGCTCATGCCCTCGGACCGGATATCGTCGTGACCAATGTCGATAATGTAGCTCATGTCGTCGGAGGCGTCGAAACAGACTCGCTCGTCGACGGGGTCGCCTTCAAAAAGTTGACGATAAGCATTGTGAATGAGCTGGTCACCAAAATTTGGGCCATAGCCCGATTCAATAAAAAGGTCGCGGGGCTTAAAACGTTGTTGCATAGTGTGAATATATATATTCAATGGGTGCGGGAACGCGTGTTAGGTAAAAAGACGTTTAATAATACCCCGTGTAATAAAAAAATATACAAAGAACGGGTAAAAAAGGGGATAAACGCAAAAGGCCGGCGATGGTGCCGGCCTTTCGAGTGGAGATAGTGGGAGTCGAACCCATGACCTACAGATTGCGAACCTGTCGCTCTACCAACTGAGCTATATCCCCATTGGGTGAGGCAAATATACGAAATTCGCCTCGTTCCGTCAAGCGGAAAAGCTTTTCGTGCAAATGGAATTTTTTTTATCTTTGTTGTTCAACCGAAAAAAAGGCATGTACTTATTTGCCGTAAATGGATGATTCAAAAGATGATGCTGAAGAAAATACAATCCTACATTCCTGTGAGCGAGCTTGAACGAGATTCCCGGCCAAGCGAGATGGTTGTGTGTTTTGATGGCGATAATGTCCGCACTTGGGCGGATTTTACCGATGACGTTTCCAAGGTACGGCGTTACCTGGAAAATCGGGAAAACGTTCCATGGATTATCCATTGCGAGGATTCGTATTACTTTATGGTCGGCCTTTTGGCTATGCTCCAGGGCGGTCGTAAAGCGCTGGTGACGGCGAACAGGCAAGAGGCTTTTATCAAGGAAATCCAGAAGCCTGGTTACGGCTTTTTGACCGACGAGCCTTTCGTGGGAGCCGCCTTGATTCAGGATGTGCTGCGCGATACGGAATCGGATGGGCGCTGGAATACGTTCGACAAGAATAACGCCCCCATGGTGATGTACACCTCGGGAACTACGGGCGAGCCGAAGATGGTCTCCAAGAAGTTCTGCCAGTTCGAGAATGAGTTGTTTGAACTGGTGAAGGTGTTCGGCGATGGTTGGGTGGACCGCAAGGTCTACAGCACGGTAAACCATCACCATATTTACGGCCTGCTTTTCACGGTCTTGCTCCCGACGGCTACGGGGTTGCCTTACCGCAGGCGCCGTATCGATTACCCAGGTGAACTTGTCAGTATTGCGGGAGAGGCCGCGGTGATTGCGTCCAGCCCGGCGTACCTGAAACGCCTTGCTGCCGATGCCGGCCAGCCTATTCCCTTCAAGACGACGCCTATCATTTACTCATCCGGTGGCCCGCTCCCCGAAGAGGTGGCCCGCAAGTGCGAAGGCCTCACGGGTTATTGGACCACGGAAATTTACGGCAGCACCGAGACGGGGGGAATTGCTTACCGTCAATCCAAGAACGGCCCGATTTGGACGCCTTTCGAGGTCTGCAAGATGAGTATTGGCGAGAACGACTGCTTGAACGTGAAGTCCAGCTACATCTTGGAACCCGAAGGATTCACCACGGGCGACTTGGTGGATATTTATGATGATGGCCGTTTTTTGCTGAAGGGCCGCGCCGACTCTATTGTGAAAATTGAGGAGAAGCGAATTTCGCTCCCGGAGGTGGAAAACCGCTTGAAGCAGACGGGGCTGGTGCAGGATGTGCGCGTGGTGCCCATGGTGGGCAAGCGCCAGTACCTTGCCGCTGCCATTGTGCTGAAT
This sequence comes from uncultured Fibrobacter sp., assembly GCA_946405515.1. Lineage (GTDB taxonomy): Bacteria > Fibrobacterota > Fibrobacteria > Fibrobacterales > Fibrobacteraceae > Fibrobacter. The sequence continues at coordinate 3,074 of CAMJHM010000033.1, read as the reverse complement.
GCCGAGGGCCGGAACAAATTTGCGAACCAACCTAAACTGGAAATCAACAACTTTTTCAAGGCGCATCTATCGCAGTATTTGGAAAATACGGTGACTCCCAAGAAATGGCGTTACTTGGAAGAACTGCCGCAGGACACTCAAGGGAAAATCAAGATGCGCGACATCCAGGCGCTGTTCAACCTTCCCGAATCCAAGAATTTCAAAATTTTAAAGATGCATCGCGAACCGGGTGCGCTTTCGTTGAAACTGGTTTTCCCTGCCGACAGTGATTTTTACAACGGGCATTTCCCGACATTCAAGTTACTCCCTGCCGTGGCCCAGGTGGATATGGTGGCCGTTTTTGCGCACGCCTTGTTGGGAGCGCCTTGGGGAATCCAGAAAATTCAGCGGACCAAGTTCTGCTACCCTGTGTTGCCCGATACGGTTGCCAATCTGGAAATGAGTTATAATGCGGAATTGGGCAAGGTGCAGTTCAGCTACACCAACGAAAGCGGGCGCGTCCTTTCGACGGGTTCGCTTTTAATGCAGATGAATGCGTGAGAATGTAAAAAATAACATTGCAAGCGGCTTCTAAGTTTATTGTATAATTTCTAAATTTGCGGCGCAGAAAATACAAAGGAGTATAAAATGAAAACTGTCGTCGTCGGACCTGAAAAATTGACCATTGAGCAAGTGGTTGCCGTTGCCAAGCGCGAAGCGCTCGTGGAATTGGATTCTAGCTCCCAGTTCCAGGAGAAGATCGATGCGGGTGCAGCTTTTTTGGACGAGGCTCTTGCTGAACATGGTGGAATTTACGGCGTGACGACCGGTTACGGCGATTCTTGCACTCAGGTGGTGCCGCCGGATCATTACTACGATTTGCCCGTGAACCTTACTCGTTTCCATGGCTGCGGCATGGGAAACTATTTTGACGAGGAAACGACCCGCGCTATCATGTTGGTGCGCCTGAATACGCTTGCTCGTGGATTCTCGGGTGTGAGCTATGCGCTTTTGAAAATCATCATGGACTTTTTGCAGAACGACATTCTGCCTCTGATTCCGCAGGAAGGTTCCGTAGGTGCAAGTGGCGACCTGACTCCGCTTTCTTACTTGGCTGGGGCTTTGATTGGTGAACGCGATGTCCTTTATAAGGGAGAACGTCGTGCATCGAAGGACGTGATGGCCGAACTCGGAATTACCCCGCACCGTTTCCGCCCCAAGGAAGCTATTGCTATCATGAACGGCACGGCTGTGATGAACGCCGTCGCTTGCATGGCCTTTAGCCGTGCCGAATATCTGGCCGACTTGAGCTGCCGCATTACGGCGATGAACACGATTGCCATGAAGGGGAATGCCTACCACTTCTATGAACGTTTGTTTGCCGTGAAGCCGCACCCGGGCCTGGTGACTGCCGCAAAGAAAATGCGCGATGCCATGAACCTGGAAGTCGAGAAGAACGTGATTCCCGAAAAGATTCAGGACCCGTACTCCCTGCGTTGCGCTCCGCACGTGGTGGGCGTGTTCTACGATTCCGAGCCGTTGCTCCGCCAGCTGATTGAAATCGAGATGAACAGTGCGAACGACAATCCGATTATCGATCCCGAAACCAGGAACATTTTCCATGGTGGACATTTCTACGGCGGACATATCTGCCTTGCCATGGATACGCTCAAGAACATCGTGGCAAACTTTGCCGACCTTCTGGATCGCCAGCTTGCAACGATTGTGGATATCAAGTTCAACCGTAAGTTGCCGCCTAACCTTTCGGGTAGCCAGGGCGAATTCTCCATCAACCACGGTTTCAAGGCTGTGCAGATTGGTGTTTCTGCTTGGACTGCCGAGGCGCTTCACAATACCATGCCGATGAGCGTGTTCAGTCGCTCCACCGAATGCCACAACCAAGATAAGGTAAGCATGGGCACGATTGCGGCTCGCGATTGTATCCGCGTGATTGAATTGACCGAGCAGGTGGCGGCAGCCGTGTTGCTTGCTGCGTCCCAGGCTCTCCGTATCCGCAAGGAACGCGGTGAACTGACCGAAGATCGCCTTGCCGGTATCAAGCAGACTTATGATCAGGTGTTCGAGAACTTTGCGCCGCTTGCCTGCGACCGCCAGTTGGAACCGGACCTCCGTAAGACGCTTGAGCTGATTCGCGAAAAGCATTACGCTGTGTAATTGTACATTTGTTCACTATTTTTAAGACGGCTATGCCGTCTTTTTTTATATTTGAAGCATGACCAAGTCTATCGAGATACGCGACGCGCACGAGCATAACCTACGCCATGTGAACCTTTCCATTCCCCGCGATTCCATCGTGGTGGTGACCGGCGTCTCCGGTTCGGGCAAGTCGAGTCTCGCGTTCGATACGGTGTTCCAGGAAGGCCAGAGGCGCTTTGTGGAGTCGCTCTCGGCGTACGCGCGCCAGTTCATTGGCCGTATGAAGCACCCCGAGGTGGAGAGCGTGCGCGGCATTTCGCCGACGATTTCGATTGACCAGAAGACGGTGAACCGTAACCCGCGTTCCACAGTGGGTACGGTGGTGGAGATTTTGGACCATTACCGTTTGCTTTTTGCGCGCTTGGGCGTGCCGCATTGCCCCGATTGCGGGCGCGTGATCCAGGCCCAGACGGTGGACCAGATTGTCGATAATTTGTATGTGAGCGACGAGGGCAAGCAGATTACGGTGATGGCCCCGATTGTGCAGGAGCGCAAGGGTGAATATCGCAAGGAGTTGGCCGAACTCAAGGAAAACGGCTTTGTGCGTGCCCGCGTGGATGGCACGATTTACCGCCTGGAAGATGTCCCTGCACTGGTGCGTTACGAGAAGCACACGATTGAAGCGGTGATTGACCGCTTGTCGCTTGAACGCAAGAACATGAGCCGCTTGCGCGAGGCGCTGGAAGGCGCGCTGAAGTTGACCGATGGGAAGTTGGTGAGCTTCTTGTTGTCGGCGGGCGAGGGTAAGGAAGAATATCGCCTGCAGGGTACGTTGCTCGCTTGCCCGAAGTGCGGCATCTCCATCCCGGAACTGGAACCGCGGTTCTTCAGCTTTAACGACCCGAAGGGCCGCTGCCCCGCGTGTAAGGGCATGGGCG
>CAMJHM010000032.1 GCA_946405515.1 uncultured Fibrobacter sp. | reverse complement strand
GGGTGTCGACGCCCGCGATGCCCGGCTTCTTGTGGGCGAGCATGTAGTCGTGCAGGCTCTCTTCGCCAATCTCCTTGCTCACGTTGTCCAGCGAGTTCACGACGATGCCGTTCAGGAACACGTCGCGCGATTCGGACTTCTCGAGGTTTGCCGCATAGGCTCCGACTTCGGCCGTGGTGAACACCACGAACTGGCCCGCATAGGAGGGGTCAGTCAAAATCTGCTTGTAGCCCGCCATGCCGGTGTTGAACACCGCTTCGCCGACGGTATCGTTTGCCTGCCCGAAGGCATAACCCCTGAAGACGGTTCCATTCGCCAGTGCCAGAAACGCCTTCTTCTCGCGTTTCGCTTTCCAGTTGAATTTATCAGTCATATGTTGCTCGCTATGTAATGAAAATCCGAATAAAAATAAAGGCAAAAGCCAGAAGCTTTTGCCAAACGATTGAAAACTCTAGAGACGGGAAGGAAAATCAGATGCCCGGGGAGAGTCGCCTGGTTCCGTTGCGAGATGGTTGCAACGGCGGTACTCATGTGGGCCTCAATGGATTCCGATATTCTCATCGGACTTATAATGTAGTAAAAAAAGACTCCTACACAAGGTTGACAAATAAATTTCATTAACTATTTACGAAAAGATTTCATTTTATGTAAACCGATTTCCTGAAAAACAAGAAAACGTAAAACCTCAATGGACTGGCTTTTTGTGGTCGATATCAAAAGGTCTTTTTTTTGTATATTTGACGCATGAATTTCAAGTTTTTTAAATCGGTTGTTTTTGCGGCTCTTGCCTGCGCATCGGCGTCTTTTGCGGATGATGCTATCCGCTTTGTTCCTGAAACTTACCCTATCGGTTATGTCAACCAGGGCGATGTTAAGCACATTGTGCTCAAGGGTGCAAATATATCGGGCAAGGACATCAATCTCGAGAACGCCTTCGGACAGGGCATCGGGATGACGAACTTCAAGTATCCCACAAAGATTGCCAAGAATTCTCCGGTCACTATCGAATTCGATATCGACTTTTCCGAAATGGAAGGACAGGTCAATCCGGTTGTCGTGATGGTCGGTACCGATGGCAAACCCTATACTGCCAAGATGGATGGTTTTGTCGTGGCTCCGTTCTTCTTTAGCGAAAAGCTTTTTGATGCAGGTTACTATGCCAAGGGCGAAAAGCGCGAGTGGACGTTCTACGTGTGGCAGACCGACAAAAAGGACAGGCCCGACTTGGCCCTAGATTCGGCAAGTCTTCGCGAATTTTCGATGAAGTCGAAAAACGTCATGCTGAATGTGGACAAGATTGACCAGATTAAGGAAGGGGGCAAGGTCCCCGGCGTGAAGATTACGCTTACGACGAAGGGCTTCCTGCGCGAGGGTTGGGAACTCAAACAGCAGAGTATCCGCAAAATTGTGGCGTTCAAGAGCAAAAAGTTCCCGAGGGCGACTCCCGAGGTGCTGATTGTGGGTTATTGGAAGTAAAATTTCGTTTTTTTCGGGGATTTACCTTGAAAAATTGCGAAATTTAACCTAAATTTGACGCCGACCCACGGGATGTAGCTCAGCCTGGTAGAGCGCTTGAATGGGGTTCAAGAGGTCGCTGATTCGAATTCAGTCATCCCGATAAAAAGCACTGCGTTAAGCGGTGCTTTTTGCATTACGGTTGGAATCCTTTTTTTGTCCGTTTGTTCGCTTTTTGTTCTTCGGCGAGTTCTATGGCGGCGGCCCTGTAATCTTCTTCGGTTGTACGGCTGGGGTCCCAAATGATGACTCTGTTCCTGCCGGAATCTTTACCTTCGTAAAGGGCCTTGTCGGCCGTCTGGATGCTACGGCTCGCTCCGAGTTTTGGATCGAATCGGGTCACACCAAGAGTAATTGTCACCTTGATTTTGTAGTCGGCGTACATGAATTCTTGGCTTTCTACCTGCTTGCGGAAGCGTTCTGCCACCACAGCCGCACCATCCAGGTCGGTTTCGGGGAGGAGGGTTAGGAACTCTTCTCCGCCGTAGCGAGCCAGTACGTCGTAACGGCGCAGGAGCCCGCGGACGGTATGGGCGACTTCTTGGAGCACCTTGTCTCCGCAACTGTGGCCGTAGGTGTCGTTGATGTGCTTGAAGTGGTCAATGTCAATGAAGATGAAACAGAACGGTTTCTTGGAACGTTCGCTGCGTCCAATTTCGTTGTTGATGGTCCTGTTCATGTCGCGGCGGTTCGGGAGCCCCGTCAGTTCGTCCGTTCTCGAAATGATGTCCAGCTTGGCGTTGGCGATTTCAAGTTCGCGCGTGCGTTCCTTGACTTCTTGTTCCAACATGTTGCGGTGGGCGTTCAGTTCGCAGATTTGCCGCTTGATGGTGGCGTGCATGGTGTTGAAAGCTTTTGAAAGCTGCCCGATTTCGTCGTCGCGCCGCCCGACATTGATTTCGTCGATATCCAAGTCGCCGTTGTTGATTTGCTTGATGTGCGAAATGAGCTTGTTCATCGGTCGGCCGAGGATGAAGAACAACCAGATTGCCGTGAACAGCAGTGCGATGATGGATGCTACGAGAATGATGACGCTTGATGTGATGACCGCTGTGACGAGCTTGTTGATTTCGGCTTGCGGCTGGAAGGAGAACAGCCCGAGGTCGTAGTTCGGGTCGTACACGTAATTGGTGAGGTAGGTGTTCCCGTCGTTCAGCGTGATGAATGTCGCTGTCACGATTTCGTAGGTCTTGGGGTCGATATCGCTGATGCCGATTTCAGAAATCTTGTGAATCCCGTTGAGCCATTTTTTCAGGTCGGGGTGGTAGATGATTTCCCCGTTGGCGTTAATGGCGACCAGGAACCCGTTTTGCCCGATATGGTGCTCCGAGAAAATTTTCCACAGGCGCTTGGACGAAAAATTGCCGACTAGGCTTCCGTCACCGGAGGTAAGGTCTGTGACAGCCGTGCCGAACGCTCTTGTGGGAGTGTTGTTCTCGTCGCGGTACCACGGCGATATGAGGGGGCGGTGCGGAGTTATCCTGCTGAAGTCGATGGGGTAGGTGACTTGGGCCGAGGTCAGCATCGAGTTGTCGCAAATCATCTTTTTTTCACGGTCGAAAAGCGATACGGTTTCGCCGGAAATAAACAAGGACGAAATGTTGTAACTCTTGAGATAGCTGGCGGCCGTATCGTGAATCATGCTCTGGATGGCAGATGTCTTGGCGAGTAACTCGAGGGTGCTGCCGAATCGCTGCATCTCGCTGTGGGCAGACATCGATGCCTGTTGCAGCAGGCTAGAATTGTTGTTATGGCTCCATTCGAATATCAAGCTGAGCTGGCGCTGCGTGAAGAACGCCGTGCCCGCAACGACAATCAGCGACATGGAGACGATCAAGAGGGCGATGCTCTTGAAGATGATGCTCTTGGAAATCCGGATTGTCTTGAATTCGTTGGCAGCCATAGTTCTTATTTCTTCCTTTTACGTTTATACGCGGATGCAAATCCGAATATGAACAGGATGGCGAACAGCCATGGCGCGATGCGCAGGTTGTTCCGGATGTGGTCTGTGCTCGTCGCCTCCTTCGGTTGTTCCGGCTCTTCTGGAGTGTCGAGGATTTTTTTCCAGAGGGCTTGGAATTCGGCGAGCGTCATGACCGAGGTTCCTTTGTAGCCGAGCCTCTTGTTTATTTGCTCGGTGTACTCCATGAAAATGTTATAGAGTTTTTCGTCGGAGTAGAGGGCGGGAATTTCAAGCTGGTCCCATACCGCACTGAACATGACCACGAGAATTTGCTCGATGTCGCCCCATTCTGGGATGGTTGTGTAGGTGCGCCCTGTTTCGAGAGCCTTGACCATTTCGGTGTAGGCGGAATCTTCGGACCAGGTTTCCAGGACTTTCACCGACGTGGGGAGGAATCCGATTTGCCGTGTGTAGGCATCCTGGTTTTCGTCCTGTGTCAAGTACAGGAGCAGGTCTTCGGCTTCGGGACGGTTGTTCTTTGCCGGGATGGCGAGGTTACTCCCGCCGACAAAACTGACGCTGCCTTCCGTACCTAGCGGGATGGGGAAGGCTTCTACGCCGTCGGCACCGATGCGTGCGTTCGAAAGTCCGCCTTGGTCGCCGAGGAAGCGCGTCTGCGTGATGATTTCGGCGGTGCTGATAATGAATGCCAGTTCGCCGTTGTTGAACAACTGGGCTATCTGGGCCGAGTTCATCTGCAACATTTCAGGTGAGACGAGTGTGTCGAGGATGAATTTCAGGTAGCGGCCAATACCGAGCAATGTCTGCTCGTCTAGGATGCTTGCTTGCCATTTGCCGCTGGAATCTTTCTTGAGAAAGTCGCCGCCGTTGCTCCAGACCCAAGGGGCGAAGTTATGGGTGATGTTCCAGTCGCTTTTGCCCGGGAGCGCGTAGGCTTTCACCCTGACTCCGTCGTCAAGCGATTCCTTAGAGTCGTTTATCTTGCGCACGGCTTTCAGGAACCCTTGGTATGTTGCGATGGTTTCCTTGGTGATGCCGTTTTTCTTGAGGATGCGCTTGTTTCCGAGGACGGGGCGGATATCGATGAACCACGGGATGGAATAGATTGTCGTGTCGGAATCGATATGCGTCGTGCTCCAGCTAATCGGTACGAACCGTTCGGGCTGGATCTGGGGCAATAGCTTGTTGAGTGGCTTGATTTCGCCACGCGAAGCGAAGTAGGGGACCCATGTGGTGCCAAGTTGCAAAATGTCGGGGGCCTTTTCTCCAGATTCGAGCGCCGTGGAAATCTTGTTCCATGCATCGCCCCAGTCGAGAACTTGGATTTGGGTGGGGATTCCTGTTTGTTGTGTGAACTGGGAGAGCGTCTGTTCGAGTTTTTCTTTCGGGGAGGCTCCGTTCGGCATAATCCATACAGTGAGTGGCTGTACAGATGCATAAGCCGTCGGTATGGCGAATGCCATGAAAGCAATAAATCTCCCAAAAAATTTTGTCATAGGGTTTTACCTTTTGTGCGTGCGCGTTTGCCTGCGGGATTCCTAAATTGTAAATTAGTATAAAAAACCGGAGAATGAACTAAAAAAAAAGTTTAGGTTTCCGAGGAGGTGGAATGCTCGTTGCTGTTGGAATTGTAGAATATGGTGACCGAGTCCTTATGCGTAGGCGGTTGCCGGGGTCGCTTTATAGCGGTACATGGGAATTTCCGATGACCCCCATCGATTTTGGCGACACAGTGGAGCATTCTATCGAGTCTTGGGTGTTCGAATCGGCCGGTTTACGTGCCCGTCCGGGGCTTCCTAGGCCTGCTTTTGACTGTGAATCGTTGCCTGGGTGCCGGTTTTTCCCTGTGAAGATGGTTCCTGAATCTCCTAAACTCGCCACAACAGGTCCGAACGTTTGTAAGTGGTTGAAAATAAAGGACTTACGTAGAATGAAGATGTCGCCGCCGAGTGTGATGTATGTCAAACAAAATGAAAAAATAAGCTTTTAATTCAAAAAAGTATGCTTAAAAACCCCATAAAAAAATTTTTTAGTTATATTTTGGAACATTCAAACAACATATCTTCAAGGAGCAAAAAATGAAAAAAAGTATCTGCACTCTTCTCTGCGCCGGTGTTATCATGCTCACTGGTTGCTATGGTTCTAACGCTTGCTTCAACAAGCTTCACAAGTGGAATGGAACGCTTGGCAACAAGTGGCTGAACTCCATCGTCTACTTCCTCGGCTTCTGGATTTTCCCGGTGTACGGGATCTGCCTGTGGCTGGTCGATGGTCTCGTTCTCAACACGGTTGAATTCTGGACGGGCTCTAACCCGCTCGCTTCCGGCGATTCTTACTATGAGAAGGATGCCCAGGGCAACTCCGTTGCTGCTGTGAAGAACGCTGACGGTTCTATGTCTGTGGAACTCACCACTGCAGAAGGCCAGAAGGCTAACCTCACTCTCCAGCGCGATGAAAACGTCGTCCGCGCTTTGGACGAAGAAGGCAATCTCGTTGCCCAGTACGAAATCGAAAAGTAATTTCGATTAGGAAATATGAAAAAGGACGGATTCTTCAATCCGCCCTTTATTTTTTTGTTTAATCTTTTTTTTATTCGTCGGCAGCGTCCGGATTGACGCGCTTGACGGTTACGCCAATCTTAGCCATCTTGGCTTCGAAATCTTCGTAGCCACGGTCCAGGTGGTAGATACGGCTGATGGTTGTTTCGCCCTCGGCCATCATGGCTGCGAGCACGAGGGCCGCACTGGCGCGCAGGTCGGAGCCCATGATGTCGGCGCCTTCGAGCGGGAGCCCGCCCTTGATAGTTGCCGTGTTGCCGTTGAGCTGGATGCTCGCGCCGAGGCGTTCGAGTTCGGCGACGTGCTTGAAGCGGTCGTTATAGACGGTGTCTTGAATGAGGCTGTTGCCCGGGACTGCAAGGAGGGTCGCCATGAGTGGCGCCTGCATGTCGGTGGGGAATCCGGGGAAGGGCAGCGTGGAAATGCTGATGGGCTTGAGCTGCACGTCGCGAGCGTCCACCTCGGCCCAGTCGGTACCGGTGGTGACCTTGCAGCCAATCTCGCGGAAAGCGTCGAGTGTCGACGCAATGTGTTCCGGGATAACTTTGGTGACTTTCACGCGGCCGTGGGTGATGGGAGCTGCGCACAGGAATGTGCCTGCTTCGATGCGGTCGGGGATGGTGTTGCCATTACCGGGGCGGAGACTCTCGACGCCTTGCACGGTGAGCGTGCGTGTGCCGCGGCCCTGGATCTTGGCACCCATGTTGGTGAGGTAATCAATCAGGTTATCGATTTCGGGTTCAAGGGCTGCGTTCTGGAGCACACTCACGCCCTTGGCGAGGGTCGCTGCCATAAGGACGTTCACCGTCGCGCCCACGCTCGAAATCGGGAAGTTGAAGTTGCCGCCGGGCAGGCGACCTTCGCAAGTGGCTTCGACATAACCGTGTGTCACGGTGATTTTTGCACCGAGCGCCTCGAGGCCCTTGAGGTGCAGGTCCACAGGGCGCGGGCCCCAGGCGCATCCGCCGGGGAGCGAAACGCGGCAGCGTCCGAAGCGGGCTACGAGCGGGCCGAGCACGTAGAAACTTGCGCGCATGGTCTTCACGAGTTCGTAAGGGGCTTCGAGGTGGTCGGCACCACGGGTGTCAATTTTTAGAACGTGGCTCCCTCCGCTGATGCGGCAGCCAATGACGCGCAGCACGTCGGACATGGTCTTCATGTCTTTGAGGTGCGGGACGTTCGTGATTTCGGATATACCGTCGGCAAGGAGAGTCGCCGCCATGACGGCGAGAACGGCATTCTTTGCACCAGAGATTTCTACTTCGCCGTCAACGGGCCCTTTGACTTGGGGGACGACAAACTGATCCATAGTTATTTCTCCGTGATTTGTATAGTCTTGGGTGTGTTATAGACAACGCATGTACTTGCGATAAAGTCGTGGAGGCCCCTGCGCTTGGGGTCGATGAGGACGGTCAGGTAACCGAGGCAGTAGAGCATCATGCTCATGAGGCTTGCGATGTAACGGATAATGGAAGCGAGCCACGTTATCTTGTCGCCTTTCGCAGTTTCGACGTGAATCCGGAAAAGCATCTTGCCGATAGTCGCTCCGTAAAGGGCGTGCAGTACGACGAAGTAGACCGTTTGCAATAAAAGCGATATCGTAAAGAACAGGTCCATTCCGGGCGCGTTAAAAATCGCGTTCATTGTCTCGATGGAGGGGCTGCTTGAGAAGGCGTCGGTGGCCTGCGTCAGTTCTTGGAGGTTTATGGTCCCTGCGCTGCACAAGACGACAAAGGCGATAATCCCGGCGAAGCCGAGAAGGATTGTGTCGACGGAGAAGGCGAGACCGCGGACGAAAAAGCCAGCGTAGTGCTTGGTCAATACTTGCTGCTTGAGAATCTCGTTGATGGTCTCTTGAAGGATCTTGTCCTGGTTCGCTTCGTTCTGCTCTATTTCGGCCTTGGCTTCTTTCCAGGTTGTCCAAGATTCTTCGCCGCTGTGCCAGACCAAAGTAGAATTCGTTATCTTGCCTTCCTTGACAAAATTCTGGATTTCCTCGATGGAAAAAGGGCCTTGCCTTCGTTCGCCGTCAGTTATGCTTTCGTCTATGTAAAACCATTTCATATTCTGCGTATAATTTAGCATTTCCAACGTCGGGGGTATGCCGAAATTACCAAAAAAAACTAAATTGGGGCAATATGATAGTATTTGTGCCCGGCCAGCGTTTTATTAGCCAACTGGAACCCGATTTAGGATTAGGAATTGTCACCGAAATTCAGGGAAGGACCGTCAAGTTTAATTTCCCCGCAGTAAATCAATGCCGTATGTACAGGACGGATAGCGCTCCTGTCGACAGGTACGTGTTGCAACCGGGAGAGACCGCCAAGAGTGAAAAAGGCGTGTCGTTCGCGGTGGAGTCTGTTCGCGAAGCGGGCGGACTGATTGTCTACGTGGGCCGTGCCGGTCGCGAGATGAAGGAATCCGAACTGAATCCCAAGGTCACGACTAGGCCAGCAGACTTTTTCAGGGCACTCGCCAACAGCGAAACCTATTCTTGCAAGGAATTTGCCCGCCGCGAAAGTGCTATGAAACTTTCGTGCAAGTGGCAGTCGTCCATAGTGCGCGGGATGATTGGCCCGCGTGTGGACATGATTCCGCACCAGTATTACTTGTGCTACCGAGCCTGTTCAAGTTCCAGCCTGCCGAGGCTCATGCTCTCCGACGAAGTCGGTTTGGGCAAGACTATCGAGGCCGGTATGATTTGGCATGCGCTCCGGGCCCGCAATAGGGTCTCCCGTACGCTGATTATTGTTCCCGAGACGCTGAAGCACCAGTGGATGATCGAAATGAAGCGCCGCTTCAACCAGTTGTTCACCCTGGTCGACGAAGGTTACGTCCGTGGCCTGTTTATCTCTGTGGACAAAGAAGACGAGAAGCCGAACCCGTTCCTGCAGAGCAACGACATTATCTGCTCTATTGACTTCTTGATGGAACAGCCCGCCCTTATCGAGGATTTGCTCAAGACCAATTGGGACATGACTATCATCGACGAGGCGCACCACCTGGTTTGCGAAGACGGCTTTACCAGCCGCGAGTACATGCTCGCTAATGCAATTCTTGCAAAGTCCAAGGGAATCCTTTTGCTGACGGGAACTCCGCTCCAGCTGCATCCGGAATCCCAGTTTAACCGACTGCGCATGCTGGACCCGGCCCGCTTCTCGGATTACAACGAATTTATCAAGTCCCAGGAATCTTACCGCAAGCTCGTGAACGACTTGAGCAAGTTGCCGACGGACCCGAATCACCACATGAGCTGGGACGACCTTTACGAATCTGTCCCGAAAAATTCACCTATCCGTCCGTGGCTTGAGCAAGAAAATTCGAAGAGCATGCCTGCCGGGGAATGGATGCGCCGCATTGTCGACGCCATGGGCACAGGCTCGGTCGTGTTCCGCAATACCCGCAAGGGCGTGGGTGGCTTCCCGAGCCGCGTCCTCGACGAAATCCGCCTGGAACCGGATCCCCGCTACCGCGAGATGGTGAATATCGCTGCCGAGAAAAACCTGGACGCTTCGACCGATATTCAGGAAAACGGCCTCCTCTGTACTCAGTATTCCGATGCCTGGAGCATGGACGAGCGCTTTGTGTGGCTGAAGGATTTCTTGAAAGAGTACAAGAACGAAAAGATTCTCCTGATTTGCGAATCAATCGACGTCGTGCTCGCTTTGGGCCAGTTGTTGACAGATTATCTGGGCGAAGGGACGTTCTCCATGTTCCATGAAGAAATGACCATCATGGCGCGTGACAAGGCTGCTGCGTGGTTTAGCCGCCCGGATGGAGCGAACCTCCTCATTGCATCTGAAATCGGTTCCGAAGGGCGCAACTTCCAGTTCTCGCATCACTTGGTGCTTTTTGACTTGCCTCTGGATGCCGCTTTGGTGGAACAGCGCATTGGCCGTCTCGACCGAATCGGGCAGACGAAGGATATTGTGGTCCATGTGCCTTATGTTGCTGGTTCCGGCCAAGAAGTTATGTTCCGCTGGTATAACGATGGCCTGAATGCCTTTGGTGCTCCGCTCATGAGCGGGGGCGAACTGTTCCTCAAGTACACGGACAGCCTTATCGAGGCCTTGGCCGACCCGCAGGGTTGCCTCAAGAAATTTGTTGCGAACGTCATTCCTCAGGTGAAAAAAGATTGCGAACAGATGCGCAAGAACATCGAGAAGGGCCGCGACAAGTTGCTGGAATTCAATTCCCGCAATCCCGAAAAGGCTAAAGAAATTACGGATGAAATCAGGCAAATTGACGAAAATCCGGAACTCCAGAATTTGATGGTGGAATCCCTCCGCGACAGGGGCCTTTACGTGGAACCGAGCGCAATCCCGAATTGCTGCGTCGTGACCATGGGGCCGCAGGTGGAGGCGGGAACCGTCCCAGGCATGCCCACGCAGGGAATGGTCGCTGTTGCCGATGCCGAAGAAGAACAAGGCTCGGAAAATATTTCGCTTACGGTGACGTTTGACCGTGCGACGGCAATGATTCACGACGAAATTGATTTTGTCAGCCTGGAACACCCCCTTGCCCAAGGCGTCATTGACTTTGAAACCGGACTTTCCCATGGTGCCATAGCCAGCTGTATTTGGCAGAACTCGGGTATGCGCGGGCTCTTGATGCAGTACAACTTCTTGGTGGAATTGCCTGTTCTCGAGGAATGGGGCGTTGCCGATATTGCCGGGCCCAAATACGTGAGCGTGGTGATAGATTCCAAGGGGACAGACCTTTCTAACTTGGTGGAACAATTGCAAGGTGCCCAGTTCAAGGATGTCGGAGTGCCGCAAGGAAATTCCGCCGTGGACATGACGCTCAAGTTCTTTGCAAAGGAAGGCTTTGCCGCTGCTCGCCGTATAGCGATGGTTTCGGCCAAGGAATATGCGGAAAGTGCTTCGGCTGCTGTCGAAGCAAGGTGCGAACAGGAATACCAGCGCATGAACCACTTGCTGACTATGCGAGGCAAGGGCGGTAACAGCGCTCAGCTCCAGCAACTGCGAAAGAACGTGCAGGAATGGAAAAAGACTGTTTCGAACCCGCAAATTCGTTTGGACGCAATTCGGCTGCTTGTTTGTAGGTAATACAACGCTTTTTTATTTGTATATATAAAATTTCTCCTTTTTTTACAAAATAAGGCTATATTTTGCATGGCCTTTTTTTTGGCTTTATTGGAGGAATTGTTTATGAATAAATGGCTTTGCCTTTTCATACTTTTTTTGTCGGCACTTTCTTTTGGACAAATCACTGTCGAAGTGAGTGATGAACAGGTCTACAATACGGCAATGCTTGGTTTGCGCATGCGCGTTGTCAATAATTCTGGTCAAAGCTACGATAACGTAACGGTTGATTTTTACTTGAAAAAGAATCCTTCCGAGACGTTTGCCTTGGATTCCTACTACACGGAAGATTGGACGATTTCGATTGCGGAACAGTCTGGCGAAAATGTCATCATTCGTGCGACTATCCCGCATTTGGGGGCAGGGACTTCCCCGAATTCCAGTGGAGTGAGTGTCGGAATCCACCGCACCGACTGGCAGCCCATTTCTAAAACGAGTGCCAATGGATTCCCGTTGGGTTCGACCTTTACGACTGCCCTCAACTATAGTGTATTCCAAGGGAATAACTTGATTGGCGGGACTTCTTATATCGATCCGAACTTGATTGTCCCTAGTCTTCGTTTTGTGGGATTGCAACCGGAAGATGTTTCGAGGCCGCTTGATGAAGATATCGTAGTGAATCGTTCTGCATGGATTGAAATCGAAAATTATGGAACGACACCCGCTGATTTGAACAACATTACTATTGAATGGCCGACGACGGCGGGAATTATTTCGAGTGCAGTTTCTAGCGCTATATTGCAACCCGGTAAAAGGTTACGAATCTGCACTACTCAGCTGAACTGTCCGGATGATGATGTTGTCGCGGTCGTGCCTACGTTGCCTATGGGTGCTACAGGTGAAGTTCTCCTTCGCTACAATGGAGTTGCCAAGGATTACCTGTCATGGGGACTTAATGCGGATGTTTTAGCTGCAAACGCTCGTGAAGCGAATATCCATTATATTAAAATCCGGTATGATACGGGGCTTCCTGGTTATCATGCATTCGATGAAAATTGGAATGAACTCTATTCTAATAACGGGGTGTTTTATAAGAAAGTGGATGGAACATGGTTCAGTTATTCATATGAGAATGACGTCAATACGACTGATAGGCCGGCGCCGATTCCATACGTCAATAATGAAATGTTATGCATAGAGGGGGATAATTCTAGTAGAACGGTCAGGTTTGCATGGCATCCGGTGGTTGGTGCTGTTGGTTATTTCTTGACTGTAAAGAGGGAAAATGGATCGACCGTTTTCAATCAATTTGTACATCGACCTTTTCATGACATAGTTTTGGATGAGGACTTGTATAAATGGAGTGTCCGTGTTATTTCTAGGAATGACCAATACGCTGTAAACAATCCCTGGATGGATCATTATACAATTTGGAAACAAAAAAGGGTCAAGAAATGTTCTGAAATAACTAATCAAAAAGAATTGCATGTACAACCTTATGGGGTTCATAAGGATACGAGAATGCTAGTCCCCAACTGGGGTGAATTGGCTAAATTCCCCGAAATATCGTGGGACCATCCTGATATATTTGTGTATAACGGTAATATGGATTTTGAAATAAGAGGAACTATAAATGATTATGTAAACCCTTGGAATGGAAACATTCTTTTCCTTGAGGTCGACTGGCGTTGTTGGGCCGTGGCCACGCAGATTCTGAATCGTTTTTATCATGGAAATTTGACTCAGGATGAAATCAAGTATTACGGAAAAACTACTGGACTTGAAAATGTGACTTCCGGTTATGGTTCGGCTTCTAGGCCAGAACGTGATAAAATCATTTCTCCATTTGTGTTAGGAAATATGGGTGGTGCTTATTCTCAGGAGCTAATAGTTGTTTTAAAATGGGCTTTGAATTTAACGGACGATTCCCAATTGATACATGGAAGAGGGTATGATGAGCCTTTTAACCAAAATTTTGTTATGGAACATATCAATCAAGATCGTCCTATTGTTTATTTACAAAAAGGTCATTTTATGGTTGTTGATGGCTATAGGTTTTCTTCGGGTATTTTTCAAGTGCATCGTGTAAATATTTACAATGGTGGAGAAGTGGGGTGGACTGATAACCTAGGATTTATGGGTGACAAGGAAAATTATATAGCCGTTGATTATTATTTTGTTCCTATTAATGTTACGAACCCGCGGATGAGAGACCTTCGGGTACAGATAGATTCTGATGGAGATGGACTTGTCGATTTTGATGAAATAGAACGATTCCATACAAATCCCTACAATAAGGATTCTGATGGGGATGGAATTGAAGACAAAGTGGAAATTTTCTCTTATACAATTAAGGAAGAATTTGAAAAGGTTGTAGAGCTGAGTCCTACTTATACAAGATTGTCTCGTTTGGGGGATTACGATTTTTATCGTAATCCAAGTAGCGATATTTATCGTACTGAAGTATATGCTGATGTCGATGGTGATGGAGTTCGTGCCGAATTGGATGTGGATTCGGACCATCCGAATAATGACGGACTTTGGGATGGGGCAGAAGATTTGAATCATAATGGCTATGTGGATAATGGTGAAACGGATCCATATAATATTTCGGATGATTATTCTGCGAATTTCAACCCAGTGGAAACGGTTGTATGGGATGCTCCAAGCTTAGTTGGTATATACGCCTTTGAAGGAATCAATGTTAGAGATAATGTGACTTGCAATTCTGGAATGCATGGGTTCTGTCAGATAGCCTCGGAGTATAGTGAACCTTATTATTCGATTTCTGTGGGCGCAAACTCCACGATCGGTGATGTTTTCTCAAAAGGTGGAGTTCAGTTGCAGAATAATGCTCATGTTGTGGGTGATGCTTCCATTTATTCCTTGCCAACGGCGTCAATTTCGCCGAATATGTATTCGGGTGCGTCTGTGACTGGAATGACAAATGTGAAAAATGTGGGCGAGTGGCCGTATGCCGTTTCTGACAATCTTTACCATTCATTGGAAGGCAAAGAAAATTGGTCCGATATGATTGTTGAATTTGGTCAAACTGTAACTCTGAATTCTAATATCCCGTATAAAAACTTGACTGTTCGGCCTGGTGGCACTCTAAAATTAGGTGCTGGAACAATATATGTTGGAAACATTACCTTGGAATCGGGAAGTAAACTGGAATTTGTCAATCCAGGCCGCGAAACAGTGATTATTGCCGATGGATTCCTGAATTGGAGAGCTCAAATTGTCAATTCAGACTTGCAAACGGTCGCAAAAGGATTTAAATTAATAGAGTACGCTCCTGGCGATATCCATATCGAAGGGGATTGGGCGGGAACGATTCACGCAAGGTGGTGTGAATTGACTTTAGGTCAGGTGAAAAAGACTGCGTATGGTTCTTTTGTTGCTAAAAAGGTTAATTTGGGAGAAGGTTTGACTATCTATCGGATACATTTCAGTCCTATCCCATTGACGGATATGGTCTAAAAAAAGGAGGCGGTATGAAATTGATATCAATATGCATTCTACTTCTCGCCGCTTTGGCGTGGTCTAATATTTTCTCTATTGATGCCGGCATTAGTTTTGAGAATGGGTATCTGAATATTGATACGACAAAAACGTGCAATGTTGATACGTCCTATATCAACTGTTCGCTGGAAAAGGGTTTAGCATATTACTCGACATTGGATACTGCTGTTGCAGTGTTCTTTATGCCTCGTATTGCAAAAGCTTCTGTCTATGCCTTGCAATCGAATCCGAATACGCGTTCCTTGACGGAAATATTGCGCTATGAGTTCATAAAATGGGTCGAATGGGGAATTATCGTTATGACGAAGGACAGTGCTCAGCGCTTATTGGATCGTGTTCTGCCGGATACGCTGCAAATGAATAATTGTCATATTTTCCATAAAAAAGTATGTGATACAGATCCTTCGCAGTGTTCTAATTGGGGACCGTATGGAGGCGGTTTGAGTAGCGGACTTTCCGATGAGGACGCTGCCCGCCTCCCTCAAAAAAAAATTCTAGGAGAAACGGCGGAACCCGCTCCGGCAGACACGTCGGCAAAAGACTCGGTAGGTGAACAGCCGAAGGACTCTTCGGCCTCGGTGAGTGATTCGTCGGGGGCTGCCGCGGATACTTCTGAGAAACCTTTGCAGATTATTGAACCGGCGAATTTTATGGTGGAGTCCGTTATGCAGGGAATGCGGTATCGCGTTTTTGACTTGAATGGAGTCTATCTCTACGACGGTACTTGGCAGGGAAGTTTCAAGGTGCAGGGGAAACCGGTACTCGTCCGGTTTGAGAATGGCCAAACGACTGTTTTCCGTTAGTTTTTCCTCGTCAACTTTTTTTGTCGCGCTGATACATTCTATTTTTTAGTTGTATGAGTGAACTTCGTAAGAATATTTTAGATGAGTCCCGCCGTATCGTTGTGAAAATCGGCTCGCGCATATTGGTCGATTCCGAGAAGGGCGGTGTTCGTACCCGCTATATCCAGAAACTCGCCGATTCCGTCGCCCGCCTCATGGAAGCGGGCAAGGAAGTGGTTGTTGTGACGAGCGGTGCCGTGGGCACCGGCATGAGCCAGCTGGGCTACAAGGAAAAGCCGACCGTGCTTGCCGAAAAGCAGGCCTGCGCTGCCGTGGGCCAGATTGACCTCATGTACGCCTACCGCGAAATGTTCCGCTGGATGCAGCTCTCGGTGGGGCAGATCCTTTTGTCTGCCGATGACTTCCGCGACCGCACCCGCTACAAGAACTTGCAGAACACCATCAAGGCGATGCTTGCACGCAAGATTGTTCCGATTATCAACGAGAACGATTCGCTTGCTGTCGCCGAAATCAAGGTGGGCGACAACGACAAGCTTTCGAGCGACGTGGCATTGTTCCTCGATGCCGACTTGCTTTTGATTTTCACGGACGAGGACGGCCTCTTCGACGATAACCCGAAGAAGAACCCGAACGCTCGATTGTTGCGTTTTGTGCCCGAGATTACGCCTGCCGTTTTGGCCCTTGCCGGCAAACCTGGCGAGACGGGTTCTGCCGTGAGTACCGGCGGTATGCGCAGCAAGCTCGAAGCCATCCGCAACGTGACGAAGAGCGGCTGCAACGCCTTCCTCGCGAGCGGCATGAAGGTTTTGCCGCACCAGGTGATTTTCGAAAATGCGCAGGGTACGCTCTTTGTGGGCTCCAAGAAAAAACTCAACAGCCGCCAGCGCTGGCTCAGCTTTATCACGACTCCGCGCGGGGCCGTGGTGGTGGACGAAGGCGGCGTGAAGGCTTTGCGCGAAAAGCATTCTAGCTTGCTTCCCGTGGGCGTGTGCGCCGTGAAGAAGCATTTCGACAAGGGCGACCTCATCGAGGTCCTGAGTCCCTCTGGCGATGCGGTCGCGCGTGGTGTCGCCGGATTCGACAGCGAAACGCTGAAGCTCGTTTTGCGCAAGAAAACGGCACAGGTCCATGAGGTCCTGGGCAAGGACGTCCCGGACGAACTCATCCACAAGAACGACCTGGTCGTGTTCTAGTCATTATAACTGAAAGGGAATCATGGAAGAAAACCAGAACTTAGACGATTTGGCCGAGGAATCTGCGGAACTCCCGAAAGTGGAGAGCCGTGAGGACTTGGCGAGAATTATCCAGGCGCTAGTCTTTGCTTCGCCCGATATTGTGACCCTGAAAAAATTGCGCGAGATTCTCGGCGATTTCCTGGACGCGCGTACCGTCGCGGATGCGCTGATTCTGGCGAACGATTCCCTGAACAAGATTAATGCCCCGTTCGAGATTGTGGAACAGGCCGGAGGCTACCGTTTCCGCACCCGTGCCAAGTATTATCCGTGGGTCCGCAAGCTTTTCCCCGAGGCCAATGCCAGGCGACTTTCCCAGGCGGCGCTCGAGACGCTTGCCGTCATCGCCTACCAGCAGCCGATTACCAAGGCGGCTATCGAGCAGGTGCGTGGCGTGTCGTCGGCGGACGGCCCGATCCGCAACTTGCTGGACAAGGGCTTTATTGCGTTGGGCGCACGTGCCGAGACTGTCGGCAACCCCTATACCTACGTGACCACGCAGGAATTCATGAAGTATTTCGGAATCAACCGCATTCCCGAAGATTTGCCGCGCCTGCGCGAGTTCAGTGAACTTCTGGAAGCGGGCGCTCTGGTTCCGCAGTACGCGAAGCAGGAGTCCGAACCCGAAGTGATGGCTCCGCCCGAAGAGAATCCTGAACAGGTGGAACTGTCCATGGGGGATGCGTAATGGCCGCAACCCCGTTGATGCAGCAATATTACGAGATAAAGAAACAGAATCCCGGCTGCATATTGTTTTTCCGCATGGGCGACTTCTTCGAACTTTTCGAGGACGACGCCGTCATCGCCTCCAAGATTTTGGGGCTTACGCTCACGAGCCGTAACAATGGCGCCGCCGGAGCCACGCCTCTGTGCGGGTTCCCGCACCATGCTGCCGAACGCTACGTGCCCAAGATGGTGGCGGCAGGCTACCGCATCGCTATCTGCGAGCAGGTCGAAGACCCGAAACTCGCGAAGGGGATTGTCAAGCGCGATATCGTCGAGATTATCAGCGCAGGCACCGCAATGAGCGAATCGAACTTGAACGCGAAGGAGGCCAATTTCCTTTGCTCGTTCATCCCCGAAAAAGACGGCATCTCGTTTGCGATTGCCGACGTGACGACTGGCTACTTGGCGGCTTGCAAGAGTTCGCAGCAGGCGTTCGAATGCGAGTTCTGTCGCCGTATGCCCAAGGAAGTTGTGGTGCCCGAAGGGACCGTGATTCCCTCTGGCGTGATGGATTTGATCCGCTCCGAGAATATTCTGGTGACGGAACTGCCGGCTTTTTTGTTTGGCGAAGATGCCGCGAAGGACGTCCTGTTCTCGCATTTCAAGGTAGAGGCCCTGGACGGGCTCGGCCTTGACGGGCGCATTGCCGAGACGCAGGTGACGGGGGCCTTGCTCCAGTACCTGATGGACCAGAAGAAGTCCGAACTTTCGCATTTTACGAACCTCGAGATTCTGAATCTCGACGACTACATGACGCTCGACCCGAGTACGCTCAGGAACCTGGAACTGGTGCGCCCGCTGAACGCCGACGACATCAGCAGCACGCTCTGTTACGTGCTCGACTTCACTGTGACGGCGATGGGCGGGCGAAACCTGAAGGACTGGGTGAGCCATCCGCTGATTTCGGTGGACCGCATCCGCGAACGCGAGGAAGCTGTCGAGGAACTGGTGAACAACCCGGTCGCGCTCGACGAACTCAAGGAATCGCTGACATCCATCCTCGACATGGAACGCCTGATGGGCCGTGTGGGATCCGGACGCGCGAATGCCCGCGATTTGGCGGGCATGGGCCGTTCGCTTTCGCAGGCGTCCAAGGTGGCCGATGTGCTCGAGGGTTTGCGTTCTCCGATTTTTGAACCGATGCGAACGGCCCTCATTGCCGCCCGAGGCCGTGGCGAAGAACTTTTAAGCCAATTCAATGACGACCTCCCGCTGACCGTACGCGAGGGCGGCATGATTCGCGCGGGCGCCAATGCGGAACTCGACGCGATGAACGCCGACATCAAGGACCGCCGTGAATGGATTGCTTCGCTCGAAGTCCGCGAACGCGAACGCCTCGGAATTTCGAGCCTGAAGGTCGGCTACAACCGTGTGTTCGGCTACTACATCGAAGTGACCCGTGCCGCGATGGCGAAGGCCACGAGCCCGATTCCTGACGAATATATCCGCAAGCAGACGACGGTGAATGCCGAACGTTACATCACTCCCGAGATGAAGGAATGTGAATCCGTCATCAGCAACGCGGAAGTGAACATCCATGCGCTTGAATACAAGATTTTCTGCGAACTGCGCGAGCGCGTGAATAGCTGGCGTGCCGAACTGCAGGAAATTGCGAACGCGATTGCCCGCGTCGATACGCTCTACAGTTTTGCCCGTGCTGCACGCAAGTACAACTACGTGCGCCCCGAAGTCTTTGAAGGTTCGGGAATTGAAATCAAGGGCGGGTTCCATCCGGTGATTGTCGCCGTGAATCCGGACCTGGACTTTATACCGAACGATGTCTCGCTTTCGCCCGAGGCGACGCGCCTCATGCTCATCACGGGCCCGAACATGGCCGGTAAATCGACTTACCTGCGCCAGACCGGCCTGATTGTGCTGATGGCGCAAATCGGCTGCTTCGTGCCTGCCGAAAGCGCCCGCATCGGCGTGGTGGACCGCATCTTTACGCGAGTGGGTGCGAGCGACCGCCTGAGCCGTGGCCTCTCGACGTTCATGGTCGAGATGATTGAGACGGCGAACATCTTGCGTAACGCGACTGCGCACAGCCTCGTGTTGCTCGATGAGATTGGTCGCGGGACGAGCACATTCGACGGCCTTTCTATTGCTTGGGCGATTGTCGAAACCTTGCACGACGAACCGGCCCGCGCCGCCATTACGCTGTTTGCGACGCACTACCATGAATTGACCGGGCTCGTCGATAGCCTGGAACATGCCGGGAACTACCAGGTGGCTGTCCAGGAGAAGGGCGACAAGCTCGTCTTTTTGCACAAGATTTTGGCGGGTGCCTGCGATTCGAGTTACGGTATTCATGTGGCCGAGATGGCCGGACTCCCGAACAATGTGCTGCGCCGTGCCCGCAAGATTTTGCTGCGCCTCGAAAAGCAGAAGATTGACCCGAGCGACGGAGCGACGCACAAGAAACTCATGGAAAAGC
Source organism: uncultured Fibrobacter sp. (assembly GCA_946405515.1). Lineage (GTDB taxonomy): Bacteria > Fibrobacterota > Fibrobacteria > Fibrobacterales > Fibrobacteraceae > Fibrobacter. The sequence goes on along the minus strand of CAMJHM010000032.1, from coordinate 6,182 downwards.
CGCAGGTCGACTTGTTCGCGCCTCCCGACGAATCCACGCAGTTGCTCAAGGAAGAAATCCGCCGCCTCAAGCCCGAAGAAATGACCCCGCTCCAGGCGCTGCAATGCCTGACGGAACTGAAGGAGAACTATGGAAAATAGTGTGAAGTGTGTAGTGTGGAATGTGTAATGTGTAATGAAAATCACCTCACACCCCACACCTCACATTACCCCTAACCACTAATCACTAACCATTTCTCTCAAAACTCAAAACTCATAACTCAAAACTCATAACTCAAAACTCATAAATCAAAACTCACATTACCCCTAACCACTAACCACTGTTTACTAACCACTGTTTACTAACCACTTCCTATGATCGACTTTGCTGCCTTACAAGATTTCGTCTTCAGCAACCGGGTGTTTGACTCGAACATCCACGGTCTTGCGCATTGGCGGCAGGTGGAATTCAACGGGGTGAGCCTTGCAAAAGTCACGCATGCGGACATCACGGTGGTACGCCTGTTCGCGCTCTTTCATGACAGCAAGCGCGAGGACGATGGTTACGATGGCGAACATGGCGAGCGCGGGGCGGAATTTGCCAAGCGGTGCTTCGAGGAAAAGCTCCTCGACATTACGCAGGAACAATTTGAAAAACTCTACCATGCCTGCAAGTTCCATACAAAGGAACGTTCTACGGGCGATGCAACCATAGATACTTGCTACGATGCCGACCGTCTGGACTTGGGCCGCGTCGGTTTTGAACTCAATCCGCACAAGATGGCGACCGCTGCAGGTGCAAAAATTGCCCGCAAGTCGTTGACTGCGGGCGTTGATGTTTACGAAATGCGTGAATGGCTTAAGACCGTCATGCTGTAAGGCTTAGAGAGCCTTACAGCAGCCAGTCGTTACGTCCCGTGAATTTGGATTCGTCTGCGATGACCTGGAATATGCAGCTCAGTTCGACGACTGCGTTTTTCGGGAGGGTTGAAACGCCGACGGCCGTACGCGCATGATATCCGTTCCTTTCGAAAATTTTCACGGCGAGATTGCTCGCTCCGTTCAGGATGGCGGCCTGTTCGTGGAAGTCGGGGTCGGACTGGATAAAGCCCTGCATCTGCACTAGCTTGAGCGTTTCACCGGGTTGCAGCACGGACATTGCCGCTGCGATGCTATTGAGCAGGCAGAGGCCCGCTGCCCTAGCCGCCACTTCGGGAGACATGCTGGACGGAACGGACCCGACATACGATCCGAGATCGCCCTTGATGGAGGGAAGCTGCCCTGAAACATAGATGAGGTTGTCGATACGGTTCGCGGGAACGTACGACGCTAGTGGTTTCGGGCAGGCCGGTAAAAACAAGCCCAGTTCTTCGATTTTCTTTTGGATGTCCATAAACGTTCCTTTATTTTTTCTTGAATACCTTTGCAAAGCAGAAGGCGCATAGCCCGATAATTGCTGCCCACGAGGTGAGCATAAAGACGAGCCCGCCGGTTGTGAATTCTGCGTCCATGTTATGCCTCCTTAGTCGTGGTTTCGTCGGAATTGCCGATAGGCATCTTCTGGATGCCCGTGCTGCGCCCGCGTTCTGCTGTGCCGCCCTTGCGCCAGGCGTAGGCGATGGCGACGTTCAGCAAGACCACCAGCAAAAGCAGGAATCCGCGGAAGCCCCAGGTGAAATACAGTTGCGAGAATTCCGAGCCGAGGAAGGTGACCTTCGCGTCGGCAGGAATGTTGCTCAGCGTGATGAGCGGGAGCCCGTCGGTCAGCGTGAACGACACGAGCAGTATAATCAGGTAGGCCGGGCAGACATATTGGATGATGGGCCTGAAGAAGCGGGGGAGCTTGAGCTGCGAACCTTCGTTCATCAAGGCGAATGCTTCGTTATCTTCGGAGCCGTCGTCGGTCTTCACTTTTTTGCGACCGAGGATGAACGAGAATACGAGCGCCTGAATTGCGCCGAACACCACGAGCAGGAACGTGCCGCCCCAGAAGTCGAGTTCGTCGACCGTGCCGGCTGCAAGCCCGAAGATGGCGGTGAGGCCGCCGATAAAGGTGATGGTGCTAATCGTCGTGACGGACTTTCTGCGGCTGAACTTGAGGTCGTCTTCGCAGAAGCTGATGAGCGGCTGGATGATAGAAATGGCGCTGGTGATGCCCGCAAAGAAGAGCAGGGCGAACCATACTGTTTGCAGGACTCCGCCGAGTGGGAGTGTGCCGAACACGTAAGGCATGGTCTGGAAGCCGAGCCCGAAGGTACCGAGCTTCGCACATTCTTCGATGTTCGCGCCCGCGATGATGACCGCGATGGGGATGACGACCGTGCCGCCGATGATGATTTCGGCAAAGCCATTCGTAGCGCTGGCGGTAAGGGAGGAGAGAACCAAGTCTTCCTTGGGCTTGAGGTAGCTTGCGTAGCACCAGATGATGCCCATGCCGAGGCTCATGGTAAAGAACACTTGGCCTGCGGCCGCCATCCAGACCTTGGGATTAGCGAGCTCGCTAAAGTTCGGGTTCCACATGAAGGCAAGCCCCTTGCCGATATTCGGGAGCGTAAGCACGCGCACCACGAGGATGATGCCGAGGATAAGCAGGATGGGCATGCAAATCTTGTTCACGCGCTCGATGCCCTTGCGCACGCCGAAGGCGAGGACGACCATATTGCAGGCGAACGTGATGAGGAAGAAGAGAATTGCGACGGGGATGGGGCCTACGCATGTCTTGAGCATGATGAAGTCGCCGAAGAACTGCGTCACCGCGGCGCTGCCCTGGGCCGTGACTTCCATGAGCTTGCCCGTGAGTGAGTAGTAGGCGAACGCGAGGATCCACGACTGGATGAACACGTAGTAGAAAACGATGAAGATGGGCGGCAAGAGGCCGATGGAACCCAGGTGCTTTGCCCAGGGCTTCTTCTTGCCGAAGATGATGTGGAGCGTGCTCGGGGCAGTGCCGTAGCCTTGCCTGCCCGCATAGCGGCCGAGTGTCCATTCCATCCATGCGAGCGGGATGCCCAGCAAGAGGAAGGCGATGAGGTAGGGAATGATGAATGCGCCACCGCCGTTAGTGGCTGCCTGTACAGGGAATCTAAGGAAGTTGCCGAGCCCGACTGCCGAACCGGCGACAGCGAGGATGACTCCTATTTTGGAGCCCCAGTTTTCACGATTGTTTTGCATGCTTTAAAAATAAGACAATCTCAGCGGCATGGCAACTGCAGAGAGCCTATCACTGCTAATAAAAACCACCTTGAGGGCTCGTAAATGGTCTTTGTAATCTAGCGCAGACGCAATTTCTTTTGTGCGTAGATAGACTTGCCGCCATTGCAGGCGTAGGCAATCGTGCATACGATGAAGAATGCGGGGAGCGTGTCGAATCCGAATATCTCGGCGCCAACAAGGATGGGGGCGAACAGTGTGTTCGTAGCGCCGCCGAAGACGGCTGCATAACCGAGGGCCGCTGCAAGCGGGAAGGGGACGCCTACGATGGTCGCGATGACGGCACCGAACGTAGCGCCGATGGTGAACAGCGGGGTGACCTCGCCGCCTTGGAACCCGACTGAAAGCGTGACGACAGTAAACAGCAGCTTTAAAATCCAATCGTAGGCGTAGATGCCGGCATCGTTTGCCGAAAGGGCTGCTGCGTTGCCAAAGCACATGTCGGTGAGGTTTGTGCCGAGGCCGGAGTAGCGCCCTTGCCAGAACAGAAGCAGCAAGGCGCTCAGGGCAATGCCCATGATGGCGACGCGCTTGACCGGGTTCGGAAACTTGAGTGCGAAGAACTTCTTGGATAGCGGGAGGAGCCTTGCGAAACCGCCACCGACAATCCCGAATAGGATGCCGAGTATCACGAGCTTGAGGATAAAGTAAATGTCAAGGCCGGCTTCGCCGTAGAACAGGCTTGCGATATTCCAGTCGGGCGAGAATGCGTTCAAATCTATTGAGAATTTTTCATAGCCGAGCATCTCGGATACTTTGTATGCTGCCACGGCCGCGACTGTTGCGGGGAGCAAAGCCGCCATTTCGAGGTGGGCGGCAAGAAGGATTTCAAGCGAGAGCGCAATGGCTGCCATCGGAGTCTGGAAAAGCCCAGCAAAACCGGCGGCCATGCCTGCCACGAGTAAAACTCGGGGGGCGTTCTCCACATGGATTTTTGAACTCATGTTGTGCCCGAGGGTTGCGCCAATCTGCATCGCCACGCCCTCGCGGCCCGAACTGCCGCCAAAGAGGTGCGTCACCCACGTGGTCACCATGATGAGCGGGATGAGGCGGAGCGGGATTTCCCTTTCCTTGCCGTGCGCAACATCGAAAATGATTCCCATGCCACGTTCCGAACCGTTGCCGAACTTGCGGTAGATGAGCACGATGGCGATGCCGCCCAGAGCGAGCGCCGGAATCCAGTACAGCGGGTTTGCATCGCGGATAGCGGTGACATTTTGCAGGATAGAACCGAAAAATGCGGTGAGCGCACCGACAATGGCGCCGAGGACCAGCGTGACCGCAATTAGGATTGGCTGGGAAAGCCAATGCATCACTTTTTCCTTGAGTTTGGCCTTCGCCATGTTCATGGCCTGTTCCTTCATCTCGGGGCTCATGTTCCGGAACATCTCTTGCCAATTATTAAAATTCATCGCATACCCTTTTTTTCGCCGCCAAATTTAGAAAAAAGCCGGACGTAGAGTCCGGCCTTTTAAACAGTTGTATCTGCTATTACTTAAATTCGCTCGTGATTTGTACTGAGCCGCCACGTCCGTATTGGTCCTTGTAGATGAGGGTCCATTGGATGGGACTTGTGGGAACTTTTGCAGAAATGTTGATGAGTCGGCTGGAATACCTTTTGGCGAGGTCGGGCAGTTCCCAACCATGACAATATCCCGCCATATCGTATTTATAATAGGAATGCGAAACGACTCTGCAGCCGTATTCATTCCTGGAAATAGAATATTCGATAGAATCCTTTTTATAGTAAGGATAATCTGCGAATTTTTTTTCGGTGAATACATCGAATAATCCGTTGTTGCAATGTGATCCATGTTCTTGTTCGCAATAGTCGACTAATGATTGTATACTGGGGATTTCATTTATTATGGAGTCTCTCTTTTCTGGATTGGAAAGGCTAGTGTAATTTTCTGTTGTTCTTTCGATGGCGATAGAAAACTCCGAAGCAAGTGGGGAGTATTTAACGGTAGGATTGAGACCGCTTCCGTCGGGGTAGAGGATGATTCCCTCGGGAAGCCCTTCGGCGTAAAGCCGGTAGTATCCCTCGTAACGGAAAAGGACTTCGCATCCGTTGGCCGAGAGTGTTTCTAGATGGCTCTTGACTTTTTCCTTATCAAATTCAGGAATGTTGTTGTACGGAATGTACGACGTGATGGCGCTGTCTCCGAGATTCAAATCGAAGAGAAGTGTTGTTTCTGTACTTTCGTGGAAGTATCTGCTGTATGCGCCGCTGTCCTTGCTTTGCGCATCAACTGTTATTATAATGTCTCCATACGGAACACCGATGGTGCCACCGACATTTTCGATGCATGATGCTTGCTTGCATTTAAAACGGCCGTCTTCATATAAAAAACATTGCCCGGTAGAGAAAAAGCCTGTGTCAAGTTTTCCTTCTTCTACGGGGTAGAGCACACGCACATTTACAGCGCGTGTTTCATTTGAATCGATAAGCGACTGTAATGGTATTGCAACATCGCTACCGGAAGAACTCTGGAGAGAAATGCCGGGTTCGACATAATCATTATGTCTTTTGCTGGAACTGCTGTGCTGAAAAATGCTGCTGGATGATGAGTGCGCGACGGGACTTGAAAAAGATGAACTTGTAGCGGAACTTGATGAAACTTGATTTGAAGAGCTTGATGCGGAAACGGAACAGGAACTGATTGAACTTGAATCTGCCGCCGAGGAATCCAAAATGGAACTTGACGAATCCGTGGCAGATGAACTTTCTATGCTTATTTCTTCGGTGGAAAGTGTGAAATCGCTTGGACTTTCAGAACAACTCACAAAAAGGGCTAATGCCGCAATCAGATAGAGAAATTTTGATTTCATGAGTCCCTCTACAAATTAACAATGAATATAAATAAAAAAGAACGGAATAGTACATTCCGTTCCTTGAAAAAATTTTTTCGTGCGATTACTTGTTGTTCGCGCGGATGAGGTTGAGGGCGGAACCCGCCTTGAACCATGCCCACTGCTGTTCGTTGTAGGTGT
>CAMJHM010000031.1 GCA_946405515.1 uncultured Fibrobacter sp. | reverse complement strand
CATAAGAAAGGGTGTCGTTCACGGCAATAGGCGCCATGTCGGTGCAGGTGAACACACCCTTTTCCTTTTCGTCGCCGCAAGCGCTTCTGGTCCCGTTGTAACCGAACCAGGACTTCGTCACATCCCCCAGGGTAAAGGTGGGGACTTCAACATCGTGAATGTTGCAGTTACGCGCAGTGGCAAAGTCGGCAAGGTACGCCTCGTTGGAAGACGTGTCCGCACGGGTTATATCGTTAGCGCTTTCCCTGAGCCAGGAGCAGTGCGGCTTGCAGGCGTCCCAGTAGCGGGTATTCCAGCCGCGTTTTGCCGTAGCGCTGATGTCCTTGGTGTATTCGGCCGGAGGAGCGCCGTAAGATTCAAGAGTCGGGAATCCGCTCGCGTCGAGTTCCGGTTCCTTGCTGCTGGAACTTCCGGGAACCACATTGACACTGGAACCCGGAACGACAGAGCCGCTGGAACCCGGGTTCACCACTGCGCTCGAGCCGGGATTCACGGAGACGCTGGAACCTGCCACAACGCCGCTCGATGTCGGACTGTCCGGATTCTGGTTGTTGCCGCCAGCACTAGAACTCGAATTGTTCGGATTATTCAGATTACCCACATCGCTGGAGCCAGTCATCCCGGACGAAGAAATCGGGTTGTCAATTACGCCCGTACCCGGGTCATTGCCTATGGGAGCAGTGGCTTTGTTCGAAGTTGCATCGTCGCCGCAAGCGCAAATCATGGCGACCGCACCGGCCGCAACTATCGACTTGAACAATTTATGTTTCATAGAACCTCGTTACGGGGCGCAGCCAGCACCCTTGCCGTTGGGGTCTTTCGGATTTTCGCCGTCCTTCCAGCAATAGACCGTATCGAGCACGTCGCCCTTCTTGTAATTAGACCAGTCGTCATGCCAACGCCAACGGTTTTCCAAAGTCGTATTGAAGGTCGTCAGGTAGTGGTCGACCAAGTACTGCGGGCATTCCACCTCTTCCCAGTTGTATGTCGGGTTGTCGGCGGTCATGTACCACTCGGCATACCAGCGGCAGCCGCGCAACAGGTTCGGCCAGTCCTTGAACACTTCGTCGCACTTCTTGAGCACACATTCCTGGTAGGCTTCCACAGTATTGTCCCAACCGAGGCTCTGCTGGCATTCGGTCATAAATCCGCCGCCGTTCGCACCGAGACCGCTTGCGGGCACGCCAATCTGCGTAGAGAGAGCGTTGAATGCGCCCACGCCGCCGCCCGGCACGAGCATGTCGTACTGGCCCGCTTCCACGTCGTAACCGATGTTGGAGGCCATCACAATCATGTGCTTGCCCTTGAGTGCCAAATGCGTTTCCTTCACGTCGTTCGCATGGTTGCCACCATTGAACTGCAAGTGGAAACACTTGCCGCAACCACCGCCAAACTGCGCACCCGGAGCAGCGACATAACCATAAGAAAGATTATCTGTCACCTGAATCGGAGCCATGTCGGTACAAGTGTAAGTGCCACCAGCGTTATTGTTAACACAAGCACTATTCGTGCCCTCGTACCCCATCCAGTATTCCTGAACAGAATGGCCAAGCGTAAATGCAGGAACTTCGACATCGTGGATATTGCAGTTACGGGCGACCGTCCCACCCGCCTGGTAAGCGGCCTCGCTCGTAGTATCGACGCTGCTGAGCCAAGAACAATGCGGCTTGCAAGCATCCCAATAGCGGCTGCTCCATCCAGTCTTTCCGTTGCTCAAAATGTCCTTTGTATAAGCCTCGGGAGGCGGGCCATAAGATTCAAGAGTCGGGAACCCGTTCGCGTCACGGGGAACATCGCTAGAGGAGGATTCCGCAGGAATGCCGCTCGAACTCGAGGCAGCTGGATTTGCAGGGCCCTGCGGATTGCCCGAAGAACTGGAATTTGTAGGATTGCCACTAGAATTTGCCGGATTGTTGCTGGAACTAGATGCACCGACAACGCCCGAACTCCCATTCACGGGATTAGAACCGGAAGTCGGTTGCGAAGTATTGCCCGGATCAGCAGAAGAGGAACTTTCCACGACCAGTTCACCCGAAAGCGGGTCGTACACGGCATTCGCCTCACAAACTGGGAGCAAGGTCGTCTGCACGCCAGTTTGATAAACGGAACCATCACCCAACGTGATTGTACCGTCGACTTCAGTATATATGCCGAAATTTTGTCCGTCCGCAGTCCTGACAATATTGTCTGTACTGCCGATGAAAAGCTTCACCTCATCCTTGATGAACACACGGGACGAGACAGGAATCACGGCACCTTGGCAAATAAAATCGCTCGTGTTGCCCTGCTGACCACCGTTCGGCGAAGATTCGGATTCATCGGTACATGCCGAGACCAGCGCTAACGTGGCCACGGCAGCCGTCATCCTGAAACAAAACATCCTCATAAAAACTCCTAAAATCCGTCCAATTCAGCTTATTCTATCTTTTGTAAAATAAACTAAATATCCCATATAAGACACAGAAAGCTCCATTTTGTGTTCACAAACTGTTCCAATGTCGCTTTCGTGTGACTTAAATCGCAAAATAACAAAATATTTTTTCGCTCTTTTGTTACGAAAAACTTACGCAATAGTCATATCAGGAGTGACGCCCGTCACATTCAAAACTTGGCCAGGCACAGTTCGGCGAACCGCCCTACGCGGTCCACGCTCTGCAAGAAAAACCCGCTCTGAAAAAAAAGAAGGCGGACCCTTCGGCCCGCCAAATTTCTCCCTAGTCTCTAGATCCTAGATCCTATTCTCTAGTCCCTAAACTTCACCTGCTTGGAACCCGCGACGACTTCGCCGACCTGCACCCACTTTTCGCCCTTGGCTTCGAGGTGAGCGACCACTTCGGCCTTGTCAGCCGGGTCGATGAAGATGAGCATGCCCATGCCCATGTTGAAGGTGTTGTACATCTCGTCCTTCTCCACGGAGCCGGCCTGCTGGATGAGCTTGAAGATCATCGGAGGATCCCACGTGGTACGGTCGATAATCACGTCAACGTTGTCCGGAAGGATACGCGGGATGTTGCCCTGATAGCCCGAACCCGTGATGTGGGCAAGGCCCTGGATAATCTTCTTGTTGCAGAGATCGATGAGGCTCGGATAGTAGCTACGGTGCGGCATCGCGAGCGCTTCGCCAATCGTCTTGTCCATGCCGTCCACCAGCGTGTCCACCTTGTAGCCGGCCACGTCGAACAGCACCTTGCGGGCGAGCGAGTAACCGTTTGTATGGAGACCTGTAGAAGGCAGACCGAGGATGATGGTACCCGGCTTGATCGACTTCCCGTCAATGATGTTTTCACGTTCCACGACACCGACGATAGTGCCAGAAATGTCGTAGTCACCCGGACCGTAGAAGCCCGGCATTTCGGCCGTTTCACCACCTATCAGGACAAGGTCGTTTTCGCGGCAGGCCTTGGCCATACCGGCAACAAGTTTGTCCATAACACCCGGTTCCAAGCGACCCGTGGCCACGTAGTCGAGGAAGAACAGCGGGCGAGCACCCTGCACGAGGATGTCGTCGCAGCAGTGGTTCACGATATCCTGGCCCGGCAGTTCGTGCGTGCCCATCTCGATATCGACTTTGAGCTTCGTGCCCACGCCGTCGACAGAGCTGACCAGCACCGGGTCCTTCATGCCCAGGTGGTTCAGCGTGAAGAGGCCGCCGAAGTTGCCGACGTCACCGAGGACGCCTTGGTTGAATGTAGTACGTACGGATTTCTTGACACCGACCATCGCCTCGTCGGCCCTGGCCAGAGAAACTCCTGCGTCTGCGTAGTTCATCTTTTTTCCTTTGCCCTAGTATTGGGCACCTTGTTTTTCATCAATATTTCTCAATGCATCCAAAATGAGGCTCGTCGTATCGGACATCTGGTTGATGTTTACCGTCGTCGGCATCAGGTGCGTATCTAATTTGAAATAGGTCTCGTCGCCCCACGACAAAAGCTTCTCAAGGGCATCCGGCCCTGTCTGCTTGCCGCACTTGGCACAGCAGATGCGCCCGTCCCGGAATGCGATAAATCCGCTCTCGCCGTTGCACTCGAACATCACGGTGCCGGTCACGCGGCTCTTCTCGAGCGTCTGCGCGAAGTCGATAAACGGCAGCACCTTCGCAGAAGCAAGCAGCGACAGGCGTTCAAACTCGTCGAAAGCGAGGTTCTTCGCGCGGAGGCGGTCTGCGACCACCTTGTACAAGTAGACCATGATGTTCGGGTTCTTGTCGAGGAACTTCACGAACTCTTCGCGGGACACGTGGAGCACAGTGCAGCCGTCTTCGGCCGCGATCACCGTATTGCTCGTGGGCTCGTTGCAAATAATGGACATTTCACCAAAGCAGGCGCCCGTCTCGATGTAGGCAATCACGCTGTAGTGGCCGTCCGGCAAAATCTGCCCACACACCTGGGCACGACCGCTCTGCAACACGCAGAACGATTCGCCAATGGAATTCCCATTGATGATTACCTCTCCGGCATCATACTCGTGAATCTGCGCATTCAAGAGCAAATAGTCTGCACACTCGCGGGGAACCTGCTGTAAAAAGGGGAGGCCCTGTTCATAAGTTGCGGCTATCCAATCGCCAATACCTGTATGTGGTTTCATATACTCAAAATTTAAAAATATTCCGGTACCATCCGTAGGGGGGATTGCCCAAATCCGCCGTTTTCGACGACACGGAATCGGGATACATGTTCCCAATCACATTCGCAAGCAACTCGACCGGATGTGCCACGGCACTTTCGTAAAAGTCGTTGCCGCCGCCGGGGCCCTTGATGCCGTCGTTCTGGTAAACGCGACCGTCGCGGAACGCCCTGATATTCTTTACCCGCGGCTCGGCGGCGAGGATTTCGTCGGGGCTGGAGAATGCTCCGGGATTGATCCAGATGTCGGCGCTGTCCGCTATGGCAAAGACTTCCTCGAGCGAAAGCCTCATCTCGCGGGTCGTATCGCCCGCCCACAGGTAGCAGCCGCCCGCATCCCGTATCAGCTGAGCCGTGTAGCTATGCCCGCCCGGGGCGTACCATACGCCGCCATAGGACATGCCTACAAGTACGCGGGGGGATTTAGACGAGAGACGAGAGACGAGAGACGAGAGGTATTCTTCGTTAGTTTGTTTAAAAATGGAGTCTGCGAGCGCCTGCTTGCCGAAAAGCATGCCGAACAACTTAATCCATTCGAATTTTGCAAGGGGGCTGTCCTCCTGCCATTCCGAGGTGAGCATCATGGGGATGCCCAGCGCCTGCAAGCGCTCGTAGTCGTCGTAACCGCCGCCCGTAGCAAACGTCATCACGAGCTCGGGCTTCTGGTCCAGCACCTTCTCGAGTACAAGTTCGTGCCCGTTGCCGACAGTCGCCACCTCGCCTGCAGCGGTCTTTGCATACAAAGCGCTGTCCACGATATATTTCCCGTCGCCGACGCCCACGATCCGCCCGGCCACGCCGAGACGCAACATATAACCTATCTGCGCCGACGAGAGGATTACCACACGGCGGAGCGGCACATGCAGCACCGCGGCACCCTTCCATGCTGCGCCACGGCTCACCTGCCCAAGATCGAGCCCTTGCCGGGCCAAGACCGAATCGTCTACCAGCGCGAAGCTCTGTACCAGGGTGTCCCGCCCAATAACCGAACGGATTTCGGCTATTCCCTGGCCGCAGGACCTGCCCATCCGGAGCATCGCGCTATACTGCATCTCGTCAAAAATGACCTGGTTGGCACATTCGGGCACAGTCCCACCCGCCGTTTTTCCGCGAGAATCGCCACCGTCGCCACAGGCGCACAATGCAGCGATAATGGAACAGAAGAGGGCTCCACGACCCAACCGCACCCCCAGGACCGAGCTATTAGACCTTCGTAAATGGTTGATTTTTAACATCTTATGAAAAAAATTCCCTGCACAAGTCGCAAACATAATGTATTTTATATTGTGAAATCCTTTTTTGGAGTTCTTTTTATGAAGACAAAAATAACCTCTTTTCTCACATTTGCCGTCGCGAGCCTGCTGACCTTTTCGGCAAGTGCCTTTGCCGAAGCCGAGGCCGGATTCTACGAAAGTGACCATGTGCGCGGGTTCATCTCCATAGGTGCGGACTACCGCGGCATGCGTTCTGCATTCCACGACTACGTAAACAACATTGCGTTCCGCAACGGCATCCACGTGGAAGAGGCCTATGTCCCGGCCGACGACTCCACTTCAGCCGTCAAACTCGACACACTGGCATTCGCAGGGAGCTTCAAGTATTCCAAGTTTAACGACTACTATCTGGGATTGCATGTGAACGTCGGTGCCCAGTACAAGCAGTTCCTCACCTGGTTCGACTTCAACTTCATGCCGCCCCAGGTTTCCGAACGCCCGTCCAAGACATATACCGCCACTGCCGGCGTCGAAGGAGGAGACGGAAGCATTGTCGAAGTCCGCTCCAAGAAATACCCCCTGTACGACGTCGAATGGTACTCCTACGGTGTTGACTGGATGTTCGGCTGGAAATTCTTCGGCGAGAACACGATTATCAACCTTATCCCTTCTGTGGGTTTCGGTCTAAACCTCATCAACTTCCACTTCGCCTCGAACTTCGACCTCGTGTACATGGAAAACCCGAACAAGTGGGACACCATGAGAGACCGCGATTACAGCACGCTTGCCACCACGTTCAACTCCGAACTGGAACTGCGTCTTGAATTCAGCCGTTTTGCCATCGGTGGCTACGGCGGTTACCGCTTCATCCGCTACAACGAGCTCAAGGTCGAATCGCGCACAATGAACAACACAGTCCCCTACCAGAACACCGACGCCAATGGCGACGCCTGGTTCGCTGGCCTGCGCCTCACCTGGCTGTTCCTGAGCGACTGGCAAAAGAAGCAGCGCGACAGGCTATAGTATCCATTTTGCACAAAATTCCGGAAGGTTCCACTGGAACCTTCTTTTTTTATCCCCAGAGCAGGCAAGTTATAGACAACTTCGTTACGAGACATCCCACATGCTTACTTTATCCGCAACCTTCCCGCGGAGGTAGCTCTTGACAAGGTACCTTTCCTTTTGGAATATACCGAACCGCAAGGGGTCCCGTTCCGTCATTTCCTCCACAATTTCTTCCATCGGCACATAGTACGACGCCCTGTCCTTGAGTGCCGAGTCCGTTTTCCAGGTGACAACCGCATTGTTCCTCACATAAGAGAAGTTCCAACCGAGCAGGAGTACAGGAACCTTGTACGGAGCCACACGCTGCGGCAACGTGGAATACTGCCCCTGCGTAGTAAGCAGGACAATCGCATCGACCTTGTGGTAGCTCGCAAACACGACCGCATCGTCCATTAGAGACATGTTCGGGTTGAACTGGCTTTCAAGATAGTTCTCGCTGTAGTGGATTTCTATCCCGGCTTCTGCAATCTGTTGTTCGAACCGCAGTATCCCGGGCGTATGCCAGCCCCGCGTTTTCGGGTCTTTGTAAGGGTGGTAGTAATGCGCCTCCATCGACACGCTGCCCCGAGTACGGAACACTTGGGCGGCCTCGGCCTTGACCCAGCTCTTCAATCCCTTGAAATCAAGACGCGACCTGTACGGATGATAGTATCGGTAATATTCGTTGACTCTCTTGAGTGTAAACCCATCTATAAAGAACCCAATGCGATATTCTTCCATTGAATGTTGCCGCTCCTTTTGTAGCATCCAGAGTATGACAACTTTATAGACGAAATTGCGGCGATTTTTGTCCACCACAACGCGAAAAAAATCGTAAAATCGAAGAAACAATCCACCAAGCAGGGGATTGGATTAGTAAAGGTTACGATTCTTGAGGTCGTCCACCAGTGAACCCGGCATCCATTCCTTCAGGGATTCGTAGGCGGGATCCTTCAACTTGGCGCGCCATTCGGAGGCGCGGGCCTTGTCGCCCGCATCGTGGTAAATGCGGATAAGGTTCAGCACCGAGCACCAGTAGCGGATAGACTTGCCCGTGCGCTTGAGGTAGTCGGCAGCGCTCGCCTCGTAAAGCTGGGCAGCCTCGCCGTAGCGTTTAAGGCTATAGAGCATGTCGGCCTTGATCTGCAACATCACCGGGTGTGCAGGCGCCTTTGCCAGGCCGCGTTCGGCAAGCTTGAGGCCCGTCGCGAAGTCCCCCTTGTCGTAATGCATCCAAATGAGCGGAGTCAGGAACAAGGGCCAGAACCGTGCCGAATTTTTGGAGGTACTGTCGAGTACGGCAAGGTATTCCTTGCGGTGGTCCGACTTGAAGGGCACCCAACTGAAACTCTTGTCGACATAGTAGGCGTATATGGCGTAGAAGGCGCGAGCTTCCTGGTCTTCGGAATTTTCGAAGATCTTCGCGGCGGAGCGCGTCTGCATGGCACCCTTGATAGAATGCCCGGATTCGCTCTGCACGTAACCTAGCTCGAACTTGCGGAGAGCGTCCCACATGCCGACGCTCCGGCAACTCTCGAGTTCCCGGCCGGCGCGCTGCAGCGCCGCCGTGTCGCCGCGGTCGTCGTACATGCTGATACGCACAACGTTTTCGAGCACGCAGCCCACACCCTCGTCGGCCCCGCGGACACGCTTGGCCGCGGCGAGAGCGTCGTCATAGCGCAACGCCATCGTCTGGCGCGTCACGTCTACCGAAAGTGCCATGAGGGAATCCGGAAGTGCAAGGGAAACAGGCCCGGCAAATGCCGAAAGCGAAAACAAAATTACAATGAGCAGGGCCCTAAAAAACATATTGCGCAAATATAGCATTTGCACCAATCCACAATGTATGCGCAACCCCTATTCACAATCCTTCCACGGCATGGCGGCCCTTGTGAAAAATTACAAAAAACTTGCAAATTAGCGCAAAAAGGGCAATTGCGTAGTCCAACATGGAATAAAAAATGCGTGACAGGCGTACACCTGCAAATCAGGCATTCCGGCACGCTCTATTCCCTTATACGACAACGACTTAAGGCCCGCCGACCACCCCCTTTCGGGGGATGTTTGGTACAAACTAACCAAACAAAAAAAAGAGACCCTCGTCACATGTCATTTTCTTACGCACTTGTCTTGCATTTTTCAAATTTCTATAACTCTCCCTAGAGGCCGGGATTCTTTCCACAATCTATCCACCAAGCCTTTCGGGACTTGTCGACAATTGTGGAAAAAAATTAGGCCGGACGGAGGTTCCATGAAGCTGCTGCATAAAACATCTTCCATCCCGTTCTACATGATACACTCCGGATTCGTCGCGTTCAAGAGGCGCATCCGCGAGGAACTGGGTACTACGACCAGCGAAATCAACCTGGACGACGTCCTCAACGACGACGATCTTTACTCCTACTACAGAAACGGCGACTCGCCTGATTACGTCGTCGCCGCTATCGCTGGGTGCATGGCCGACTAACGGCCTACTTTTTTGACTTCTTTTCGGGGGCCGCCGGCTCCGGACAGCCGTTCAGCGTCTCGAACTTGCCCTTCTGGACAGTCACAATCTTGCTATTGACATTCACGCCGCGGCGGAACTTGATTTCGCCGTACACGCCCTGGAACGACCCCGTGTTGTTGATGGCGTTCGTCATGCTGTTCGGGGATTTCGCAAGCGTGCTGAACACGATGTTCGCGGCATCGTAGCTGAGGCCGCTCACCTTGTCTTCACCCGGTTCGGAGCCCCACCTATCCTGGAACGCCTTCGCGAATTTCGCATAAGTTTCGCTCTTACCCATGTCGAGGCCGGGCACGCTGAAGTACGAACTGTCTACCAGGCGCTTGCCCTGCACCAGGAGTTCGCGGCCATACCAGCCGGAGGTGCCGAGGAGCGTACCGGAAAGCTTGTTGAACGCAATCTGGCCAGCCATGAGGCCTGCATCGGAGGGGTTCGTGGCCGCAACAAAGATGCCGGGGATACGGAACGTGGAATCCTGCATGTAGAAACGGCGGTCCTTCGCATTCACGGCGTCGAGGTTTTCCGCGCCACGGGCGATGTTCCTGCGGCGGTTTTCCTGCTTGAAGCGCACGTCGCGGATAAGGTCGAATTCCGTCTTGTAGTCGGGGCGGCCTTCTTCGTAGTTGCGGAAGGCGACGACTGTACCACCACGGCGTTCGACCGCGGTGGTGAAGCTCTGCGACATGGAGCTGCCGTAGTCACCCAGCGGGCTAAGCACGGCAAATTCGCGGATATTCAGGCACTTGATGGCAAAGTCGGCAATCTTGTTCGCGAGGTTTTCCATCGTGATGTTGACCTGGAAGATGTTCGGGCCCATGCGCGCGATGCCGTCGTCGGTCGCAGTCGGGGTGATCATCGGGATATGCTGGAAGTTGCTGCCCATCCAGGCGCCGACCGTTGCTGCCGGACCGCTCATGATGGGGCCCACGACGGCGATGATGCTGTCCTGGTTGATAGCCTGTTGCGTACGCAAAAGCGCGATGGAGGCATCGGCACGGGTATCGGCGGTGCGGATATTCACCTTGCCCTTGAGGCCGGCCTGTTCGAAAGCGAGAATCACGCCCTGCACGGCGGCAGCGCCGAACTCGGCGAAATCACCAGAAAGCGGGGCAAGCACGAGAACCGTCGGCATGCCGGCACCGTAATCTTCAAGCGATTGGAGCCCCTTTTCGGCGGTATTGAGCAATTTTTCCGAGGCCCCGGAGTTCTGGACCTTCTTGTACCAATAGCGCGCGGCCTTGTAACGGCCAGCATTCTGGCACTCGCGGCCAATCTGCAGCTGCATCCAGCCGACCAGGTCCTTGTCCACCGGGTACTTTTCCAGGAGCGCCTGGAGCTGGTCCGCCGTCATGAGGGAGGCGGCAATCGTCTGCACGGCGACTTCCTTGGTACGGGCACGGGCGGCAGGGTTCTTGGAATAGGCGAGGATGCGCAACATGTCCTCGACACCTTCGTACACGGCACCGCGTTCAATCAAGACGATGGCATGCGCCAGTTCCATACGTTCGCGATACGGCGTCGATATGTAGTATTCGAGGAAGCGGCTGGAGACCTTGTCGGCCTCGTCGCGCTTGTGTTCGCGCAGGTAACATTCCGTGAGCATCACGGCGGCCTTCTCGCCGTTGCTGTTGCGGAAGCTGGACTTGTACACCTTGACCAGCGGGCCGATGGCGTCTGCGCAACGGCCGTCCTGGATCAGGGACATAGCCTGCGACAGGTCGCCCTGGGCGAAAATCATCGAAGAGAAGAAAGAAACAAAAAGGAAGGGAAGAAGACGTTTCATAGTAACCCTTTCTCGACGCTAGGCTTCCGCATTGGCCGCCTGGACGACGTCGTGATCTTTTTTGATTTGCTTTTGCAGAGATTCAGGCAACTTGGCCCAGTCGATGATGTCGACGCGGAACGGGAGTTCGCTTTCGACAAATGCCTTCTCGACGGCCGTCATGTCCTCGAAGGAAATCGGCTTTTCCGAAATGACGACAAGTTCAAGGTCCATATCGGGCGGGCAATCCGTGCCGTTGACCCTCGGACCGTACGCCCAGACTTCGACACCTTCAAAATGGAGATTCAAAATCCGCTGTACAGTTTCCAGCTGTTCTGTATCTAAGCAAAGAGCCATAGTCCGTCAAATATAGATAATTAAACGAGCCGCTCCTTCACGAGCCTGTACAAATCGGCGAAAACAGCCTCCGGGCTGCGGTCGGCATCGATAGCCGAAACGCAATCCGGGTAGTCGCGGGCCGCGGCCAGGTAACCCTGGCGCACCCTCTCGAAAAAGTCGGCCTTTTCCTGCTCCAACCGGTCGGGTGCCTCGCCCCGCTTCGCGGTGCGCGCGCGTCCCCGCATCACGTCGATATCGAGCACCACCGTGAGTTCCGGGAAGCAACCGTCGCAGGTGAGTTCTGTCAGGCGTTGCACCATATCGGCACCGAGCCCGCGGGCATAGCCCTGGTAAGCAAAAGTGCTCCACGCGAAACGGTCGGCAATCACCACCTTGCCCGCATCGAGCGCCGGCTGGATAATTTCGGCAATCACCTGGGCACGTGCCGCATTGTACAGCAAAAGTTCTGTCTTGTCGGCCATGACGCCCTTGAACGAGGGGTCCAGCAGAATCTCGCGGATACGCTCCGAAATCTTCGCACCGCCCGGCTCGCGGAGCTTCACCACAGAATAACCCTCGCTTTCGAGAGCCGAAATAAGCATGTCAATCTGGGTCGACTTTCCCGAGCCGTCGATCCCTTCGAGGCTAAAAAAACGTTTTGCCGTATTCATGGGTACAAATATGCAAAATTTCCAGGAAACCGCCTAATAGAACAGTTTCACAAGCACCGTCCCGACGATAGTCGAAACGATGACGCTCACCAAACCCGGCCGCATGAAACTGTGGTTCAGCAGATACTTGCCGATGACGGTAGTGCCCGAGCGGTCGAAGTTCACGGTCGCGATATCGGAGGGGTAGTTCGGGATGAAGAAGTACCCGTACACACTCGGCAGCACACCCAAAAGCACCGGGCCCTCGATACCGAGGCTGTAAGCGAGCGGCAACATCGCCACCACCACAGCGCCCTGCGAGTTGATGAGCACGCTCACCGCAAAGAACGCAAACGCGATGGCCCACGGGTAATGCTGCACAATATCCTTGAGGCCGCCCTGCATCACGTCCATGTAGTTCGCGAAGTACGTGTCGGCAAGCCAGGCGATTCCGTAAATCGCGACGACAGCCACCATGCCGCTCTGCCACACCGCACCCGCCACGGCCTTCTTGGGGCTCGCCTTACAGAAGATAATCATGAACGCAGCAGCCGAAATCATCACGATCTGGATGATGATGTTCATGGCAAGCGGCTTCACCTGCGCCACGCCGTCAATGACTTTACCTGTAGGGAACTTGGGACGGATGTCGTGCCCGATAATCTGGAATACAGAGAACAACACAATCACCGCGATAGCCGCAAGGAAGATGTACACGGCGCGCTTCGCCTCCTTGGGCACTTCCTTGTCGAGCACGGAAGCGGAACTGCCGTACATGTATTCCTTCATCTGCGGGTCCTTGAGTCGCGCCTGGAAGGCGGGGTCCTTGTCGAGGTCAAGCCCGCGCCTGTAAGAGACGAACGCCGCAGCCATAAGACCGCAAAGGCAAGCAGGAATCGTAATCGCGATGACCTGCAAGTTGTTCACCTCAAAACCGTTCGCATTCGAAATGATCACGAACGACGCAACCGCGGCGGCGATGGGCGAGCAAGTGATACCCACCTGCGATGCGACAGAAGCCACGCCGCACGGGCGTTCCGGACGGATGCCCTTCTTAAGGGAAATGTCGCAAATAATCGGCATCAAAGTGTAGACCACGTGGCCCGTACCCACAAGCACCGTGAGGAAGAACGTGCAGAGCGGAGCGAGAATCGTGATGTGGTTCGGGTGCTTGCGCAACAACCGCTCCGCAATCTGGATAAGCCAATCCATACCGCCAGAGGCCTGCATAATGCCCGCACAAGTCACCGCAGCAATGATGATGTAGATGACATCGGTAGGGGGCTTGCCCGGCTGCATGCCGAAACCGAGCACGAGAATCGCAAGCCCGATACCCGAAATCGCGCCCAGCGCAAGGCTCCCGTAACGTGAACCCACGTACAGCGCGAGCAGAACAATCAGCAGCTGGATAATCATCAAAGTCATAAGGACCTCCCTAATGTTACCTTTTAATATACACTCTATTTTCGGGAAAAAAATTTCAGCTATCCTACATTTGTCTAAAATCTAGCCAGATAAACTACCTTTCGCTACGCCGAAAATATCTCTTCCAATGTAATGTTTCTCTGGACCCATCGGGCAGAATAGGCATTTTGCTTTATAGGAGATGTCGTTACCAAAACGTTTGCGATGTTCTGCTTCTTCTTGAGTTTCGACTGCAAGAGAAGCATCTTATTTTCCATGCTTTCGGCATCCTTTTTGTCTAGCGAATAGGGAAGGGCTGTATACTTCATTTCGAACAAGTTGACAACCCTGTCCCCGCGCTCAATGACCATGTCAATTTGCGCCTCAGAAGAATACACGCTGTAAGTCTTTGTCGCAATCCCGCTAATTCCCAAAATGTTCTTGATTTTTTCGGCATTGGCGATGCAGAACCTTTCGAAACCGAGCCCACACCAGGTCTTGTGCGTACTCGTATTTTGCAAGTGCATCCATGTTTCACTATCGTAGTTGTCGCCTTTTTCAAGGAAGGTGAAATAGAACAGGCTAAAGAAATCAGCAAGTTGGTAAAGGTACGGAACACGCCCCAGTGCCTTGTATTTCCGGATAAACCCGCACTGTTCCAATTCCGTCAATTTACGTGTAACGCCACCACCATCCGATACAAAAAGGGCCGCGATGATTTCGTCGCGAGTGAACCCGATTTTCTTTTCGGCAAGGACCTTGATAATCGAAATATATTCTTCGCTATGCAAGAACAGGGAAGAATACAGACTCCGAAATTCCCCTTCGAGGAGGGCCGATTCGCTAAAGAATAATTTGTCTATGTTTTGCGCTAAGCTAAGGCCCGGCATAAGAAGGTTCAAGTAATAAGGAATGCCTCCGAGAACCATATAACATTCTGTCACCATCTGGTAATCCCAGTAGATGTTTTTTGATTCCAGGAATTCCTTGACCTCGCCCACGTTGAACGGATTGAGTTTTAACTTATATGTAAGTCTATTGTGCAAGCCACCATGGTTTTCAACAATCTTCTTCACCATCCACGAAGCCGCAGAACCGCAAACGACTAGCTTTATCGCTGGATCCGTAGAGGCGTAACTGTTCCAAAAATGCTCCAGCGCCGGTATGAATTTCGAACCTTTCGTGTCCATCCAAGGGACTTCATCCAAAAAGACAACTTTTTTTGCAGCGTTGTTCTGTTGCAGGAATGTTCGCAATTGTTCAAACGCGTCAAACCATGTCTGAGGAGCGGGAATGTCGACATTGCCGGATGCAGTCGCCAACGCCGTCCTGAAATTGACCAGTTGGTCAGACAATTCCACATTGTTCAAGCCAGTCATGTAAAAGACAAGATTGTCTTTGAAAGTTTCGCGCACCAAATACGTCTTGCCAACACGGCGGCGGCCATAGACCATGATAAATTCGGGTTGCTCGGAAGCCATCAACCGTAAAAGCTCCCTTTGTTCCTCTTTTCTACCGATTATGGGCATATTGACCTCGTTTTTGGCGCTTTTTACTAAAAATAATCAAATTCCGCCAAAATTCCAATAGAAAAGTGGCGCTTTTTAAAGATTTTAGTCAAATTCCGCCAAAATTATGCCGCAAAAGTGGCGCTTTTTGCATTTTTTTTATTGAATTCCGCCAAAAATCCCCGGCCACCAGGCCGGGGATTCTGCGTTAAGATTTGTTACAAAGTAGCGCTTATTCCACGTCCTTGCCGTGGCACTTCTTGTACTTGAGGCCGGAACCGCACCAGCACGGGTCGTTGCGGCCGAGCTTGGGGCCGGCCTGCTGGGCACGGCGGGCTGCTGCGACAACGTTGGGGTTCGTGTACGTGCGGCGGACAGCTGCCGGGCGAGTCCCCGGGAGTGCGGACTGCGGCATCGGCTGCGGTGCGCGCTGCTCCTCAGAAAGGGCGTTCGTCTTGGACGTTGCGGCCTGGCCCGCGAGGCCTGCGGCCTTGGCGCCTTCGGCGCTCAGCTGTTCCGTTTCCTGCGCTTCCTCTCTCGTCTCTCCTCTCTCGTCTCTCGTCTCAGTTGCGGCCTTAGCTTCTTCGGCAGCCTTGCGTTCAGCGTCGATCTGTTCCTGGCTCTTGAGCTGCAGCTGGTCCGGCGAGACGGTCATGCCGTTCGGGAGCGTGATGCGGATGTTCAAGATGCGCAGCGCGGTGAGCGTCGCAATCTTCTCGAGGCAACCTTCGAACAGTTTGTAGCCTTCGCTCTTGTAGACCATCAGCGGGTCCTTCTGGGCGTAGCCGTGGAAGCGGATGGCGTCCTTCAACTGGTCCATTGCGTACAAGTGTTCTTTCCACACCTGGTCGATGGTCATGAGCAAGAATCGGCGTTCGATGTTGCGGAAGTCCGTATCCGGAATAATCTTCGTGAGCTTGTCGTAACGCACCTTGCAGAGGTTGATCACGTCTTCGAGCACCTGTTCCGGAGTCTTCTTCGTCGCGTCTTCGAACGTCAGGTTGTATTCCATGCCGAGCGTGCGCTGCAGGTCGGTGTGCAGGCCTTCGAGGTTCCAGCTCTCGGGGTAGGTCTTGGCCGGAACATAGGCGGACACCTTGATATCGCAGGCGTCTTCGATGCGGTTCATGATTTCTTCGCGGATGTCTTCGCCGTTCAGAATGCGGCGACGGAGACCGTAAATCACCTTGCGCTGCTCGTTCATCACGTTATCGTAGTCGAGCAAGTGCTTACGGATATCGAAGCTCTGGCCTTCCACGCGGCGCTGTGCGCCACGGATACTGCGTGAAACGATCGGGTGGGTAATCACTTCGTCTTCGCCCACGCCAAAGCGGCTCATCAAGTTCTTCACGTTGCTGCCGCCGAAGATGCGCATCAAGTTGTCATCGAGGCTGAGGAAGTACTGGCTAGAACCCGGGTCGCCCTGACGGCCAGAACGGCCGCGCAGCTGGTTGTCGATACGGCGGGATTCGTGGCGTTCCGTGCCGAGCACGTGCAAGCCGCCCAGCGCCGTGACTCCGGGGCCAAGAGCGATGTCGGTACCACGACCGGCCATGTTGGTCGCAATCGTCACCTTGCCTTCGTGACCCGCGTACTGGATGATTTCAGCTTCGCGGCTGTGGTTCTTCGCGTTCAAGACTTCGTGCGGGATGCCTTCCTTTTCCAAGAGACCGTGCAGGTGCTCGGACTTTTCGATGGAAGCCGTACCCACGAGGAGCGGCTGGCCCTTGGCGTGGCGGTCCTTGATGTCGGCCACGATGGCGCGCCACTTCGCGTCTTCGCTCTTGTACACCATGTCCTGCATGTCCTTGCGGATGCAGGGCTTGTTGGTCGGGATGACCCAGGTGTTCATGTTGTAAATCTTGATGAATTCCGTCGCTTCGGTTTCAGCCGTACCGGTCATGCCCGAAAGCTTCTTGTACATGCGGAAGTAGTTCTGGAACGTGATGGTCGCAAGCGTCTGGTTCTCGCGGCGGATAGGCACGTTCTCCTTGGCTTCGATGGCCTGGTGCATGCCGTTAGAGTAGCGGCGGCCTTCCATGAGACGGCCCGTGTTCTCGTCGACGATGACAATTTCGCTGTCGCGCACGATGTAGTCCACGTCCTTCTCGTACAGGTACCAAGCACGCAGGGCGTTGTCAAAGAAGTGGACCCAGTCGGCATGTTCGCCGTACAGGTTCGTAATGCCCATCATCTCCTGGATGTGGTTCACGCCCTTCTCGGTCAACTGGATGTTCTTGTCCTTCTCGTCCACGGAGAAGTCCTTGTTCTTCACGAGCTTCTTCGATATCTCGTTCGCCTTCGCATACTTCTCGGTCGCGTCTTCGGCCGGGCCGCTGATGATAAGCGGAGTACGCGCTTCGTCGATGAGGATGGAGTCCACTTCGTCGACAATGCAGAAGTTGAGTTCGCGCTGCACCAGCTGGCTCGGTTCCACGGCCATGTTGTCGCGCAAATAGTCGAAGCCGAACTCGTTGTTGGTACCGTAGGTCACGTCGCTGTTGTAGCTTTCGCGGCGCTGTTCGGAATCAAGACCGTTCACGATGAGGCCCACCGTGAGTCCGAGGAACTTATACACGAGGCCCATCTGCTTCGCGTCACGGCCGGCGAGGTAGTCGTTCACCGTCACCACGTGTACACCGTGGCCTCCGAGGCCGTTCAAGTAAACCGGGAGAGCAGCGGCAAGCGTCTTACCTTCACCGGTGGCCATTTCGGCGATGGCGCCTTCGTGGAGCACAAGGCCACCGATCATCTGCACGTCGAACGGCATCATGCGGAACGGCTTCACCGAATCCGGATAGAGTTCGCGGACCTTCGCATACACGGCGGCCGGCATGTAGACTTCCCATTCGTTCTTGCCAGCGGCAAGTTCAGCCTTGGCGGCATCGGTGTACTGCTGCAAGTCACCAAGCTTGCTGAAGTCAAAATTGTTTTCGGGCTTAAAGATGTTGAAAATACCCAGACGGCGGTCGCAAGCTTCTTGGCAAACTGCGAAGGCTTCGACCTTGATGTCTTCGAGCGTGGCCCCGTTCTTGAGCTTTTCGCGGAACTCGGCGCTCTTTGCGGCGAGGGCGGCGTCATCCAAAGATTCCAGGGCCTTGCGGGCTTCATGGATCTTGGCGATGACCGGGCGAAGTTTCTTCACCTTGCGTTCATGTGGGGTACCAAATGCCTTGTGGAGGATGGTATCGATAAGACTCATAGTAATCCTTTATAATAGCCGAGGGAAAACCCGCGGACTTGGCGTAGCAAAATTACGGGCTAAATTTAGCAAAAACTATGCCACGTCAAGGTCTGTCTTACATTGAAACATGGCAAAAAATCCCGCGGAAACCCACGGGACTAAGAGAGAGATAATGTCAAATTCTGCGACTACATTGTCGATTTCACGAACTTGACAACTTTCTGCTTGACGGAGTCGTAGTACTTGTCCCAAATATTGGAAACTTCCTTCGTCTTCTTCAAGTTGTCCATTTCGTAGGCACTTTCGACTTCCGGTGCGCAGCGGAAGATATTTTCCTTGCCGATATTGGCGCAGGCTTCGAAATAGTTGGAATTTCCGGTACGGGCAACCCACTCGTCCATGATGTAGGTGAGCCAGCCGAGAGCATTCTTCTTTTTCGGTGCGTTATTCGGGTGAATCATGCCCGTGTTGAAGGCGAGAATCTTGTAGCCTTCCTTGACCATCTGGTTGCAGGCCTTCTTATCCGGGGCCTTGGGGCTATTGATGGCCGCTTCCAGCACCATGATAGGATCGTTGGCCCACATGCCGCCATCGCAGAAAATCTTGCCGTCGAGATTCAAAATATCGAAATATGTCGGGGCAGAGCAGCTGGAAAGGATTGCATAGGCACGGTCCATCCAGTCATCCGAACGGTCCCAGACTTTTTCGACGCTTGCGCCGTTCATGTAGGTGGTGGGGATGAAAATGGGCTTTTCGAAATCATCCATCTTGCCCGGGAAATACTTATACAGCAGTTTTTTCAGGTTGGCACTGTCGTAACGGTAGTAGTTCGATGCGAGCTCAGGCACCAACGTCCCTTTTCTTTTCGTGAAAATGGACGCCAGGTTGTCATTATACATATTATATAGTTCATCGGCCGACAATCCAGCACACAGACCAGAAGCGATGATGGAGCCTGTAGACGTACCGGCAAAAGCCGCACAGACATCGCCAAGCTTTTTGTCGCCAAGATCCTTTTCGAGTCTACGCATGAATTGGAGAGGGCCGATGCCAAGTGCACCGCCGCCAGAGACAGAGAGAACTAGTTTCATTTTTTATCCTTCCTTTGTATGGATTTCTCACTACAAAATAAACTAATTTCTTCTGAAAGATATATTTTTTTTGTAAAAAAATCTTACAATTTCAAGTCAATTTGAACCCGTTTTTCTTAGTTTTCTGCGGAGCCCCCTCCATGTCATTTGTTGATAAATTGTTTATATACATCTTCTATGCATAAAAATTCAATTTTCAAATTTCACATCATATCCACAAGTGCACTTTGATATAATAGAGTATTCCCCTTCAAAGGTAGCGACCTGATTTCGCTTTTTCCTATTGAAGTTAAAGGCTTTTTTGGCGTTTTTTCCAAAAAGTTTCACGTGAAACACTGGAATCACGTCTTGTACCCGTATGTCAGATGTTGATACGTTATCCTGTTTTATCCCAAATCTATCCACTAACGAACATGGTCCAGAGGACCTGGACCATGATACAGTTAATATAGTGTTTACAAATATATCCACATAGGCGGGATACTCTACGACCAATCGGAGCGGGTCAAGCCCGGCCGAACAAGCTCTTAAAACTTGATGACGCGAGGTGCTTCCGTGAAACAATAGAAGGTCGCGGTCGCATCCTTGAAATACAGAACCTCGGTATTGTCGTCGTCGGGGGAGTACATCGACTTGAGCTCGGGGTAATTTTCGAGCATGTGGACCTTCGGCTCGCGGCGGTCGTCGCGGACGAGAGTGCCGGCCAGGCGCAGCCACTTGGAGCCGGTCTTGTCCATGGCGCAGATTTCGACCTTGCCGTTTTTCTGGATCTGCTTGGAGCAGTCCTTGGACTTGCCGGTCTGGATGTAGAGCTTGCCCTCGAAAATTTCGATGGTGCCGAACGGGCGCACGCGCGGTTGGTCACCGTCGACCGTCGCGAGGAAATAAGCGCCGCATTCCTTGATGAAGTTCTTGATTTCTTCCATGTGATTTCTCCTATTAGTAATGATTAATGTATAGGCTCGGGGCTCGAGAATAGAGACTAGAGATAAGAGGCTACCTTTGACCACTTAGTGCTTTAGCACTTATGTGGGCATGGCCACCTTTAGGTGGGAGACTAGTGAAAAGGATCACGCACTTCGTGCGTCAATATAAGACGGCGAAGCCGTGATATTTTTCCCTAACCCCTAGATCCTAGCCTCTAACCCCTCATAACTGACAGAGATTGCTTCGCCTTCGGCTCGCAATGACAAGCAAGGCGAATGCCACGCCAAAACGCTTGCGTTTCGGCATGGCTGAGCCGACGAGTCATGCGCCTGCGAATGACAAACCCGACAACTCATAACCTCTAGATCCTAGCCCCTAACACCCTTTCTTTATAAATCCTTTCCATCTCCGTGCCGAAGCAGCAGAAGATGACTTTCTTGATTTTCTGTGCGGGAAAGTTCCGGACCGTCCTCACGGCAATCTCGGTAGCCTCCTCCCAGGGGTAGCCATACACGCCGGTCGAGATGGCAGGGAAGGCGACCGTCTCGCAATCGTTCTCTTCGGCAAGGGCGAGGCAACTTTTGTAGCAAGATTCCAAAAGCGCAGGTTCGCCATGCTGACCATCCCGATAGACTGGTCCCGGAGTATGAATCACGAACTTCGCCGGAAGCTTGAACCCCGGAGTAATTTTGGCCTTACCTGTCTCGCAACCGTTCAGGGGGATGCACGCCCTCAGCAAATCAGAGCCCGCCGCCCGGTGAATCGCACCGTCAACACCGCCACCACCCAGCAGAGAACAATTCGCCGCATTCACGATGGCATCCACCGCAAGCTTCGTGATGTCTCCCTGGACAACTTCAATTTCTACCATAGCACCTCCATTAGACCCAAATTCCTAGTCCGGTAGGAACATTGAAAATAAAGTTTATATAGATCCTTTCCGATCTTCCCAGAAATCCCAACTCAATATTCAACAGATCAATGAGCGAACCTAGACGAATAGAGCCACCATATTCTAGACCCTTTTTCAATTTATAGCCAATCTCCGGTCCCATGGAAACCTTAAACATCACTCCTGTATTAATCATATATTGAATAGTCGGCTGAAGATAAAATCCCATGCCGCCCGCCCAAAGAGCCTGAGTACGGAGAGTCCACACCAGCGTCTTTGTTGGCTCCATGTTTCCTTTTTCAAAGGAAACATACAAAAAATTACTCTCCATAAATACCCAGTCAACACCTGCAACAAAACCAGCCCCATCTCCTATAATATTAGGACAACCTCCAATAAACATATTCCAGGGGATTAATTCAAATCTAGGCTTGCTCGAATGTGTTGTATTGTTTGACGATTCTTCGGATTCATCGGCAAAAGAAGCTGATGCCATCAGCAACACAACGAGGTATGGAAGAATACAGCGATAAAGTTTCACGTGAAACATGATAGTACTCGACACCCACCTACGGTTTGAATTGTCCAAGACGCAATGCCAGAGGCATCCCCTCGATAGGTTCACGCGAGGCCCTCTTCTCGAATTCCAGAATTACCTGACAGACTGGGGAACCATCCCTTTCCAGACTGTAGCCGAAACAGTTATCTTCCAGTCCGTATTCATGACACTTCAAAACATCCCCGACAAAACATTCCTGCATGAACTTCACCCGGATTCTCCGCACAGCATCTTCGAAACCGGAACTCTCCATATGGCAGGCCACTGCCAAATCCAGGTACGTCCTGTTGTTCATGTGACGGTTGAAATCGATGTCATTCATGCCCACGCGATGCTCGAGTGTGTTCATCAATTTTTCGGATGCCTGCCATTCGAACTTCCGATGTTCTCCGGCGGCAAGTTCCTCGATGAGGTCAACCTTACCGTCAAGGATCCGGGTATCAGCAGGGCGCTTCCTGTTCTTGTCCAAGACAATCCAGCAACAATTCCCCCTGGCAAAAACCCGGCCACCGTAACTCATGGTGAAGTCGCAATAAATCTTTATCCTGGACTTTTCCGAAATCCAAAGTTCAACATCAAAGCGTTCGGACCATGGGGGGAGTTCTCCATCGATCCGCATATCTATTTCGGAAATGATCCAGTACAAACCCTGAGCCCGAATATCGAAAGCAGCAAGAAACCGGCTACCCAGATAACGGGCGAAACTGTCCTCGTAATATGCTAGGGCAGCCATCGGCAACATCCGGTAATCTAGGTCCATATCGCGACCGGCCACCATATAGCTATGTGAAAACTTTTGCATAAAAATACCCTGCCCATAATTTAATATTTTTTTTAAGAACATAACAAACAAATTATCTATATTGACGACATGAAATATCGTCTTTTCGTACCTATTATATTACTTGCTGTTGAACTGCCATTCGCGCAACTCTTGCCCCAAAAATCGGAAGACCCTTCCGTAAAAATTGACCGTGCCCTGATATTCAAGGTAGACTATAATGATGATGTGGAGGCGCCCGCCGATAGTTTAAAAATCAACGACCAACCGACACATACTCCAAGAAAGAAGAATCTGACAGATAGTCCGATATTTATAAATTCGCTCTGCGCAACGGGAGTAGTTTTTTCGATTCTCGCTGACAAGCCAGCGGCCGCCGACTGCTTCGTGCTACCCAGCAAGAAACTGAAGTAATAATGTTAGGCACCCATGAAGATCGAACACGTAGCCATCTGGGTCAATGACATCGACAAGGTCTGCGAGTTCTACCGGAAGTATTTCGGCGGGACCATTCATCCAGTTTATCACAATCCGACAAAACAATTCACGAGCCGGTTTGTCACCTTCGAAAGTGGCACCCGCCTCGAAGTCATGCATCGCCCCGACATAGGAAAGGACACCCAGACCTCAACTATGTTTCACGTGGAACATCTCGGTTTTGCCCATCTTTGCTTTTCTGTCGGATCAAAAGAAGACGTGGACCGACTCACCAAGCAAATGTCCGAGGACGGAATCCAAGTGGTGGGACAACCCCGGACTACCGGCGACGGGTATTACGAAAGTGTCGTCCTCGACCCCGAAGGAAACCGAGTAGAGGTATCAGCATCGAGCATTGAGCAATGAGTATCACCAAATACCACTGGGCCCAAAACCGTCTGGACAGCATGACCTTCACTCAAGCCTGCCAGGATAATATATATAGGGAAACCATGAAGGTTGACTAGAAAGTCGATTCCGCCAGGGTAGGCAAGCACATGAGGTACGACTGGATCTTTCCGAACAAGAAAGACAACTTCACCGTCTTCCGCGGAATCACCACCTGCGAAGGCGGCGACAAATATACCACCATATACTTCAAACAATAAATAACGTTTCACGTGAAACATCATTACTATATTTCCAACTATGAAAAAACTCATCCTTACTTTTGCACTAGCATTATTCTCCCAGTCCTTTGCCGACTGCATCCATACAGTTTTTGAATATGAACAGGCGACAATCGCCGGTTACGACAAGAGCTTTGACGGCCTACTATTTGACAGTATGTATGTAGACAAAGGCACTGCCAATACCAGGGGGAACTCCATCTATATCCTGAAGTACTATCGGACCGGCGATAAAGTCGACAGCGCCTACGAAGCAAATCTTCGCGACGGGGAATGGCAATACAAGACTACCGTAAATCCTGACTCGGTAGTTTTCAATGTTGACCATGTAGAAAATAATTGGTCAATTATAGGATCGGCAAACGGAGTGAGCGACACAATAAGTATCTACTTTGACGGGGACTCCCTGGCCATTACCAGCACAGACGAAGACGGTAAATACACTAATATATATGTCATGAGAAACGACACTCTCTTCAGGCGTTCTGAAAACGAAATTATCGTCAACGACGAGAAGGATACCAACACCTGCTATGTGAAGGATGGTCGCGACGACTTCGTGACCACCTGGTACCGCTACGATACCGAAGTTAAAAATGACAGGGTCATTGTGAGCAAGACTTATATCGAAGATGGGTTAGACAACAAGGTGATGACTTACTTCATGTTCCGTCGCAAAGGTGGAACCACTGCAATCCACCGCAATATCCGCCCGGCAATCGTTCTCGAAAAAACGAAACAATTTGACCTCCTCGGTCGCCCCGCCAAGAGCGAACATATTATAAAAGTGAATCGCTAAAGCTTAACAAGAGTCTCCTCTGAAGGAGACTTTTTTTTTCATATACATTATTATATTTCCTGATATGAGAAGAACGCTAATTATACTTGGATTAATGGCATTGAATTCATTTGCTTTCGATTGCCTGCGGACTACATTTGACCTTTACGTCGCAAGTCAATACGGCATGTACGAGAAGGATTACGAAGGATACATCCTCGATAGCCTTTATACTGACCAAGGCGAAGGGCAATCCTTATCCATTAAATATTACAGGACCGGCAACTATCTGGATAGTGCCGTAGAATATAAAACCACTCCAGATACTACTACGCAGCGCGTGATTGTCTACAACGAAACCGTAAAAGTCGATAAAGAAGAAAACTCCAAGACTGTCCATTTATATAAAGACGGGGAAGAATATCAAAAGATGGAATTCTATTTCAAAGACGATTCTCTATATTACAGAACATTAAACATTCAAGGCAAAATAGAAAACCTGTATGAAGAATATTCGTTCTACATCGTCAACGACACCATTTTCGAAAACGACGGAAGTCCTATAACTGTCCATGATCCCGAAAATGAAAACAGATGTTCCGTCAACCACCAAATGCAAGCGGCAACCTCCTGGACAACCTTGATGACCTACGAATACGAAACAAGGGGAGATACTCTTATCCAAACAAAGCGTAATCCTGCGAATAATCAAAGCGTCGACGGTACTAAAGAATTCTATGTTCCGGTTGTCCTGCAGCAAACCACACCCATTGTCCCTAGAAAAATTTACCCCGTTGCGGACTGGAAAAAATCCAAGCCATTTGACCTCCTCGGCCGCCCCGCCAAGAGCAAACATATTATAAAAGTGAGCCGATAAAGTTTCATGTGAAACACAGTTGGGCCTATTTTTCAATGTCGGCGGTGTTGATAGATGAATCACAAGATTCAACATTTTCTCAACATTTACTAAAATATTATCCACAAATATTTTTAAAATTTTCGGTCTGCCGGATTTCCGGCGGCCTTTTTGTTAGTAAGATATTCTAAATTAGGAAACGTTACGTCAGATATCCACAAGACGTTTCACGTGGAACATACTTAATGAGACCATCGGAAGATACCAGGCAACAGGAAATATTCTGTCAATTTTTGTCAGAGAAAGGTGTGCAGCTGTCCAAGGAGACGACTGAGCGACTCTACCTGTATGCCGATTTGGTAGTAGAGACCAAGCAGTTCGGCAACCTGATTTCGCCAAAGGATTCCGAAAAAATCCTCAGCCGCCACATCGCCGACTCACTGCTTCCCTATATATATATTAGACGAGAGAACGGACCTGCGGTCCTACAGACGAAAGACGAGAGGGAAAAATCATCGTCCAATAATGGTTTACCCTCAAACAATCTCTCGTCTCTCGTCTCTCGTCTCTCGTCTAAACGCTGGGCTGATATGGGTGCGGGTGCGGGTTGTCCGGTTTTCCCGCTCGCCATCGTGATGCCCGAAATCCAGTTTTATGCGGTCGAGCCCCGCAACATGCGCGTGCAGTTCATGAACTACGCCAAGGAAAAGCTCCAACTCCAAAACCTGACTGTCGTGGGCAAGCGCTTCGAGACTTCTGGCCTTTCGGACCTGGACTTTATCAGCTGCCGCGCCCTCTCGACTTTCGAAAACGACTGGGAACGTGCCCAACCCGGACTCAAGAAGGGCGGGATGTTCCTCACTCTAAAAAGTTTCAACAATATCGTTCACTTGGAAAACGACCCGGCGGTACACATATATAAATATGCTCTGCCCCAGGAAGAACAAGTTTACGCCTTAGTCACTCGAGGTAACGAATGAGTAAAGTAATAGCAATCTGTAACCAGAAGGGCGGCGTGGGCAAGACCACGACGGCCGTGAACCTGGCCGCAAGTTTTGCCGCTCTCGAAAAGAAGACACTCCTTATCGACATGGACCCGCAGGGCAACGC
>CAMJHM010000030.1 GCA_946405515.1 uncultured Fibrobacter sp. | reverse complement strand
GTCTGTAAAAAGGGGCTCTGGGCCGTTGACGATTCGTTGACTAAGGCGGTTCGGCTGGACTCGGAGAAAAAATCATCGTCAAGCGCGAAGGCAAAGTCTAGTTCTAATAAGGCAAGTGACTCTAGCAGCAGCGACAAATCACCGTCAAGTTCTAGCGCGGTAAAAACGTCCAGCAGCAGTAGAGACGGTAAGTCCAATAGTTCAGATGAAGAAATTAGCTCATCGAGTTCCGTTGATTCTACAAACCGTTCATCGAGTTCTGCGGTCCCTCTAGGTTGCAAAATCGATACAGAAGACAACTGTGAATATGGCACCTTGACGGATGACAGGGACGGACAGACTTACAAGACTGTGAAAATTGGTGAACAGTGGTGGATGGCGGAAAATCTGAACTACAGGTATATTCAGCAGACATATAATGGAGGCGAAAAAGACTCTTCCAGCTATTGTTATGATAATGACCCCGCCAATTGTGCTAAATATGGCCGCTTGTACCTGTGGAGTGCGGCAATGGACAGTGCGGGTATTATACCTGGTAATACGGCCAATGGTTGCGGCTATTATGGGGAATTCTGCAACCTCGGCGAAGGCAAAGTTCGTGGCGTATGCCCTGAGGGCTGGCATCTGCCCGATACCACGGAATGGAAAACTCTGTTCGATGCCGTAGGGGGAGATGCAACCGCAGGAATAATGCTAAAGTCCACGGAAGGCTGGAATGATTATTATGGAACTAGTGGCAATGGCTCGGATACCTATTCCTTCTCGGCGTTGCCTGCTGGCGACTGGTACTACTATGAGTATTACGACTACGAGGGCATCAGCACGAACTTCTGGAGTTCTACGGAGTACTATAGCCACGGCGCGTACTACATGTACTTGAACTACAACTTCGACGGTGCGTACCTGAACGACTACAACAAGTACTACGGTTTTTCTGTTCGTTGCCTTAAGGACTAGCAAGCCGAGGGTCACGACCAAACTTGTTTGGACATGACCGAGGCGCAGAGTCCTGCGCTACGAAGTAGCGCCAGGACTAGGTTAACCGCCAAGTAAGCCCCCTCCCCAAAAGGCCGGCGAAACCGGCCCGATTTTTTATACCTCGGGCGGCCCTTTGCATTAAGATTGCCTGTTTCTGTATAAACAGAAAACCACCTGTGAACCTTTTTTTGCTCGACGAAAACATCTTTTTACTGCAAATTCCCGGAAAAATTTCCCCGCAAAAACGTCTATACATACAGACGGGAGAGTGTCCCCTGTCCGCCAACGGGGGCGTACCCGCAAAAGGAAAATTATGACAAGGGAAGAGTTTGCGCAGTTTCTCGGGAAACTGAGGGATATTAATAATAACGGCGGGGATATTGACGCCTTCGTCAAGGAGTACGAGCATAAAAACGTGTACTTCTACAACGACGGCTGTATCAAGAAAATTCTCGCAAGTGAGAAAAACCTCGTACTCACGACGGACCTGGTGAATGCGGCGCTGGGTCTCATCGGTTCCGACCGCATCGAGAACCCGAAACTCGTCAACCCGTTTATTCCCGGGGAATTGGGCTATCGCAGCGTAGAACCGGACATTCTCTTGACGAATGACCGCGATGGCGATGAGCCTCGGGACCGGATATCTATCGAGGTCCAGCACGAGGATAACAATTCCTTGTTCAAAGACCGTCTGGTCCTCTACGTGGCTCGCCTTACAAGCAACATGGCTAGGAAGGGGAAAACGCCCCGTCTTGAAAACCTGAACGTGGTCAGCTTTCTGTTTTTTGACGCGTTTCCTGAATCGGCGAACTATCGCCACACGGTGCAGCTAAAGAATCAGGAACAGCAGGTGTATTTTGATCGGCAGACAGTCACGCTGATTGAGGTGGAAAAGTTCTTCAAGGATGCCGCACGTTTTGTTGGCGACAACTGCCGTCTGGCCCAGTGGCTCCGGGCCATCGATATACTGAATCGTGACGCCGATTTCAGCGAGTTTGCGAATGATCCCGTGTTCAGGGTATTGCAAAACGAAGTAAAATTATGTAATTTCAGTTCGAGGTATCTTATGACAGTAGACATGAGCGACTTTGACCGAGCTGTGGCAGAGTATTCAACAAAGCTGGAAATCGCGAAAGGGTTGCTGAAAGATGGCGTACCCATAGAAATTATTGTTCGAAATACCGGACTCTCGGAAAAGACAATTCGGGAACTCTAGTTCATTTTCGCCCCGCCTCTGGTGGGGTTTCTTTTTAAACAGAAAGTGTCTGCAGCAAACGCTTCTTGGCCGGAGTTTCGGGCAGCGGGTAGAACGTCTCTTTCGCGAAGCTTGCCATGAGCATCTTTTTCGCGGTCTCTTTCGGAATGCCGCGGCTCACGAGGTAGAACATCTGTTCCGCGTCGAGTTCGCCCACGGTGTTGCCGTGCGTGCACTCCACGTCGTCGTGGTAGATCTTCAGGACGGGCTTTACCGAAACGCTTGCATTTTCCGAAAGGAGAATCGTATTCACGAGCTGGCCGGAGTTCACCTTGGTGCATTTTTCCCCGACTATAACCATGCCGTCGTAGCTGGCGTAGGCGCTGCCGGAGAGCAGGTTACGTGCGAGTTGCGTGCTTACCGTGTTCGGGGCGTTGTGGCGTATCGTGAGGCGCTGGTGCATGCTGGCGGTGTTGTCCAGTATGGAAAGGCTCCTGTAGTCGAACGAGGCGCCTTCTCCGTCGAGGTCGCAGTCCATGCTGATGCGCCCGATTCCTGAATCCGTCAGGATGTTCGAGAAGCGCACCGTGCTGCTTGCCGCCTGCCTGATGCGGAAATGGCGGAAGCGCAGCGGCATGTCGCTGGCCGGGTTCGCGAAGAAGATTTCCACGTCGGCGCCTTCGCCCACGTTGATGTCGAAGCGTTCGGCGACAATTTCGTGCTGGACCTTGTTGTCGAGGATTTCGAGGCTTACGTGCGCGCCTTTCCCGATGTCCAGTACCGTGTGCCCGAAGTCGTCGTTGCACTTGAGCATGGCCATCTCGTTTGCCCCGTCGGGAATCGTCCGCACCATGGTGCGCGCGTTCTTTGCGAGCGGGAGGAGGGCCGCGAAGTCCGTCTCGTTGTCGATCAGCTTTTCAAAATCGGGGAGGGCTGCCGCGGCTTCCGTTGCCGTGCCGGTCCCTGCGTATTCCTGCGTCGGAATCTTTGCCACGGGGAAGAATGTCCACAACTCGTTGTTGCGGCGGGGCATGCCTATTTGCTGTATGCGGGTGACTGCGTCCATCTTTATTCCTCGATCCAGTCGTAGCCCTGTTCTTCCAGTTTCAGCGCCAGTTCCGGGCCGCCACTCAGGATGATCTTGCCGTGGCGCAGCACGTGCACGTAGGTGGGCTTGATGTAGTCCAGCAGGCGCTGGTAGTGCGTCACGAGGATCACAGCCTTTTCGGGGCTCATGATGTGGTTGATGCCGTTTGCCACGATGCGGAGCGCGTCGATGTCGAGACCGGAATCCGTCTCGTCGAGGAAGCTCACTTTCGGGTCGAGGATGGCCATCTGGAGGATTTCGTTACGCTTCTTCTCGCCGCCGCTCATGCCGTCGTTCACGCCGCGCTCGCGGTAGCGTTCGTCCATTTCGAGCAGCTGCATTTTTTCTTCGCAGAGTTTCTTGAATTCGTCTTCACCGATTTCGGGGAGGCCGAGGTAGGCACGCTTGCTGTTGAGCGCCATCTTCAGGAATTCCACGTTGTTCACGCCCGGAATTTCGGTGGGGTATTGCGTGCTGATGAACAGGCCCGAGTTGGCGCGTTCGTTGATTTCCATTTCGAGCAGGTTCTTGCCGTCGAGTTCGACAGAGCCTCCGTCCACCTTGTAGGCGGGGTGCCCGGCGATGACCTTGGAAAGGGTGCTTTTGCCCGATCCGTTCGGGCCCATGATGGCGTGGACCTCTCCCGGTTTGACCTCTAGGTTGATGCCTTTGAGGATTTGGGTCCCGTCTTCGATGCTTGCTTTTAGGTCTTTAATGGATAGCATAAGGTTTCTCCCTTACATGGGCATGGATGCCTGCAGTTGGATTAAACTTGATTTGCTGCGGATGATTTGGTCCGCAAAAGTGTCGATGGTGATGAACCCCGATTTGTAATCGCGGTTGATTTTTTCCATTTCGTTTGTAAAACCGTTCAGTTTCAGGCGCTGCTGTACGCCTTCGTCGCTGTCCAGCGGAATTGCCTTCTTGTAGCGGTTGCACAGGCTGAGCGTGAAAAACATCAATGAATCGTAGAACTCATAAATCTCGTTGGGCGGAGTCCAATTTTCTTCGGGGAGCCCTTCGATGAACAGCTTGAGTTCGGGCGAGACGCTGTCGTAGAGGACCTGCGGCGAAAAGTACCCGGTCTCGGCGTACTGGGAAAGTATCGTACCGACAAATTCGTCTACGATGGAGGATTCGAGGAGCCTGATGCCGCTCGCGGCGTATTCCATGTCGAAGTATTCGCTAGCGCGGTCGAGCAGGGTGGGGTTCCTGAAAAGCAGGTTGGCGAAGCGCACCTCGATGGGCGGGAGCGCATACCAGGGAATGCTGACTTCGGGAGCGGCTTGTTCTGCGGCTGCCATCGGGTCGCCGTCGGCCAGCGGCGCGTCTCCCATGTCGGCAGGTTGTTGCAGTGCTGGCGCCTTCGGCTGTACCCTGTGCTTGGGCTGGATGCTCTTGATCTGGTCGAGCGAACGGCTCGTATTGAACCTTTCCGAGACGAGCTTGAGGTATTCGTTCTTGAGCTCGGGATTGTTGATGCTCTTGATGATGGATTTCGCGTAGGTGATGAAGTTCGCGCGGTCTTCCAGGCTCGTCGTGGGCATTTCGTGGCTCAGGTAGCTGAGCCAGTCCTCGGCCTTGGAAAGTTCGGCTCGGAAGGCGTCGGCGCCGCGTTCGTTCACGAAGTTGTCCGGGTCGATCTTGGTGCCGTCCGGGCGGGAAAGTGCGAAGATGCGCGGGGCGATTCCCTTGGGGAGCACGATTTCGAGGCTGCGGAGCGTGGCTTTGCGTCCGGCGGCGTCGCCGTCGAATACGAGGTAGGCCGTCTTGGCGTAGCGCGAAAGGATGCTTGCGTGCGTCTCGGTGAGGGCCGTGCCCGATGCCGCCACGACATTCGTGACGCCGCCCTGGTAAAGGCTGATGAGGTCGAAGTACCCTTCGACGATGATGACCGCGTTCTCTTTCGCGATGGCGCCCCGGCTGTGGTTCAGGCCGAACAGGATGTCGCTCTTGTTGTAGAGCGCCGTGTCCGGGCTGTTCATGTACTTGGGCCGCTCGAAGCCTTCCTGCTTGGGGGCGAGATCGCGCCCGCCGAACGCGACGACGATTCCCGACTGGTTCTGGATGGCAATCATGAGGCGGTCGCGGAACTTGTCGGCGATGCCTCCGTTCTTCTTTTCGGTGGCAAGGCCCGCCTTGACGCAATCCCTGGGCGAGAACCCGTTGCGCGCGGCATACCCGATAAAGCCTTCGCGTCCGTCGGGCGCATAGCCGATGTGGAATTCCCGTCGCGTGCTCTCGCTGATGTTGCGCTTGGCCAAGTATTCGAGTGCCTTGGGGCTCAGGGCGAGCTGCTGCTCGAACCATTCGCAGGCCAGTTCGTTCAGCTTGCGGACCATGGCGCGTTCTTCGGTGACTTCGGCGCTTTCCTTGCTCGCGAAGTTCGGGAGTGGGAACCCTACAAAATTGGCGACCCACTCCACGGCTCCGTTGAAGTCGATTTTCTCGTGTTCCTGGACAAACTTGAACACGTCCCCGCCGGCACCGCAGGCAAAGCACTTGTAAATCCCGAGCGTCGGATTTACGCTCATGCTGGGCGAGTGGTCGTCGTGGAAGGGGCACATCCCCACGAAGCGTCCGTTCCCGCTTTTCTTGAGCGGGATAAACTGCTGGATGACAAGCGAGATGTCCGCCTGTGCCTTCAGCTGTTGGATGACTTCGTTAGGGTAGAATGGCATCGTTTTTTATGCGTTGTGGTGCTTGTCGTGGTTGGGGCAGCCGCAGCCACCCTTGCCGTCGCAGTTTTCCTTTTTACCTTCGCCGCCACATTCGCATTCGTGGCCTTCTTCGCCGCACTTGCATTCGCCGTCGCCATTGCCGCCACAGCAGCAGTGACCCTGCGGGTTCAGTTCTTCTTCGGTCGCTTCGCGGACATCCACGACTTCGATGGCGAAGTTCAGGTTCTGGCCGGCCAGCTCGTGGTTCGCGTCAATCACGGCCTTGTCACCGGAGACGGACTTCACGCGGATGGGCATGGGGCCCATGGGTGTCTGGGCATAGAACATCATGCCGGCTTCGACATTCTGGACATCCTGGAAAACGTCCAGCGGAACTTCCTGGGTCATGCGCTCGTCGTATTCCCCGTAACCTTCGGCGGGGATGACCTTCACGTCGAACTTGTCGCCGACTTCATGACCGACCATGGCCTTTTCGAGGCCGACCACGATCATGTGGGCTCCTTGAATGTACTGTAGGGGCTCGCGTCCTTCGGATGAATCAATGACCTTTCCTTCGTCGGAGGTGAGGGTGTAGTGCATCTGGACGACGGTCTTGTCGGCTATTTTCATATGAATCCTTTTTTTGGCATGCGGGAATGGCCCGCATGAGAATGGGGGTTGGAGCCTAAATATAGAATTTTAGCGACTTAAGCTTGGGCTTCGTAGTACTCGCCGCCGAAGGGATGGCTCGAGATGGTGAGTGTGGGCGGGAACTGCAGGCGCTTGGCGAGCGCGATTCCCCTGTAGCGGCGGTGCCATGCGGCCATGTCTTCGGCGGCGGCCCCGTCTGTCGGGAAATGCTTGCGGAAAAGTGTCTCGTCGACACCGAGTTCGCGGCAGAAACTGGACGCCCCGCGACCGAGGAGTTCGAGGGAATCTTCCAGGGACTTGTTGCGTTCCACCCAGTAGGCAAAGAGCCTGTCGTGGTAGGGGTAGATGATTGGGTCGCCCTTGCCTTCGTCCACGTTCATGGCTTCGCTCAGTTCGGCGCTCGCGGGGATTTCGATGCTTGCCCTCGGGATGATTTCCTTGTCCTTGTTGATCTCGTGGGCGAGGGCGTACACCTGCGTTTTCCAGAGGTCGCCCAGGGCGCACATCACGCCGCAGGTGTCACCGTAGAGCGTGCAGTAGCCGACCATGGCTTCGCTCTTGTTCCCGTTGCAGGTGACTCCCGCGCCAAGGATAGAGGCGACCGTCGAGAGCACGGAAGAAGAACGGGTGCGGGCCTGCAAGTTCTCGTAGTTGATGCCTTCCACCTTCATTGGGGTGTCGTTACGGACAAAGGAACACTTGCCGAGGCTTTCGCGGACGGAATCGAGCATGTCGGATATGGGAGCGACCATGTAGGGGGTTCCCAGGTTCTCGGCCAAGTCACGAGCCGCATTCTTTGTCGTGTCCGAATTGAACTTTGTCGGCATGTTCACCAGGAACACGTTTTCGCTGCCGAGAGCTTCGGTATAGAGCGCCGCGGAAACGGCGCTGTCGATGCCGCCGCTCGCGCCGATGACCATGCGCTTGATTCCCATGCGCTTCAGGTTTTCGCGGATCATGTAGACCAGTGCCGTGTGGATCTTGGCGATGCCCGAAAGCTGCTGCGGTATGCCGACGGCGATGCCGAAATCCGTTTCGACGGTGACCTTGTTCGCCTGGACGTCGACGAGGACGGAAGCCGCCTCGAAGGCCGGGAAGGGGTAGGCTACGGAGCCGTCCGCGTTGAATGCCGCGCTGCTGCCGTCAAAAGCGAAAATGCGCTTGCCCGTGTTTTCCGTGCCGACCGCGTTCAAGAAGAGGAGCGGCTTGCCCAGGCGCTTCGCCTCGGCAGTGAACGTCGACATGCGCGTTTCGGAAACTCCCATGGCGAACGGGCTGCAGTCGATGTGGATAATGCACTGGGTCAGGGGCTTCTCGGCGAGTTTGCCTGCGCTTGCATGGATGACCTTGTTGCGGTTTTCGCGGTCGATGTTGCCAAAGATGATGTCGATGTTTTTCGAAAGCGCGATAATTTTTTCACCGTACTTGTTGCACTTTTCCCGGAAGGACTGTTGCAAGAAAAGGTCTCCTGCCATGGCCCCGGAGAGGCAGAACGACGGAAAAACGACGAGCTCGGCGTGCTTGGCGACGGCCTCGGCTACGGATGCCTTGATTGTTTCGAAGTTAGTTTCCGGCTTTCCCGGGACGACGTTCATTTGGCACAGGAATATTTTCATAGGAAATTCTCGTTTCAGTCTATAGACTTCCTTTGTGCCAAAAATAATAATATTCTATCTTTCAAATGTGCAGAAAAAGTACGTCATTTTAGTTGTTTTTTTTGGAATTTTGCTTTTGACACCTTTTGGTGTGCAGGCAATTGACGATATTCGTGGTGAAAAACGATTCGTTTCCCTCGATATTTTCAAGGATGTTGTTTATACCCCGTTTGTCCGTGAATCAAATATCGCCGCTGGTGCTCTCAAATTGGATAGTGCCTGGCGTGTGGCTCGGGAATCCATCGCGGGTGGCGCTGAAACCTCCGATGCGCTTGAACCGGTAGTCGGTGCGCTTTCTGATTTAGAAGCCTCGGTGCTCACGGTCAATGCCTATGCGGCATTGGATACGGGTGAAGCCGATTACAAGTTGCTCAAACGTGCGGATACATTGCTCTCAACGCTCGAGGATGAACCCGAAAATTTCAAGGCCGCCGATTCTACGCTCAAGGCGGTGGTCGGCGAGTTCGGGCATTTTTCGCTGTGGCGTGCATTCCTCGGGGTCAAGCATTACGGCGTGTGGACGAGCCGCTATTTGCGTGCCTTTGAAAAGAAGGTGGAAGACGAGAACGCTCTTGTGCTCGCGGTAAGGCCGCAGTATCAGCTTGCTGTGTGGAATATCTTTAACGACCCAGGTGAAAAGGTCGTGCTCGGCTCTGGCGAAGGGCGCTGGCTCTTTTATAGGCAAGATGTTGAATTTTTGGTGCAACCATCGCCACTCGATGTGCGTAGCGCAAAACTTGACAATCCGATTCAGGCGATTCTCCGCTTCCGTGACCAGCTCAAGGCGAAGGGAGTGGAACTCCTTGTGGTGATTACTCCGGGCAAGCCGAGCGTGTATCCGGAACGCTTGACCGGTACTGCTATAAACAGTGCGGGCCACGGCAAGAAGATTCTTGATTCGCTGGCAAAGCTTGGGCTCAATACTGTTGACCTGTACACACCCTTGCTGGCTGCAAAGGCGGATGATTCAAACCTTGGAGCACTGTACCTCAACGATGATACGCACTGGACTCCCCGAGGTGCCGAACTTGCCGCTAGCGTGATTGCAAAGAAGGTTCGCGAAATGGCGGAGGCAGGTGTTGTGGACATTGGCGAAGCCTCCATCAACTTCGTGGCAAGCGATTCCTTGGCCGACCGCATGGGCGATATCGGCGAGATGAGCGGGCTCAATAAGTTCAATGTGTTCAAGGTGCAACAGGTAACCGGTCATGTGGTTTCGCAACAGGAAGTTTCGGAACGCATGGAAGCACCGGCGGATTCCCTTTCAGATTCGACTGTCGTGCGCGATACGACAAAGACTCCCTTCAAGGATGACTTCCGCAAGGCAAAGATCTTGATTCTCGGTGATAGCTTCAGCCGCATCTACCAGACGGATGCTCCGGTGAACGCAGGTTGGATTGCGCATTTCGCAAAGGAAATGGGCAGGCCTGTTGCAAGTATCGTGAGTGATGGTGGCGCCTCGACCTTGGTGCGCGAAAAGCTTGCACGCAAGGCTGGTGTGCTTAAGGGCAAGAAACTTTTGATCTGGGAATTTGTCGAACGCGACCTCCGCTTCGGTGCGGAAGGTTGGAAAGAGGTTGCGTTTTAGACAAGACGAAAAAGGATAATGCAATGGCAAGACACGGAACTCCTACGCCGGGACAGGCGATTCTCGAAGGCCTCGAATGGCTCAAGATGGACAAGGCTGAATTTGCCCGCCGTATCGGTGTTTCGATGGAAACGCTTGAAGGTTTGATTGATGGCTCCGTTGAAATTACTCGTGAACTTGCTGAATCCCTTGAATCTGTGACCGGCAGCCCCGCCGCCTACTGGCGCATGCTCGCCAGTAAAGCAAAGAGGAGTGAGCCTTAATTATGAACATTACCGAAGCCGTTTCTTGTATGTGTGACCTCGCGAAGGGCGAGGCTGAACAGTTTGACATTATTGCCTCTACCGACCACACCGAAGGCCTCTCTGTTTTCCAGGGGCAGGTCCAGAATACAGAAATTTCTGATTCCGTGGGGCTCGGCATCCGTGTCATCAAGGACGGTCACCCAGGTTATGCTCATACGGAACGGCTCACGAAGGACGCTCTTGGGCAGACGCTGAAGGATGCGCTTTGCCATACGCAGTGGACCGAGAAAATTGATATTGAACTGCCTAGCGCTGCGCAGATTCCTACGGACGAGCCGAACTACGACCCTTCTCTGGAATCTCTGGATTTGGCCCAGATGAGGGATTTCTGCATCCAGTTGGAAAAGGAAACGTTCGCGAAGTGCAACGAAATCGTGAATATCCCTTATCTTGGGGGCGATATCGAATCGAGCCTTTCCATCGTGGCGAACCATACGGGGCTGATGTATTCCGCGAAGTCCAATTCCGTGTCGGCGGGAGTGGGTGCCGTGGCCGCTCGTGGCGAGACCAAGAAACTCGGGCACTTTGTCAAGAACGGCCGCCGTTGGGATGAATTCGATGTCAACGAGATTGCGACGAAGGCTGCTGGCTATGCTGTAGAACTTTTCGGTGCAAAGAAAATAGAAGGCGGAGTCGTTCCGGTGGTGTTCTCGGAGCGCATTTCTTCGCGCCTTGTCGGAATGTACACCCAGCCGTTCATTGCCGAGGCCATGCAGAAGGGAATGTCCCGCTTGGCAGGCAAGGAAGGGGAGACCATCGCGTCCAAGGAATTTTCGCTGTGGAACGACCCGACGGGTGATTTGTTCCAGCACCGTTTTTACTTTGATTCCGAGGGCTGCCTGACCCGCCGCGTGAAAGTCGTGGACGGGGGCGTGTTCAACGAGGCCCTGTACAACTTAGAAAGTGCCTCAAAGGCTGGCCGCAAGACGACTGGCAACGGGGCCCGTGATTTCGGCGGCAAGATGGGAACCTCGTTCTACAATCTTTGCGTGCCTCCCGGAACGATGTCGACTTCGGAACTCCTCAAGCTTTTCCCCAAGTGCTTGCTGGTCGTCCGGCTGGAAGGCAACTCCGGCTGCAATGCCGTCTCGGGCGAACTCAGCATCGGCGCTCACGGGTTCTGGTGCGAAAACGGCGTGATTCAACACCCCGTCGATGGTGTTACCTTGTCTGGAAACTTCTTCGATATCATCAAGAATATCGTCGGAGTCGGCAACGAATACTACAATCCGTTCGCAAGCTACAAAGTCCCCGCCCTCGCCATAAGCGAACTTGCGGTGAGCTGTTAGATTCATCGGTTGGATCGGTTCGTGAATAAAAAAATCCCGTTCAATACGAACGGGATGAATAATAGAATCTTGTGTCTTGCCGCTATTAAGCGTTGAACGGCGTCATGACCTGCCAGAGCACGGCCTTGTGTGCGTGAAGCCTATTTTCCGCTTCTTCAAAGCTCATGTTCACGTCGAGGTTGTCCATCACGGAGTCCGTGATTTCTTCGCCGCGGTGTGCGGGCAGGCAGTGGCTCACCTTGCAGTGTGCCGGAGCGAGCTTCAGGAGTTCGTCGTTGATCTGGAACGGGAGGAAGTGGCTCTGCTTTTCGGCCTTTTCGCCTTCCTGGCCCATGGAAACCCATACGTCGCTATAGAGAATATCGGCGTCCTTGACGGCTTCCTTCGGGTCGTTGAACACGCGGTACTCACAACCGTGCTTCTTGAGGCCGGCGGCGGCTTCTTCCACTACGTTCTTCGGCTGCTCAAAGCCCTTGGGGCAGGCGAGCGTGAAGTTCATGCCCACCTTGGAGGCGAGCGCGAGGAAGGAGTTCGCGACG
Source organism: uncultured Fibrobacter sp. (assembly GCA_946405515.1). Classification (GTDB taxonomy): domain Bacteria; phylum Fibrobacterota; class Fibrobacteria; order Fibrobacterales; family Fibrobacteraceae; genus Fibrobacter. Next base: position 15,329 of record CAMJHM010000030.1, on the reverse strand, counting down.
TTGTTGCCGTCACCGATGAAGGCGACGGTCTTCGGCTTGCCATCGGCGTTCTTGAAACCACCGAGGTTTTCGCAAATCATCTGCGCAAAGGCAATGGCCTGGCAGGGGTGGCAGTCGTCGGTGAGGGCGTTCACGATAGGTACGCTACCGAATTCGGCGAGTTCTTCCACGAGCTGCTGCTTGAAGCAACGGACCACGATGGCGTTCACCCAGCGGGAAAGGCAACGGGCCACGTCCTTCACGCTTTCGCGCTTGCCGAGTCCGATGGAATCCGGGGCGAGCAGCACGGCATGGCCGCCGAGCTGGTTCATGCCCACCTGGAACGTGGTGATGGTTCGCAGCGAGGGCTTCTCGAAGAACATGGCGATGTTCTGGCCGTGGAGACGGTCAGAAACTTTGCCGGCGTGGACCTCTTTCTTGAGGCGCGAGGCAATCTCGACGGTTTCGAGGATTTTTTCTTCGCTCCAGTCCATCAGGCGAAGGAAGTGCTTGTTGCGATCGATCATTTTTCTGCTCCTCGGGCAAGCCCTGTCAAAAAAACAAAAACGGCTGCCCGCTTGACGAACGGCCGGTACATTTCCTTTGGCATTTCCAAGAGAAAGCATAAATATACTAAAAAAATCGGAAAATAACGTAAAAAAACAAAAAAAACAGAGCGGTATACGCTCTGTTTATCAAAGTTCTTTGTCGAAAACTCGCTTATTCCCAGTGGTCCGGGTTGAAATCCGATTTCTGGGAGAGCTTCTTGCCGCGTCGGCAAAGCAGCGTGACGAGGACGATGGCTGCGACGGCAGCGAGTACGATGGCGACATTGTAGTTGAGGCCAAAACCCACCGGAGCGCCCTTCAGGTTCTCGGGGCTCACCCACAGGATATAGTCGCTGGTGATGAAGGCCATGAACAGGCACGGGATGAGGGCTATCCAGAAGTTCTTCTTTTTGCAGCGGAGGTAGACCACGGCAACGCAAAGGCTGCACACGGCCATGAGCTGGTTGCTCCAGCTGAAGTAGTTCCAAAGGATGTTGAAGCCTTCGGGGTTCAGGTTGCTCCAGAAGATGATGACCGCGCAAAGCGTGAACATCGGGACTGTCAGAATCAGGCGGTTCTTGACGGAGGTCTGGTCCATACCGGTGAGTTCGGCAATCGTGAGGCGGAGGCTGCGCAGGCTCGTGTCGCCACTGGTAATCGCGAGGATGATAACGCCCACGACGACAAGGATGGAAATCGGTGCGAACGGGATAACAGTAGAGACAAGTTCACTCAGAACTTTCACGCCGCTTGCACCCGTGATGAGCTCGGGCATGTGATGGTAGATGAACATGCCGCCGGCGGCCCAGATCATGCCGATGAGGCCTTCGACAATCATCATGCCGTAGAAGGTCTGGCGGCCGGTATGTTCGGTCTTTTCGGTGCGGGCGACGAGCGGGCTCTGCGTGCTGTGGAATCCGCTGATGATGCCGCAGGCAATCGTCACGAACAACATAGGAATGATGGGCTGGTGTGCCGGATGCTGCGTGAAGTTGGATGCAATGTCGCTGAAGCAGATTTCGTCGAGGGTGCCGAGCTGCGGAGCGATGCCAATCAAGATGCCGAGGGAGGCGAGAATCAGGAGGCCGCCGAACACGGGGTAGATGCGGCCGATAATCTTATCGATGGGGAAGAAGGTGCTCGCGAAGTAGTAGGCGAAAATGACGGCGACCGCAATCCAGAACAAAGTCGGGGAGACGGCGGAACCGGCGAGAATCGGCGTGTTGATGAGGGCTGCCGGGGTGTTGGTGAACACGGCTCCCACGAGGAGTAGCGCCACGGAGATGAGCGCAATCACCACCTTGGACGGACCGTTACCCAGGAACTTGCGCGAAAGGGCGGGGACGTTCACGCCGTTGTTGCGCATGCTGATCATGCCCGAGAAGTAGTCGTGTACTGCACCACCGAACACGTTGCCGATGGGGAGCAGGATGAACACGATGGCACCGAATTTGATGCCCAGGATGACTCCGATGACGGGGCCGATGCCTGCGATGTTCAGGAGCTGGATGAGTACGTTTTTCCAGTGCGGCAGGACCATGCGGTCCACTCCGTCCGGGTTTTGCACGGCGGGAGTGTTCCTGTTGTCGGGTCCGAAAATTCGTTCCACGAACTTGCCGTATGTGAAGTAGCCACCGATGAGGATGGCGATACCAATTAGGAATGTAATCATAGTATTGCCTTCTTTAACATTGTGTTAAACTCACTATTTCGAACTATCCGAACTTTGCTTGAAATATAGTATGTTGGTTGTGAAGGCGGACTTGCCTACGTAATCGTAACCCAGCACAGGATGGAACGAACCGATCTGGAAGGCGACTTCGAGGCCGAAACGGAACCCGTTATCGCCTTTGACCGTTATATCCGGGTGGATTTTTTCAATTGGATTCTGTGTGCTCGTCAAATCGCCGCTAGATTCCATACTGGCGTACTGGTAGCCGAGAGTCATCAGGACTTCCACAATCTTTAGGGGCCTGTAGCCAATGACCATATTTATTGTGAATGCATCAATGTCTAAGTCAAGTTCGCCCTTGTAATCGTCTGGGCTGTAACCGATTCCACTAGTGCTGTAGCCGAACATGAGGCTCACATCGAGGGGCTGTGCCGCCTTGGGGAGTTTGTGCTGGAAAAAGTGACCGAAACTGTACTGGAGACCGAAACCAAGCAAGTTGAATTTACGCAATTCGCTGATAGAGGGTAAAAACATTCCGCGGAGGACGAGTCTTGCATGGTAGTAACTGGTTGCCAGTTGGAGGTAGGGATAGGTGAAAATGCCTAACCCGTTCAGGTTCTCGTTTCCGTTGACAACAGGGCAGGCTCCATACTGCGCGATGGCATCTGGGGAGCAGATTTCCGTAGCCATAACGGCGGCATTGTTTTTGTTGTTGTCACCGAAAATTGTGGGGCGTCCGTTTCCGTATTCACGATCATCATCTGTTATGGGGACGATTGCGAAGGGCAGGCCCGCTTCAAAGGTGAATTCTTTGGGAACACCTGCGCTCGAAACCCAGTTGCTGTTGAGGATTGTGCTCAGGTTCGTGATGATTGGCTTTACGTATCCGGGGCGGTTGCCGTAAAGCGGGGCGGACTTGTCAAAGGCCGAGAGGGATTCGTATGTAGTTGCCCATCCGTCTTCGTCCATGGCGAATACGGAGGAGAATAATGTTATGGAAAGGAAAAGTCCAATTCTAGAAATCGTTTTCATGGCGCCAAAGATAGCATTTTACGCTCTGGTGCCATTGAGCCTATCTTTAGAATTGATATTGAATGGCTAGCTCGATGGCAGCAAATGTCTGCCATTTCGTATGTACCAGTTCGTTGGTTCCGGAATGTTCCGTGTAGAGATTGCTGAACCAAGATTCGTAGAACTTGAGTGACGGTTGCAAAATGAGGTTTTCAGTCCAATAATAGCGAATGTCAAAAATCAAGGCAATAGCGGATCCCATCAACTCGGAATACGTCTTCTCTTTTGTCATGTCGGCCGGGAAAACGCTGTTATCTGTCTTGATACTTGTGTATGTGTAACCAATTCCGATTCCGGGCTGGAAATATTCGGGCCAGTAGAAGTTATAGATGAATTCTACACCGAATCTCCAGAAGCGGACCTGTTCCTCGACAGAACCTTCTGGAATACCGCCCAGTTCTTCGCCATAATACCAGTAGTTGTAATTCGCGGAGAGCGAGAATTGTCCAATGTTGACACCCAGCATAATGTCGGGCCAAAGGAGCACGTTTAGCGAAGGCAGGTGGACAGTTTCTTTTTCGCCCTGTTCTGTTTTTGTATCGATCGTGTATTTTCCGATGTCTCCTTTTGTCACTACGGCGGAGAAACCTAGACCCGCAAAGTAGGAACGAGGCCAATAGCCTTCGTCTTCGTCAGCAAAAACACTTGTGCTGAAAATGCTAAGGAATAATAATGTTACTAGGAATTTTTTCATTGTGACTGCTCGCTTTTTTTTAAAGATACAAAAATAAAATAAGATGAACCGCACTATAATCTGTAGCCAGCCCACTCCGCCGAGATGGACGGGCTTGCCTTGCGGATGCTAGCCTCTTCGGGGGTCTCGTTTGCGGGGGTGATTTCTCCGCGCATGATTTTTTCGCGGATGTTGTCGAAGGTGATGATGTTTTTGCTAGCATCGCCAGCGACTTTGCATGGCGAAACTTCCGATTCCTTGGTCTTGTCCTTTACCGGCGTGTATTCGCGGCGTGCCGGGATTTCGTAGAACTTGTCTTCTTCGGGGCACCACGCCGTAAGGCATTTTCCGTAGACGCAGCCCGAGTCAAGTCCGATGAATCCGGGGCGGTGGACAAAACCTTTCTTGGCCCAGTGCCCGAACACGACCGTCTTGGGCCAGGTGACCTGCTTGTACCAAGGTTCGTCATTCCACTTGCGGATGGACAGCAGCACCTCGGGGCTCATGTCTTCTAGCCTTGTCTTGCCGGGTTCGAGGCCGGCATGCACGAGTAACGCATGTGGGGTGTCGCGCCAGAGCGGCCATTCTTTCACGATGTCGCGTATATATATCCAGTCTTCGAGCGGGAGCCGTGCAAAACGCTTCTTCTGCTTTTCGCTCCACTGGGAGGGGGGCGCCTCCATCGAGCGGATGAGGTGTTCTTCGTGGTTCCCGCGTACTGTCAGGATGCCGTTATCGACGACGAACTTCAGCGCCCGCATCATGTCGGGACCCTTATTTATAATGTCGCCGGTCTGGTAAAGCGTATCGGAGCCGCGGACGAAGCCAAACTTGTCTACGATTGCTTCCAGTTCGTCGGCGCAACCATGAACGTCACCTATGTATAATGTTCTATTCATATTAGGTTCCAGGCACGAGGAGAGAGACTAGAGAATAGAGGCTACCTTTGACCACTTAGTGCTTTAGCACTTATGTGGGCATGGCCACCTTTAGGTGGGAGGCTAGTGAAAAGAATCACGCACTTCGTGCGTCAATATAAGACGGCGAAGCCGTGATATTTCTCCCTAGCCCCTAGATTCTAGATCCTAATCCCTAACCACTGTTTACTAACCACTTTTTCAGGCTCCAGGCTCGAGGCTCGTTTTTCCCTACAACCTTACGGCCTGTCTCAACTTGTTCATTTCATCCGCGGTCAGTTCTCTGTATTCGCCTGCAGGGAGTTCTCCTAGCTGAATCTTGCAGTAACTTACACGCTTGAGGTCGCGGATTTCGTAGCCGACAGCACGCATCATGCGGCGGATCTCGCGGTTCTTGCCCTCGGTGAGCACGAGCTCGGCGAATCCGTTTTCGATGTAGACGTCGGTAGCGAAGGCGATTTCCTCTTCTGCATCGGGGTCGCTTTCGTCGCGGATGTCAACGCCGTCAACCAGTTTCTGTGCTGCTGAATCGCTGAGCGGTCTTGTCGTCCACACATAGTAACTGCGCGGGATTTCGTAGCTGGGGTGGGTGAGCCTGTGCAACAGTTCGCCGTCATCGGTGAACAGCAACAGCCCACGGCTTTGCAAGTCGAGTCGGCCTACATATTTGAGGTGCTGGAATCCGGGAGGCAGGTAGTCGTACACGGTGCGGCGGCCCTGCGGGTCGACCTTGGTGCAAACGCATCCGGGCGGTTTGTGGAACAGGATGGTCTTTGTTTTGGTGGGGAGCTTTGCCGGCTTCCCATCGACAACAACCTTGTCCTTGGTCTCGTCTACTTGGTGCCCGAGATCGGTGATTGTCTCTCCGTTCACCTGAACAAGACCGTCGGCAATCAATGTGTCGGCGGCGCGGCGGCTCGCGATGCCGCAAAGAGATATGTATTTATTTATTCTCATGTGGAGGAATCCTCCGGGGCGGCTTCTTGCTTGTTCTTCATCCAGGGCGGAACGCGCTTGGGCTTCGGCTTTTCTTCCGGTTCCGGCTCCGGCGGGTAGAGCAGACCGAAGCGGAGGCCTGCCGTACTGATCTTGAATGTCTCGACGCGGAGTTTTTCCAGGAGGGAACGCAGCCAGAACAATCCACAGATAATAACTTCGTGCCTTCCGTTTTCAAGTCCTGGGAGCATCGCGCGAAGTTCTTTGGAGAGGTTCGTGATTCGCGTGGTGACGTTTTCCAGGTCGGTGATGCTCATTTCCAGGCCTTCGATGGCCTTGTAGTCGAACTTTTGCTTGTCGAGGAACACCATTGCAAGTGCTGTTCCCGTTCCGCCGATAAGGTAGACGGGTTTCTTGGTCATTCCCTTGAAGCTGACTTCCTTGAAAGTTTCCTTGACGAACTTCTTGTATTCGGGGCCGGGGATGGGGCCCATTGCCTTGAACATCTTGAGTGCGCCGACGGGAATCGAAAGCGAAGTCTCGCCGTTGCACAGTTCTGTGGAACCGCCACCGATGTCGATGGTAACGATGTCGGAGCCGTGCCATTCCTTGACGGAACGGAAGGTGAGTCGTCCTTCTTCTTCGCCAGAGATGATGCGGGGCTTCATCCAGATTGCTTTTTCCACCGCTTCGATAACTTCGTCGGGATTGCTGGCGCGGCGCATGGCCTCGGTCATGGCGACTGCCTTGAGGTCGGCACCGAGGGCGTGCAGGTCCATGCGGAACTTCGTCATGATTTGTGTGAGTTCCTGAATTCTCGCATCCGTGATGTGGCCGCACTCGTAAATGTCTTCGCCCAGGCGGCATACTTCCACCTTTTGGAGTTTTGGCACGAGAACTTTTTTGTTCTCGGCTGCTTCGGCCTGTTCCGAGACCTTATCTTCGAATGCGGCAATCAGCAGGATGCAACTATGGCTCCCGATGTCGATGGTGGCTTGGAGTTTGTTATCCATTTTCACCCTCGCTTAAATCCTTCGACTCCGTTTCGTCGGATTTATCGGCGTCGTCGCGCTTCTCGTCAATCTTTTTCATTCCCGCCTTGATTTTCTCGGCGAGCTTTGCCGGGTTCATGAGAAATTCTTTCGCACTGGCGATAGCTTCTTCAACCAACGAGGATGGGTAAGTTCTGTTCCATTCGGCGACCATCTTTGCCGTGGTGCTTCCGAGCGGTTTCTTCTCGCGGATTTCTTGGCCCATCTTGAGGGCGAGTAGCAAGCCGAGTTCGAACGCTCTTGGCTTCTCCTTGCCTTCGAGAAGTTTTTCTATTCGGGAAATGCGTTCCTCGTAGGGAATGCTCTGTTGCTTGGTCAAGTCTTCTTCTGAAATCATGACTATAAAGATAGTATTTGCAGTCACATCAAAAAAGAAAAGACCCCGCCGAAGCGGAGTCTTTCCATTATAGCCTTGGAAGAATTACTTCTTAGCAGCAGCCGGCTTCTTAGCAGCAGCGGGCTTCTTAGCGGCAGCCGGCTTCTTTGCAGCAGACGGCTTCTTGGCAGCGGCCGGCTTCTTAGCGGCAGCCGGCTTCTTAGCAGCAGACGGCTTCTTGGCAGCGGCCGGCTTCTTAGCAGCAGACGGCTTCTTGGCAGCAGACGGCTTCTTAGCAGCGGTCGGCTTCTTAGCAGCGGCCGGCTTCTTAGCAGCAGACGGCTTCTTGGCAGCGGCCGGCTTCTTAGCAGCAGACGGCTTCTTGGCAGCAGACGGCTTCTTGGCCGGCTTCTTAGCGGGTTTCTTGGCAGGTTTCTTTGTTGTTGTAGCCATTTTATCTTCCTTTTTTTGAGGGTTTGTTGTTTGATGACTATAAAATAACTTTATTTTCACAAATAATCAACATTTTTTTAAATTTTTTTCATTTTTTTTTTTAAAGGGTATTGACAAGTCATTTTTTGCCATTCGAAAAATTTTGTCTTCCAGATACCTTATTTTCTAGTTTATATGTGATTTTAACGCACGAAAAAACATCGGCACACATACCGATGTTTGATTGTAACTCAATGATGCTCAAAGAATTGTATATAAAGTGATACCGCTGGAATCCGCTTACTGCTTGGCTTTGACGCTGTCGATATATTTCTTGATTCCTTCGGTTCCGAGAGCAAACATGTCGACGAATTTGGTGGCGAAGGGAGGGAGCTTGCGCTGGTGCATTCCGAGTGCATCGTGCATCACGAGTACCTGACCATCCGTAAATTTTCCGCCGCCGATACCGATGGTGACGCTTTTTACTTCGCTGGTAATCTTCTTTCCGAGTTCTTCGGGGATGTGCTCGAGCACAGTTTCAAAGCAACCGAGACTGTCGACGAACTTTGCAGCCGCTTCGATGGCGAGCGCTTCTTCTTCTGTCTTGCCTTTCTGCTTGAAGTTCTCTGCGGTCTGCGGGAGTAGCCCGAGGTGTGCGCACACGGGAATGTCTTTGCTGCGTAGGTATTCGATGACTCCTTCGGGTGTGCCTTCGAGCTTGATGCTTGCTGCACCTAAGTCCATGAAGCGCATAGCGTTATCGTACGCAGTTTGCGGATCCTTGTCGCTCAGGTAGGGCATGTCGGCAACCACGTGCGTGTTGGGAGCTCCACGGCAGACTGCTGCAACGAAGATGAGCATTTCGTTCATGCCGATTTCGCGTGTGCTCTTGTAACCGAGCATGGTGTTCGCGAGACTGTCGCCTACGAGAATTTGGTCAACCCCGGCAGCTTCCGCCATTTGCGCAAATGCGAAATCGTAGGCGGTTATCATGGATATTTTTTCACCTTGTGACTTTTTTGCCTTGAGATCTTCTGGAGTTAACATGAGAACCTTCTTTTTTGTTTTACAAAAATAGTAAAAAAGATGATGCGGGAGGGGGCCCAGCTCGGAGTGGACGCCAAGGCGTCCGTGGCTACGTTCGGTCATATCGGCAAGCAAGCTTGCCGCTGCGACACTCACTTGCTCACTTTAGCGAAGGCCGCCCGGCCCCCTCCCTGCACCCTCCCCCTCCCCGGCCGACGCTCCTAGTAGTGATACGTTTGACGACATTCTCTATGACTGAAGGAATATCTCGCTGAGGGCTTAGGGAATGTAGTAATGCAGGATGCTAGGGAATGCTGGAATGTTGTGATGCTAGAATGCTATACTGCTGTAATGCTTAGGGAATGCTGAACGCTCTCACTATATATATTAGTTGCTGAAGAGTTTGCGGGTTTCGTTCAGGAACTGGAGCGACTTGATTTCTTTGAGGAAGCCGATGTGCTTGCGCAGGTAGGAGAGGAGTGCGTTCTCAACGTATTGTGAGTGCGTTATCTCGTTGTTGGTCAACAAGTTCCAAATTCCAAGCGATGTGTCTTCGCGCATGTGCGTCATTCCCGAGCCGATGCAATTCTTGCAGATGACGGCGCCTGTTTCGGGAATGAAGTCTGCTGGTGGTGCGTCTAGAATTTTTCCGCAGCGGCTGCATGTGGCGAGGTCAAGGGAGTATCCCCATGCATCGCAGGTGTCGAGCAGCCAGCGGGCGAAAATGTTCGATTTCGGGATTTGCGCCTGCGGTAAATCCGTAGATGCATCGTAATTACCCTGATTGTCGTGGAGTGCGTTTGTTCCCGTCTGGTCAAGTTCCCTTGTCGCTTGCTCTAGTAACATGAATTCCGATTGCAATGGGACTCCTTGCGGAGCATAACGCAAGAGAATTTCTGCCATGACTTGCGCTTTTGCGAGGGCGAGCAGGTCTTCGCGAAGGTTTTTTCTCCATTCGATGAGAGTCGCTTCTTTGATGAACTGCAATTCGGCATTCGGGTTCTGTCGAAAAACGACCTCGCTCAGGGCGAGTGGGTCGAGCGCTCCCTTGAAGGGGGATTCCTTCCGCTTGCCACCTTTCACGATGAAGGAGACGATGCCAACTTCTTCCGTAAGGGCCTTGACGATCCAGCTCGAATCGCTGTAGGCGTAGCGATGCAGGACTATGGCGCGGGACTTGATCATAGACGAGAGAGGAGAGACGAGAGAGGAGAGACGAGAGAGATTAGGCTTTATTAGGCTAGAGACGACATATCTTTCGTCTCTCGTCTGTAGGGCGAAGCCCGTTCTCTCGTCTAGTCTTTTGGGAACGGTGGCCAGCCCATGACTTGTCCACCGACCACATGCAGGTGAATGTGGAACACGGTCTGTCCGGCATCGGCCTTGCAGTTGAACACGAAGCGTGCACCGCTTTCTTCGAGGCCGAGCTCCTTCGCGATAATCTGGGCGCGGTAGAGCATCTTGCCCACGAGCTCGCAGTCTTCGGGCTTCATGTCCATGATGGTGGAAATGTGGCGTTTGGGCACCACGAGGAAATGTACAGGTGCCTGGGGGGCGATATCGTAGAAGGCGAACACGTCGTCGTCTTCGTAGATTTTCTTGGAAGGGATTTCACCCTTGATGATTTTGCAGAAAAGACAGTTTTCACTCATAATTACCTCAAAAATACATTTTTTCTTGAAAAAGATTTGTTTGTCGTTTTAGTCACCAAAATTAATGTTCAAAGTCTTGAGGAGGGAATCGATGCGGTGGGTCATTTGGACCGCTCCAGTTTGGCTTAAATGATTGTAGTCATCCGCCATGTCATCTGTATAGTCATGGTTTCCCATCTTATTTTCGTCCATCAGAATGAAATTCGGATATGTCTTTTGCAAATCAGCGATTTCTTGGATAACGGCCGGGGCCTCGCTTCTCCTGAGCCCGGCATATCCATAAGCTCCCGTTTCTGCATACTTCGGATTCATCGGGAAAAGTACCCCTATCACATAGATGTTCTTTTCTTTGCATGTCTTGAGTAATTCGACAAATAGGTCAAAGTTTTTGCGGAAGGAAGATTTCCTTTTATCCATCCAGCAGGAATCGTCCGAAATTACCGGTTCTCCCCACCCATGAGCCATGTTGCTTTTGAACCCTCTCGTAGGTCTAAAGTTTTCTGCCATATCCCGTCGGCCTGGGGCTTCATATGTCATCGAAGCTAATTTAGGCGGAAAGTAATCCTTCCAGTAGTTATGATTCATATCATAAACATGTCCCGGGTAGGACTTGTATGCCTCATAAAACATGTTTTTGTTGTTTTTGCCGTCATTAGAGCTTCTGTCCAAATCAAGTGAAAGAACGATAGCCTTCAATTTTTTGCAATGAGGCAATACATAATTATAGAACAAGGGACTGTGGGCGTTGATGACGGTTGCAGAGATTGCCATGTTGACGGCAAAAACGGGTTTGTCAAATTCAATTGGAGCTACGCCTCGCAGGGCTCGCGACGATCCAAAAATCACGACATTGATTGAATCTCTATATTGCCACAGCAATTCCAACTTGTAGCGATATTCAAGAGCGTTAGGGCTTGCGCCCGAAGAATTGTAATAGATGCCTGCGCTATCGGGATCAAGTTTGAAAATTTCTTCGTCCGTATCCGTGGAATCCGATGTATTCGTGGAATCGGGGATGTCCGAAGAACCCGAGGTGTTCGATGAATCTGGGGTATCCGAGGTATTGGAGGACTCGGGGGTATTTGATGAATTCGAGGAGTTAGATGAGTTTGGAATATCAGGGATATTTGAAACGGATGAGGTCTCCGAACTAGATTTGTTTACTTTCTTCACCCACAGGCACGGATGCCAGAGTTCTTCCCCTTCGGCTAGTTCCAGGATGCTGCTGTCGGAAGGGCTTGCGAGCACAATTTTCTTGTGAGCACCGTCTACATTCGTGAGAGTCGCGACGAGGTTCGAAGTCTCTCCGTCACTTGCCCATTCGCTGTGGTCGAAGGTATAGCCTGCAGGAGCCTTGATGGTTTGTATCAACTTTCCGTTGCTGTCGGCAATCAGGATGCGCTCGTGCGTGGCGTAGCTTTCTCCGGCAAATTTCCGACCGGGTTTTCCGCCGAAGTCGAGGAATGCGGTTCGCTTGCTGCCATCCTGTGCGAGCGATGCATTGCAGGCCTGCTCGCTGTCGTACCAGATGGTGTTGCGGGCTTTTTCGGTAAGCGAGGAGCCGGAATTGGCGATGCGGGCTCGTAGTAGTCTTGCACCTGTAACGGCAAGCGTGTTGTCTTCGCTAATGCCTCCGTGGAAAGCCCCGTCGAAGAGCTTTTTTGGCGTACCGAACTTGCCATTGGCGAACTTGACTTGCCATGTGGAGGTTGCGCTAAAGGCCGACTCGTCTTTGTTGCTCCCTGCGTCGGTCACGTAGACGATGACTGTGTCGCCGTTCTTGAGAACTCGCCATCGCGGGATGGCGGCGCTCTTGACATTGAGTTTCACGAGGTGGCTTCCTTCGGGATTCAAGTCACGCACATAAAGCGCAGATTTACCAGCGATGCCTTCGGGCTTGGTGCAGAAGGCGACGAGCATGCCGTCGGGAGAAATATCCGGATGGTAGACTTCTAGCGTGTCCTCAATTTCTGTTACGGACATGCCGCCATCGTTGTAGTCTATGTAGGCGAGGTTCCCGCTGATGTCGTTACGGAAGGCTAGAATCGTTTTGTACGTTTTGGTATAGGCCTTCAACGATTCCATGTTGGCCAGTAGCGTGATAATGCTTTTCTTTGCGTGTCCGGTGGCATCAAGCCATATGGGGGACGGAATGTGGCCGTAGGCGAGCCTGAACCCAATGCGTTCGGCGCGGCTAGAGGCTTCCACGGTGTAGTCGTCTCCGCGGGCAACGACGTTCATTTCGGAAGCCTTTTCCGAGAAGTAGCCTCCCTTCAGCACGCGCTCGTTGAGGTCTCCGCCGTCGGGTGCACCTAGATAATTCGTAATAGTCGTGTCAAAGAAAACGCCGGCCCAGTCGTTTACCCACTCCTTCACGTTGCCCGCGAGGTCACAGAACCCGAGAGTGTCTGTACCGGCACTACAGACGGTGTGCGCATGGTATTGCGAGTTGCTGGCGTTCCAGCTGAACTTCTCAGGATTCCAGCCCTGCGATGCTGCATGCACCCATTCCGCTTCGGTCGGCAGACGGTATGCGTCCGTTTCAGGGTGGAACATGAAAGCATCCAGGTTCGTGCAGTGGCCTTCGCTGTCGTATTCCACACCATTGTAGGTGTAGGCCGTGTCTTTGCTTTCGGACTTGCTCTTGGCGTTTGCGAAGAGAACCGCATCGTAATAAGATACATCGGAGAGTGGCAGACTGTCGTTCTCGCACTTGCCAAAATCCTTGAGTTTTGCCTTCTTTGCGAGTTTACGGTATTCCCCGCAGGTCACTTCGTGTATGCCGAGAAAGTAATCATAATCCAAGCGAACCTTCATGGCGGGGCGTTCCGAAGGCCTGTACTTGGCATCGTTGCTGCCGAGTGTCACCACATCGCCATGGACTGCAATCATCCCCTCCATTTCGAGGGATGGTTCTATAGAGATTTCGGAACTAGACGATTCTATAGAAACTTCGGAACTAGACGATTCTATTGAGATTTCCGTTTCATCTAAAAACTCGGAGGTGCTGTTGCTGCATGCAACAACCAATAAGACCAAGCATGTGAATAAGTATCTCATAATGGATTTTTTTGTTTACTTCTTAAAATACAATTTTTTTCGAAAAAAGACTTCGGCTGTCGGTTTCAAACAAAAAAATGTTGCGTTTTGGTGCGATTTCCTATACTTTTCCACACTCTTCGGCCCATTCTGGGCCGGGTAAACGCTATTGCCTTGAATATGTTATACGTAGGGAACGAGAGGTTTCTTCAGTCTGTCCCTGATTTTAAGTTCCGTCTAGACGACGCCTCGTTGCCTCATGATTTCGTCCACTTTGCGGTCCACGATTTCGCGTTCGCGCATGGCATGTAGCGATTTCTCGTTCTCGATGATTGCCGAGATAGCCCTGATATAGGCTCCGACACAAAAGGCGAATAGGACGATACTCGCTATCCGCGCGGAAGCGATATTGCTCAATAGGGTAGGAATGAAAATCAGCGCGGTCAATATGGGAATTGACGTTAGAATTTTCTTGTCGAGCGGAGTGAAATTTTCGCCCTTTGCCGTAAGAACTTTTTCCTGCTTTGCGAGAATGTCTTTGAAGATGAAGTAGTCAAGGAACCCGCAGATCCATGGAATCATTGTGCAGAAGACGGCTGCGCCGGGGGAAAATTGGGTCGATGTGTATTTGCGCAAGAACTTGATGGAGTGGTAGAGCCATTTGCAGAATTTATAAATGATCACGAGCGACACGATGCCGAAGCAAAAAAGCAGGAACAGGAATAAAAGTCCGGCGAGAAGATCGGTCAGGTTGGGCGGTTGTATCGGGGCTGAACCATTTGAAATTTTCGCGAAGGGCTCGAATACGTGAATGATGTATTCGGCAAATAATCCGGTGATGATGGTGAAAACGAGAAGAATCTTTGTCCAAAGAATGGCGCTCTTGCCTCGACAGATATTTTCGGGCTCGTCCTGGATGAATGCGCTTTGTTGCACGCGTTCGGATTCATTACCGCTTTTTTCGCTAATCATAATGACCTCTAGCTGGCAATTTAGAAATTTTTCGTATTTTTTTACCCGCTATGTTTTTCAAGGGAAGAATTGCCGCTGCGGTTTTTGCGCGGGTGGCCTACACGGTGCTCAAGCTTGCTGGCTGGAAGCGGAAGACGTTTCTTGCTAACGCGAAGTACGTGTCGCCTGCTTTGAATTGCATCCCCGATTATGATGAACTCTTGAAAAACTTGACCCGTCATGTGGGCGAACTCCTGTTCCGTTTCGGGACGTTCAAGCGGCTGCCTGCGGCACTTTCGGCGTACCCCTGCCGTGTCGATGGTTGGGATTTCGATATTGCCGAAGGCTCGGTACCCGTTCTCGAAAAGATGCGTGACGGCGGAATTTTCCTCACGGCGCATTACGGCAATTACGAGGCAATCGGTCCGTGGCTCTGCTGCTTGGGGATTCCGCTCAAGGCGAGCTATATCCCCGTGAAGCCGGCGTGGCTCAATCGCATTCTGGAAGGACGCATCCGTGCGGTAGATGGCTACCGTTATTCAATTGATGCCCGCACTCCTCGCGAGTTTTTGCGATTGTTGGATGAGGGCAAATTATTTTGTTTGCTCGCTGACCAGGATAGTCGCATCCCGAGTGCGACCGACGGAATTTTTTTGGGAAAACCTGTTTGCAACAATCCGCTCCCGGAATTTTTGCTGAAGCATCGCCCCGAAACGCCCGTTTTCGTTTGCTGGATGGAGGAACGGGGGAATGCGACGAAGGTTTTGCATGCGGTTGAAATCCAGAGGGAATCAGTGATGGAATCGTTCAACGATTGGCTCGGGGAGCGCATCGCGGAAAAACCGACGCTCTGGTACGGATTTACGCATCGAAGGTTTATGAGTAAAGTGCCGGAGAGATATGAGTGAACTATGAGGTCGGCACTTCGTGCCTTTGAGGTCGCTGCGCTTTGAGCTATGAGGTCGCTCCCTTCGGTCGCTTTGAGGTATGAGGTAGATAGTGGTTAGGGGTTAGGATCTAGAATCTAGGGGCTAGGGAGAAATATCACGGCTTCGCCGTCTTATA
>CAMJHM010000029.1 GCA_946405515.1 uncultured Fibrobacter sp. | reverse complement strand
CGCGAAGCCAAGTTCGAATACACCCACAAGAAGCAGACCGGTGGTTCGGGTCAGTTCGCTAAGATGTCCGGCGTGATGCGCCCGATGCCTGTCGAAGGCGACTCCGAAAAGGTCTACAACTTCGTGAACTCCGTCGTCGGCGGCCGTATTCCTAAGGAATACATCCCGTCTTGCGACAAGGGCTTCCAGAGCTGCATGCAGGCCGGTTCCCTCATCGGCTTCCCGGTCGTGGGTATCGAAATGGAAGTTCAGGATGGTGCTTTCCACCCGGTCGACTCCTCTGACATGGCGTTCCAGATTTGCGCCCGCATGGCTTTCCGCGAAGCTTTCGAAAAGGCCGGCGCCCAGATCCTCGAACCGATCATGAAGGTCGAAATCGCCACCCCGACCGAGTTCCAGGGCAACGTTGTTGGTAACGTCTCCCAGCGTCGCGGTACCATCACCGGTACGAACGAAGAAATGGGCACGACGACCATCACCGCCGAAGTCCCGCTTTCCGAAATGTTCGGTTACGCCACGGACCTCCGCTCCATGACTCAGGGTAAGGCTGAGTTCACCATGGAATTTGCGAAGTACGCTCCTGTGCCGCGCAACATCCAGGAAGAACTCATCAAGAAGTACGGCGACAAGGCCAAGGCCCGCGCCTAATTCCTGGCAAACCTATAAAAGAAGGCCTGCGGAAATTTCCGCAGGCCTCTTTTGTTTGCTCCCCTCATCAAAAGGAAAATCCCGCAGAGAACCTGCGGGATTTCTAATATGGAATAGAAAGTAGAAAAGTGCTACTCATCGATCTTACCCCGCGGTCCGATCCGGCATCCCTTCTCCAAGACCAAGATGGAAGAGTATCACTCCTATAAGATAATGCCATCTCAGACCTTTGTAACAATATTTTTTCAAAATCCCTGTTCCTATACAGAACACTCCAAAGTGGAATACGGCAAAAAAAGTGAAAAAAAGTGCATTTTTCCTTACCTACCCCCGCTATATGATATGTATATCCTAGTCTGTAAGGAGATTCACGATATGACAAAAAGACTTTACGCACCCATTCTGATAGCCCTTGTCGCCGCAACTGCGGCAATCCTGAGCGGCTGCTACTGCGACGGCTGCACGACGGACACCTGTAGCGACGTGACTCACGAAAATTGGCACCTGTTCGATTACCAGAAGGAAAAGAATTTTTTCGGACAGCCGCAAAGCGCCCGTTACAGCCATTCGTCCGGTTTTGAAGTCGAAATGAAGCGCACCACGGACTCCACCTATAAAGGATTATACACCGATTTTTGCTTCGAGGCCCAGCAAGAAAACCGCCTGCTGAAATATACATCCACCTACCCCATCATGGATATCGAAATTCACCTCAGCGCCGACAGTCACCTTGGTTCCGTCCTCATTGACTTCGCGGACAACCGATTCAGTTTCTGGACCGACAGCACAGGAAAAATCGAAGACCCCCATGAAATCCTCGACACGGCAAGTTTCAACGGCGTTCTCTACGACAGCGTCTACGTCATTCACGGCTACAAGTTCACGACCTGGGAACACAACCGATTCGAAACGGAGCAAACAGGCAAAGTCCCATATGCCTACGTTTCCAGGACAAAGGGCATCCTGAGAATCCTGACCAGCGACGGAGACACGCTCACCCTGATTGGAAACGAGGAAAATCATGAATAAGATTATCTTGTCCGCATTCATTATCGTCACCATCCTATTCACTTCGTGCGGATATTTCGACGACAGCGAAGAATATGTCGGCGGAAAATTCAACAGTTTCGTCCAGAAAGAACAAGAAAACTCGACAACGTTCGAAGTCAAGGACAATCTCGGGATAACAGATTCCTATACCGACTACACCTACAGGCACAAGCCCGAATACTACAATTACCGAGTCGTGGGAACTATAAACAACATCGAAATCCAGGTCGTCATCCAGTGTACGGACGACGGAGGCGACCTGACCGTTCATTGCGGGAACGGCGAGGATGTTAAAATCGTTTTCAAGAACCTGAGCGGAAATAAAAAAACAAACAAGGACGGCTACTCCGTCACAATGCTCGACTCGCTCAAAGTCGGGAGCAAGACTTACAAAGACGTCCTGGAGATCGACGCCACCGGAGCAGACGACAACGCCTGCGACTTCGACAAGGCATACATCGCGGCAAACAAGGGGCTTATCCGCATTGACCTGCAGGATTCGATTTCCATCGAGCGGACCTCCAAGAAGGCCACCGAACGGACTCCCGTCGATTAATCCTTTTTAGCCTTCGCCTGCCTCCAGAATTCCTGGAGGCGCTCCGCAGATTCTTCGCTCATTTCCTTGCCTTCTGCACGGGCAAGGTTTTCTACGATACGGAAGCGCTTCTCGAATTTCGAGTTCGCCCTCTGCAAGGCGTTTGCGGCGTTGAAACCGCTATGCCGGGCCACGTTCACCAACGAGAACAGCATATCCCCGAATTCATCTTCCATGCGCTCGATATTGGGATTTTCCGGACTGGCCGCTTGCATTTCGGCACGAAATTCATTAAATTCTTCCTGCGCCTTGTTAAATACGGGCTCGGGATCCACCCAGTCAAAGCCGACTCTTGCGGCCCTACGCTGGAGTTCCTGAGCACGGGCCAACGTCGGCAAGCTCTTACTTACTTTATCCATGATAGAGCTGCCAGGCATTTTTTTATTGTTCTTCTCGGAGGACTTGATCTTATCCCACTGCCGGACGACTCCGGAGGCGCTATCCACCTTGGCGTCCCCGAACACATGCGGATGGCGGCGGACCATTTTTTCGCAAATTCCCTGCACGACATCGTCGATGGTGAAACTGCCCTCGTCCTTGGCCACCTGCGAATGGAAAATAACCTGGAACAGGACATCGCCTAGTTCCTCGCACATGTGGGCCTTGTCGCCATCCTGTGCGGCGTCGATGAACTCGCAGGATTCTTCAATCAGGTAAGGCAACAACGAACGTGTCGTCTGCTGCCGATCCCAAGGGCATCCGTTCTCCGAACGGAGTTTCGCCATTATACTCACCAGATCTTCAAAGGAATATTTCATATGGACAAAGATAGAAAGTACACTGTAATCGACGCGAGCCAGTTCCCGCTTTCACTTGCACAATCCAAGTTTTGCCCCAAGCAACTCTATGTTGCAGGGAACCTCCCCGAGGCAACAAAAGATGGAACACCCTTGGTCGGCATCGCGATGGTCGGCACGAGGCGCCCTTCTTACTCGGCAAGGGAGCTTTGCCGGAGGCTCGTCTTTTCGCTGAAGGGGACAAACGCAGTCATCGTCTCGGGGCTCGCCCAGGGAATCGACAGTCTTTGCCACGAAGCCGCCATCGACGCGGGGCTCCCCACCATTGCGGTACTGGCACAGGGTCTCGCGCAAAAAGTGGAAGGGAGCCGCGGGGAACTCCTCGAAAGCATCCTTGACGCAGGAGGCGCCGCGATAACGGAATACGAGCCGGACGTACGCGCTTACAGAGGGAACTTCATCGCCCGAAACAAGATTATCAGCGGGCTATGCCAGGCAACGGTCGTTGTGCAAAGCAAATCGAACGGTGGAGCGCTCATCACCGCCAAGTTCTGTTTATCCGAAAAAAAGCCCCTCCTCGCGATTCCCGGAGATTTTGACAACGAAATCGCCGCAGGCCCGAATATGCTCCTCGATTCCGGCAAGGCAGAACCCATATTCATCCCCGAAAGCTTGCGCAAGCTAGTCGGCATCCAGGAACCCAGCGCAGCGAGCCTGCAAGGCCTCCCCGCCATAGGCTGCAACCTGAGCGAACCAGCGAAGGAACTGTTCGTACAAATGCGTGGTTTCCGCAAGACTATTGACGACATGGAACTCGACAGCGGCCTCAAGACCCCCGAACTTTTAGCTATATTGACAGAACTGGAAATCGCAGGCCTTGTCTCGACCCAGGACAATTTCCAATTCTATTTTGACGGAGCGTTTTGAATTGAACAAGAAAATCTACATCTTTGTAGCCGTTCTGCTGGTCTTGATTCTTTTGACCCTTTTCGAACTGTTCATAGGCAAGAACAGCCTGCTCCAACAAAAGGAACTCTCGGCAGAAATCGCCGCCTACCAGGCCGAAATTGACTCGCTGAAGGAGGTCATCGAAGCCCGGAATGCGGAAATTGAACGCCTCCAGAACGATTCCCTGTACAAGGAGTCCATCTTGCGGACCCGTTACGGGATGAGCCGTGATTCCGAGAAGGTTTTCCAACTGGTTGAACCGAAAGCCGAAAAATAATGTATCTTGATAAAGAGTTTGTCATAAACAGGACACGATTATGGAAGGCGCAAGAAAGATAATCAATAAGTTCCTCACGACAAAATACAGTGGGAACGAACTCAAGAGCGAACTTTTCCGCGCAGGCGAGGCGGCATGCGAGGAAGGCTGGACCTACATGGATGCGGCCTTCCAGCTAGGCCAGAAAGCCCAGGACGACGGTCTTTCCGTTACCGAAGCCGAACAGATCCTCCGCAGAGCCTTCTCCGACGAGAAGCGTTCTTCCAAACGTGTACCCGAACGGGTCGTCGACGAACCCGCAGAAGAACAGGCAACCCAGACACAGGCGGCACCGCCGCCCCCGAAGGTCGCGCCAAACATCATCTCGCCGCTTTCTGCCAGCATGATTTCCATGGAGCAGATGCTCGCCATGGGCCTCGACACGCAGTCCTTGGAGCTCCTCCAGAACCACAAAATCGACCCAGAAGCGCTATCCATCCCCTGGCCCACCGCCGACTGGCGCAAAGACCTGGCCAAGCTCCTCAGCGTCGCCTTCCAGCCCGACGAAACTATCGAATTCAAGGTCTCCGAGACCCCCACCGCCACGACGGAAATCGTCTCGAACATCGTCGACCAGGACGAAGCCCTCAAGAAAATCATGAAGAGCCTGGACAGCCCCGAAGGCGCCCTGCTCTGCATCAACGCCATCAAGGGAGGCAAGGACGCCCGCGACGAAAGCTGGCATTACCGCTACGTGGTGGTGGACAACCCCAAGATTTCTCTTGCCAAGCAGCTCGCCTACTACAAGGCATTGAACTTGCCCTGCGTGGCATTGGTCAACACGGGTGCAAACTCCGTGCAGGCCTGGGTCCGCATCGGTGCCGCCGACCAGGAAGAATACAACGAAAGAGTCAATTTCCTGTTCGACACGCTCGACTCCCAAGGTTTCAAAGTCGACCGCTCCTATAACAACCCGAACCAGATGGTCCGCATGCCCGGCGTGCTCCGCGGCGGCAAGCAGCAGTACCTCATCGGGGTGGAACAAGGTGCAAAGAACTTCAAGGAATGGCAAGAATGGGTGGAATACTCGCTTGACGGCAAACCGCTCATCGAACTTGCCAGCGACAGCGAAGAACCGCCGAAAAAAGACCCGAGCATCATCGAAAACGTGCTCCGCGCCGGTGAATTTTTCCTGTTCACCGCACCTCCGAAGAGCGGTAAATCTTTGGCTCTCATGGATTTAGGCTTGTCCATCTGCTACGGGGAAGAATGGTTCGGCAATTCGACCACCTCCAGCGATGTCCTGTTCATCAACTTCGAGTTGACAAAGTCCGTGTTCCTGAACCGCCTGCACCTGTTGGGCTCCAAACGCGACCTGAACGCCAGTACGTCCAAGTTCGGTTTCTTGAACCTGCGCGGCACGGCACTCTCCCCCATCGAGACCGCCCAGCTCATCGCAAAGCGTATCGAAGGTGCCCGCAAGCTTGAGAACCACGACTACAAGGTCGTCATCATCGACCCCATCTCGGCAGTCCTCCACAACCCCAAGTCCACACGACTGAGTGGCGCCCCGCACCAGATTCTGATGCAGATGGTAGACACCATCATCGCCCTGACTGGCTGCGCAGTCGTTACCACCTGCAACATCGATGAATATCCCTACCTGCAATCCCGCGCCGACAGCCTCATGTCGCTCACGCCGGTTGAAGGCAGCTTTAACTTGTACCAAATCAACGGAAACTTCCGCGAGTTTCCGAAGATGCTCGCCCGCGAATGTTCCTGGATTTATCCCAGGTTCCTGGTGTAGCAAGAGTTTATTCAGGATTTTCTACACGCCATGTACAAAAAGAAAGAAGAAACGAAACCTGTCAAGATACAGGCCAGCGCCTTTACGCTCGAAGACCACAAGAAGCAACTCACCGCTTGGATAGAAGCCGAGCACATTCCTGGGAAGTTCCAAGCCTGGTACACCGCGCCGGCAGACCCGATGCATTCCGATTGGCGCATCAAGTCCGTTTACAAAGGTCAGCACGAACTGCTCGAAGTCGAGGTTCCGGTCCGGAAAATGGACGTTCCCGAAATCGTCCCCATGATTTTCCAGCAGTTGCGCAAGGAGCACCTCCGCGCATTCCGTAAGTCCATCCGCCAGATTTGGCTCCGCGCCACGGGCGATGGGCGGTTCGCCATGCTCGTCCAAGCGAACCTTCGCGGCAAAAATTCCGCACACGAAAGCAAGACTTTCACCGACTTTGTACAACGTTCTATCCCCGAAATCTTGAGCCTTCACTTTATCCAGTGCAAACCCGACCACCTGTTCGACCCGGCCACAGCGCAGACGGTTAGCACAGAGGCAAAATGCGTGTTCGGCAAGGACTTCATGCCTATCGCCGACACAGGATTCGCCATGCACGTGCTGGACTGGGCTCCACGCGTCAAGGACGCCTGGATTGGCCTCCCCAAGCGCATTGCCGACGCCATCCACCCGACAAAGGGGGACCGTCTGTTCGAGTTCTACTCCGCATCGAGTTACGTGGGAGCTTCGCTGGCCAGCATGTTCGATTCCGTCGATTGCCTGGACTGCCGCGAAACCGCCATGCTTTCATCAAAGTACAACGCACGAGCGCTTGTTGAGAACAACATGCGTTTCCACAGGCAAAAGCTCGATGCCAACTTTTTTGCAAAGTTCTTCCGCAAATCCGAGAACGAAGGTCGGTGGACATTCTACTTCAACCTGCCCGGCGACGAACCGCTCGCGACAGGAGTCGTGCAGACCGCAGCGGCCTCCCGTCCAGAACGCATCCTCCTCCAGACATCCAACCTCGAAGTGGCCGCCAAGGAAATCCGCAAGTTCCGTAACGAGGGCTACATGCTCCGCAAGAGCGTTCCCCTGTACCTGGAACCCGGCTCCGCAAAATTCGAAGTGCTGTTCATCTTTGTACCCGACCGGAATGGCCTTTTAGGTCGAAATCCGGCCATTTTGGCCCGTTCTAAGAACGTACAGCGCCCCAAAGAACGCATCGAAAGGGCAAAAAAAGGCAATATTCCGCATTTTGTGCAAAAGGATGCTGCTTTTAGGTCCAGAAAAGATTAAATTATTACATAACCTGTTTACTTTCAAAGAGTTACAAGGATTATTATGCATTTTGTAAAGTGTGCCACCATATGCCTCGGCGTCGCATTTCTCGCAGCGTCCGCCTATGTCGTCAAGAAGGGCGACACCCTCTGGGATCTCAGTGACGAATTCCTGAACGACCCGTTCGCATGGCCCGATTTGTGGGAAAACAACAGGCACATCCACGACCCGCACTGGATTTATCCGGGCGATTCCATTTATCTCGGCGACAGCATCAGCGCAGACAGAGAAAAGGCGGTATCTAACAAGCGCACTCCGACCTACCCCTGTGCAGCCGCCATGCCAGACTCTAACCTTCCGAAGGGTGTAAGTGCAGTCGGTTGCGACGAGAACGATGAGCGCAACGGGGACTTCGAGTCCATGCTCGGCGACCTCCGCAGCCGTGACAAGAAAAAGAAAAAAGTTGTATCGAAAGACGAATACTACTACCAGAAGCGCCCCGCTCCGAAAATTTTCAACGGCTATTACCAAGTACTGGCACCGGAAGTCCTTTCTCTTGATTCCCTCAAGAAGATGAAAAACTACTTCTCCATCCGCTCCGGCGAACGCAAGGAACCGATTATCCACATTCCCGAAAACGAAGTTGTCGTGGGCATTGGCAAGAAGACGAACCAAAACCTGAAAAAGGGCGACATCGTCGAAATTATTGACGCTCGCGCCATCAACGTGCCAACGGTTCGCGGTGTAAGCTTTGAAAAGTTCGCACTGCTTCGCCTCGCCGGCTATGCGAAGATTACCGCCATCGGCGACACGCTCTCACGCGCACAGATTGTACAAAGTTTCAGGGAAATCAAGATTAACCAGTCCAAGGCTCGCCTCAAGGAGCCGCTGAAAACGTTGAACGTAACCGACTACGAAGACGTGAAGGAATCCAACGTAGACAGCATGGCCGTCATCCGCTATTCCATGGACCCGATGCTCATTATCGGTTCGTACTCCTACATTTTGGTGGACAAAGGCGTCAACCAGCAGTACAACACCGGTGACGCCGTCGCCATCTGGGAACTGGACAAATCCGATGCAACCATTCCTCCCCGCCTGCTGGGCCGTGGCGTTATCGCCCGCTCCGGCGAAAACGAATCCGCTGTACTCATCCACGAAATTTATTCGAATAACCGTCGCATAGAAGTCGGACACCGTGTGTCCATCACGCACAAAGCACAATTAGCAAAGTGACAAGAGCATTAATCATCACGGCAGCACTACTGCTGATTACCCTCACCCTCCTCATGGGGGGGAGTGTCCTTATTTTGCGTTGTCCCGCACTTTCGGTCCTCATCCCCATTTAACGGAGACGGGCTCAGATGCGGGTTTCACATAATAATTTACTGTTATTCGCATTGTTCGCCGGGGCTATCGTACTCCCGACAGCCATTTTGTCCATACTGAGTTTCAGGAACATCCAGAACGAGATATTCCTTGCCCAAAAGACATTCGATGAAAACCGAACTTCCTTCCAAACGGAAGTTGAGAACGCCATCGAAAAAGAGCAGAACAAAATTCTCCAAGAAACAAAAGCTGCATCCTTATTCCTTTATGGGCAACCACACAGTTTGCTGGATTTTGGCAACGCGACGACCTACAGAACCGTCGACGGCGTCGAAGCCATGTTTCTTTTCAACAAGGGAAGCCTCGTCTACCCCGACATTTCGTCTAGGCATTTCATCAAAGCATCCAACTACTCCACCAGCATTCCGAACCCCATCGAAAAGCAGTTGTTCAAGGATGAAATCAATGGCAAAGACTACAACGCCGCCGTTTTGTCACGATCCATCCGTTTGATGCAATCCCCGTTCGAGACCATAGACGACCAGGTACAGAACATTCTCGGGCTCATTCGACTGAGTTACAGGCACAAAAACTACGACGAAGCCCTACGGCTCCTGGAACTCCTGGAAAGGCAACCCAGAACCCAAGGATACCTGCACGCCGACCTGACCCGCTCCATCAACCTTTTGCATTTCGACATTCTGGTCGAACAGAAAAAACACCAGGAAGCCGAGGACTACTGCCTCAACATTCTGGGCCAGTTCCTGCATAGCGAAAGTATCGAAGATATTCCCTCGGCAAAGTTCTTCTTTGAGTCTGCATTCACACAAATTCTTTCGTTCGAAGACCTGCCCAACGACAAACGCGAAGCCTTCTGGAACCTGCGAGAAAATTTCAATCGCCAGATTAGCGACATGGACATCTTGTACCGGCACAAGGAGCTTTTTGACGAAACAATCACCGACGAAGCGCAATCCAAAGAAGGTGTCCTGTACAAGAGTAACGGAGACATTACCTTATTCAAGATTGGTTACCCGCTTCTATCGGGCGACCAAATCGTGATTGCTAAAATTGACCCCGAAGCCTACAAGTCACGTATTCTCTCCAAATTGAGCGCGACCGTCAAGAGTTGGAAAAACATTCCCTTCTCCATCACCGATGCATCCGACGCCGTCATCATGGGCGCAATTCCCGACACGGCAATCGTCCTTTCCCAGACAAATATCGGGCAAAGCCTCCAATGGGATTTGACCCTGTACGAAAAGGACATGCGAGAAATCCGCAAGGAATCAAGGCAAAGGATGTTCCTGATGTACGGGCTCCTCACCTTCTCCCTCATCACGGTGCTGCTCGGCTCCATATTCATGTTCCGATTCATCATCCAAGAGCACAAGCTGCTTGCCATGAAGGCGAACTTCCTTTCGAGCGTTTCGCACGAACTCAAGACCCCGCTGACCTCCATCAAGATGTTTGCAGAAACCATGGCACGAGGGCGTGTGCAGAAGGTCGAAAAAATTCAAGAATACTCATCGCTTATCGGCAAAGAAGCAACAAGGCTCGAAAACCTCATCGGCGCCATTTTGAACTACACCCGCATGGAACATGGCAGGGGCGCATTCAAGTGGGAAAAAATCGACTTTTCGGCCTGTGCAAAGAAAGTCTACGAATCCATGTACGATATCGGCATCGAGAAGGGGCTTACATTCCATACGCGCTTTGAGCCCGAGGCTTACGTTATCGGTGACTACACGGCTCTTTACAGCCTAGCGCAGAACCTCATCGAGAACGCAATCAAGTACACGAACGCTCCAGGCGACATCACCATCGAAGTGTACAACAGCGATGAGCGCGCCACATTTTCTGTAGCGGACACGGGCATCGGTATCGCCGGTTCCGAACAAAAAAATATATTTAATAATTTTTATAGGGTGGGTGACGAAATGACTCGCAGCACGAAGGGCTCCGGACTCGGACTCGCCATCGTCAAGAGAGTCGTCGAGACTCACAAGGCAACCATTTCTCTTTCCAGCAAACTCGGCAAGGGTTCCACATTTACAGTAAGGTTCAAAAAGGTAGAATAAGATGCAGCACAAAATCCTAATCGTCGAAGACGAAGAAATCATCCGGCTCGGTCTCCAAGACAACTTCGAGCTCGAAAACTATATCGTGGAAACAGCTGCTGACGGTGAAGAAGCCATCGCCAAGGCGGACTCTTTCTTGCCGCACTTGGTCATCCTTGACCTGATGATTCCTAAAAAAAGCGGCTTCGAAGTGTGCCGAGTCATCCGCAAGAAGCACCCGGAATGCTTCATCATCATGCTCACGGCAAAAACCGAAGAAACAAGCAAGGTCGCAGGCCTCGAAATGGGTGCCGATGACTATGTGACCAAGCCGTTCTCCATTTTGGAACTCCTCGCCCGCGTCAAGGCGTTCCTCCGTCGTGCCGATACAGCATCCAAGGCAACCGAAACCGCCGCCACACAGGATTCTATCGACTTTTCTGGCATTCATCTTGACTTCAAGAAGTACGAAGCGACCAAGAACGGGGAATCGCTCGAAATGTCGGCACGCGAATTCCAGATTCTCAAGTACTTCTGGCAGCATCGCGGCGAAGTCGTCCTGCGCGAAGACCTCTTGCAAGACATCTGGGGCTACACCCCCGACAACATGCCGTCGACACGCACGATTGACAACCACATCGTCAACCTGCGCAAAAAACTGGAAGACGACCAAGCCAACCCGAAAATCATCCTTTCCATCCGTGGAGCAGGTTACAAGTTCGATGCCTAAAATGAGCCAAAACCTATCGGCAATCATGCATACCGCATTCACCGCGGTTGCGTTCCTTGCGCTGTGCAGTGCAAGCGTTTTTGCCGATAGGATGGCATCCGACATACAAGAAGCGATTTACAATTTCGAAATGAAGGGCAACGTCAACGAAGCGGTCCGCATTCTCGAAAAAGTTTCCAGACAGGGCGATAAAGACGACCAGCGCGAAGCCAATTTCTTCCTCGGAAAAATCTACGAACTGTCAAGCAGCAAGAATAGTGCAAATTACTACTACCGGCAAAGCCTCCGCAAAACAAAAGAAACCGGCAAAGCATACTGGCTTGCAGCAAGAGCAGCATCGACAAGCGAATCGCCCGAGGCCCTCCTGAAAAAAAAACTGCGCGTCCGGTTCCCCATAAAAAAGATTTATCATGGGCCAACCACGCACATTCTACTCCAGAACAACAGCATCTATAAAATTGAGAACGACTCCCTTATCGAGATAAAAGTACCCCTCCCCGTCCATGCCGAGATTCTGACAATCAATTCCCAAGGCATCTGGTACCAAAGACCCGAAAGAGACAGCCTTTTTTTCAAGCCGATACACCCCAAAACTCCGATAACATCGTTCAAGGTCGAAGGGACAAAAAGCATCTTCACGCACAACAGCGAAGCAGTGGCCATGAGCGCACACACTTTGACCATATTGAATAAAAAGGGTATTCGCGCCGAAGTTACGGAAAAATACAACAACTGTAAAATTGAGGGTTTTTACGGAACAACAGGCCACTACGTGCTCAACTGCCCAGACAACGCACTCCATTTCATCTCGCCAACGGACGGCAGCGAAACATACAGTATTTCGCTTTTCGATGCCATTCCCCACGTGCTCATAATCAAAAAGAACATCTATCTCGTGTCGGGAAATACGCTATTCTGCTACCAGCCTAAAATACAATTTTCTCCTCTTTGGAAACTCCCGTACAACAACGTTGACGAAATTTGCGCTTTTGAAGACAACATTGCTATACTCGAAGCCTCGGGCAAAGTGTCGTTAGTCGACGAAGAACGCGGAATTCCAAAGGCGACAATCCGCAGCGACGCATCCTCTATAGCCCCCCTCTCGCAAGGGACGCTGGGACTGTTCTCCAACGAAGGTTCCCTGAGTGTCGTCGACACGTTGTTGCGCCCACTCTGGCACTTCAACTTTTCTAAGCCCATCCTCTATGATCCTATCCACACCGACGGCAACATATACCTCATATTCGACGACAACAATCTACAAGGCATCATCCCGAACTACTACGGATTCCGTCCGCTGCTTTCCGACCAATATGTTTACAAGGCGGCGACACTCACCGAAGAAAAACAATGGGACGAACTGGCCCCAACGCTCGACACACTCTTCAAGTTGGAACCGGGCAATGCAGAAGCCTGGTTTTTCAAGGCGCTCCTACTCGAGAGCAACAAGGGTAGCGAAAAAGACCGCCAGACAGCTTGGGCCGAAGCCGTCCGCCTTTCGGCCAGTAATCCGCAGGTAACACAACTCATTCTCAACCACTACAGCAAAGCTATCAATGCAAAGTTCGTAAGCCTCCTAAATATTTCCCCGAAAACGCGCTATCCCAGGTTCTTCGGCAACAAAAAGAATCTCTACACAATAGACCCCGCCGCCGAACGGCTCCTCTGCATCAATCCAGAAAGTGGTGAAATTCGCTGGACAAAGCCCCTCAGCAAGATGGACAACAGCCCGGTCATGAATACCGACGAGAACACGCTCGCTCTCGCCAACGGCTTCAACCTCTCTATTTACGACCTTAACAAAGAAGCGGCTTCTACAAGGCTCCAGCTCCCAGGGAAGGCATTCGACATCAAGATAGAGAACGATGCCATCTACGTTTCCACCTGGAATGGATTCCTCCTGAAATATTTGAGAAACGACAACAGGCTGGCATGGTCCCGCAAGATTTACTCCGTCCCGTTCCTCTTTGCACGTAGCGGCAACACGCTCCACCTTTCCAGCCTAGAAGGCGAAGTCATCCGGCTCGGTGACGGTTCCGGACAAGCAAAAGAAAACGGCCCAAGACTCCAGGGATCTGTCACGCACTTGATTGCAAGCGACTCATCGCTCATCATCGCCACAGGCAACAACCGGCTCCACATCTACAACCTAAAGAATCCTCGTAAAGACCCCATCCAGATATTGCTCGAATCTCCCATTTCGACATTGCAGTCAATAAAGCACCAAGGCGAAAACATGTTGCTCCTTGGGCTTTCGAACCAGAACATTCTCCTTTATAGCGAATCCGGGACGCCCCTTTGGAAATACCAAGGCCACAGCTCCATATTCACACAACCAGTCGTATTTGATGACATCGCCTGGATTGACCAAGGTAACGAAGTTATCGGAATTTCTCTCAAAGACGGAAAGGAAAAAAAGACATTCAGCACTCCAGGGGGCGCAGGTTCACCCTTTATAACCAACCATACGTTATTCAGCGCATCACCCAAACGAATTCTCTACGGTTTCACCCTCTAACAGAGCTCATATAAGCCACAACTTGGTGCATCCAAAGTAAAACATTCCAAACAAAAATATACTTTTGGTTAAAAACGGGCAAATCAAGCACTTTATATGGCCTGTTAATAAAAATTTATTGTATTTTTCTTAAAAATATCACTATCTTTATGGAAATAATATTTGGGGATTTTATGAGCCAGTCTATTATAGTCCGCAATTTTTTGTTCAAGACGGCCGCGGTCGCGTCCGTAGTGGCACTTGTCGCATGCCAAGAAGAAAAGGAACCCGTTACCGCAGGTGATTCAGAATACCCCCGCAATGAGACATTGTACATCGGTGGTTTTGACTGGGCCCCACCGACAACATTCAACCCATTGGACTACGACCCGAACTTCCCCATCGACGGGAACGTCCGCGTCATGTACGAGACTTTGGTCACCTACAACCAGCTCACTGGAAAATTGGAACCGATGCTCGCGGAAAGTTTCTCCCAGAACGAGAACTCCATCAGCGTCACGCTGGATTCCAGAGCAAAGTGGAGCGATGGTAAACCGGTGACCGTGGATGATGTCATCTACAGTTTCCGCATAGACTCCCTGCTGCCGACTCCGCGCCATGACAACTGGAACTACATTTCCAGCATCACCGCCAACGGCAAGGTGGTCACGTTCAATTTCTCCGAAAACAAGAATCCCCTCATCCTGTTGAACGCCATCGCCGAAACGTCCATACTCCCCAAGGCCGTTTTCGAGCCCATCATCAATGCGGCTAAGAAAGGCGATACCTACGACATGGCCAAGGTTACGGAATTCAAGAACGACGACAAACCCGTCGTCTCTGGCCCGTACAACCTCAAGACCTACTCCCCCGACAAGATTGTCCTTGAAAGGAACGACAACTACTGGGGCAACGTGAAGCACGACGGCAAAAAGCCCGCCCCCAAATTCATCATCCATTCCCTGTACAATGGCAACAACCATTTCAACAGTGCAATGACCAGGGGCAACCTCGACATTTCGTCCATCTTCTTGCCGCGCATTTGGGAAAAGGCAAAAGACAGCATCCGCGCCTGGAGCCGCGAAGAACCTTTCCACCAGCCCGGCTCCATCACGACGCTCATTGTGGCACACAACAATCCCCCGCTTAACGATGTTGTCCTCCGCCGCGCCATGATGCACTCCATCAACTTCGAGAAAATCAAGGCTCGCGCAGTTTCCAATTACACGCCGGCCATGCAGCCCGGCTTCATTCTCCCGTTCGGTTCTGAATCCAAGTTCTTCAACAAGGAGGATGCCGCCAACTACGGGTATAGCTACAATACAGACAAAGCAAAAGCCATTCTCGCCGAAGCCGGCTACAGCTGGGACGACAAGGGAAAACTCATCGATCCGAACCAACAGCCCGTCCGCTCTTTCACTATTGAATGCCCGCAAGGCTGGACCGACTGGGAAGACGCCATCAAGGTCATCTCGGAATCCTTCAAAGAAATCGGCATCACCGCCGAGCAGAAGTTCGTAGACTACGGCGTATGGGACAAGGACCTCCGCCTCGGGACTTTCGACTTCTCCATGAAGACGCAGACCGCCGAACTTTCCGCAGCAACCCCCTGGACCCGTTTCGACCAGGTCATGGGTTCTGTGTCTTACAAGCCCGCCGGCGAAGACGCCTTCGCAAACCAGGGCCGTTACCAGAACGAACAGGCTGACGAGCTCCTTGCCCGGATTCCGGCCGAGACCGACGAAGAAAAGCTCATCGCCGATTATCGTGAACTCAACAAGATTTTCATGGAAACGGTTCCTGTTATGCCGATCCTCTACAGGCCCACGCAGTACTACCAGTTCTCCACCAAGCACTGGACAAACTTCCCGACCGAAGAGAATCCCTACGCACCGCCGCAGCACCTGATTGTCGCTGCAGGTGTCAACGCCCTGTGGAGCATAAAGCCTGTAAAATAAGAACAGAGTTTCCTATTAAATTTTCTTCAAAAAGACATCCACCCGGATGCCTTTTTTTTGTTCTGTCCAATTTTTTTTATATTTTTGAAGCAGTCCTACAAAGGAGACCCCGTGAACAAGTTACGCTATATTTTCCCGAACGCATTTACAAGTCTTAACTTCATGCTCGGCGTTTTTGCCATTTGCTGGGCAACGGGATCCTTCGATACCATTACGGCACCGGGAACGGACTACATACGTATGAGCGCTTATTTCATTTTGCTCTGCGTTCTCTTTGACAAACTCGACGGTTTCGCCGCACGCCTGGTCAACGCCAGCTCCGAGTTCGGGGCTCAATTCGACAGCCTTGCCGACCTGATTGCCTTCGGCATTGCTCCTGCATTCTGCATTTTCTACACCTACCGCGGTTTCGCGCCCAACTGGTTCCAGTCCCACTTTGCCCTCCTGATCGTCGTGTTCAGCATCTACGTGCTCTGTGCAGCCATGCGCCTCGCCAAGTACAACGCGATGGACTCGGATACCTACCACCACCATTTTTCTGGAGTTCCGTCGACATTCGCCGGAGCCATCAACGCCATCACTATCGTGTTCTTCAAGTCTCGTGGTCTGTTTGACGGAGCGGAATCCGCTGCGCTGTACCTCCCCGTCGCCATCCTGTTTGTCACGGGCATTCTGATGGTAAGCCCCTTGTTCCTGCCAAAGCTCCAGCCGCGCAAGAACAAGCTGTTCAATACGGCACAAGCGGTACTTATCGTCATTACCTACTTCTGCGCATTCTTCTTTGTCACAGATACCATTCCGTTCTTGTACGAATATCTGCTGCTCCTCGTTGGCGGCTATCTCGTCATTGGCCTTGCCATCGGTCTTATCAACCGCAAGAAGATTATCGCCGAAGCCAAGGCAGAAAAAGAAAAAGCGGCCTAGTGCGGAACGGGGCCTGCGAGGAATCTCGCGAAGGCTTCCCCATAGCGGTCGTACAGCAATTCCAACGACATCCTGGGCAATTCAAGGGTAACGCATTCGGTGCCGTTTTCGTTGCACCACGTACCCAAGCTACCAGGGGTCTCATAGCCGACGTCTGGAACCCACGGTAGCCCAAATACACCCTGCAAGGCAATGACCAGCGGAGTCTTTTCACGGGCATCTAGGCAGCCAAGGGGAGCATGGATCGAGAGGATAGACTTGGGACGCAAGTTCTTGATGAGTTCCAGCAAAAATTTGGTTTCCGGTTCGCTAGCAGGACACGTCCCGGTAGAAAGTTCCGTATCGCGAGCACGTTCCAGAACAGAACGCGACCCGATACACCCCTGCTTCCAGTTCGATGTCGGGAAATTCCGGTTGAGGTCGACACCCGCTACATTGCCTCGCGTTCCGAGAACCACTCCATCCGGATTGGCACACAGCACGACTGCGGTATGCTCCAAGGCCTGTGGCAAATGGCGCAAAGCACGGCTCAGGAGGAACGTCGTCTCAGTCTCTTCCCCATGGATTCCGGCTATAACAAGCAAATCCGTACGCTCCGAAGACGGGAAATACAGCAAGGGCGCCCCGAGCACCGACCGGCCATACGTCTCGGACTTCAGGCGAATCACGCCCCGGTTCTCAGGAGAAAAGTCAAGCGTCATCATATAAAGTAAGGGTAGATGTATTCTTCGGCGAGAGAATCCAGCCGAGCAAGGATGACTTGCTTGCAAGCAATTTCCGTGTTCTCGTAAATATGGCGCAGCGCGTCGAGCGAGAATTTGTCTAGCAATTGGCGCGACGTAGGCAAGTGCGCGATGTGCCAGCGTTCCGGGCGGATTTTCCCACGGCCCGGGACAAACACGCGGTTGAAACCGAACGAAGAATCGGAGCCAAAGACTTGGTCCAAGAACGAGTGGAACGGAGCGAACATCCCGTCACATTCGGCGGGCGTGAGTTGCACTTCGTAATTCTCGGGGCAGGCATTCGCATCGACGATATCGAGATCGGTGCCTAGGTGATGGCGGCTCGCCCCCGG
Source organism: uncultured Fibrobacter sp. (assembly GCA_946405515.1). Classification (GTDB taxonomy): domain Bacteria; phylum Fibrobacterota; class Fibrobacteria; order Fibrobacterales; family Fibrobacteraceae; genus Fibrobacter. The sequence goes on along the minus strand of CAMJHM010000029.1, from coordinate 9,487 downwards.
CAATGCGGACCAAGTGAGAATCGCATACATCAATTCTTCTTCGTCGCTCGGGACAGGCATCGGCACCCCTTCTGCCGAGAGCAACGGCAATTTACCGCAGGCTTTACGGTTCCAGATGGAGAGTTGACGCTCAAACGAACGGTACGCCGACTCAATCCTCAGCGAAAAGCCATGCGAGGCCACCAAGGCAGAGAGTTTTTCCAAGTACGGCACGACATCGCGATGAACTTTGTACTCACCGACATCGACAAAGTCCGGCGTTCCGAGGCCATAAGACAAATAATCAGCGGACGATAGATTCATGGACATACCCCTCCCATCTTTTCTATCAAACTTTTCCATTCATTCACGGTCGCACGGCGCTTTTTGGACCCGCGCTTTGAATGAAGCAGTTCGGAAAGCGGATTCGGGTTAACGGAAGTCCAAGCGATAGCAAGCGCATCAGTCGCATCGAGGAGAACTTTTTCGGGAGCAATTCCCAACCTCGCATAAATCATGTTGGCCACCTGTTCCTTGGACGCATTCCCCTTGCCCGTAACGGCCTGCTTGACCGTGGATGGTGGGAACTCCGAAAAAGACATGCCCCTCTTTTTACAAGCAACGAGAATAGCCCCGCGAACATGGCCCAAAACAAGAGCGCTATGGGCGTTGACGGCCACAAATGCACTTTCCATGCCCAGCATTTCGGGCTTGTACTTGTCCATAAGTTCTTCTAGAGAGGAAACTATATGCAGAAGGCGGTCTTCGAAGGACTTGTTTTTGGGGGCATGAAGCGCACCATATTCCAAGACCTGCAATTTCGAGCCACAGGCGTCGACAAAGGCGTAACCCGTATTCACGGAGCCAGGATCGATCCCAAGAACAACCATGCACTTACCTTCTCATAAATAATTTACAACTATGCCCTCAAAACTAATAATTATTAAATTGTTCATAGGACATCCCTGTTTTTCTAACGATGGAACGAGGTTCTTTATGCTCCTAGACCAAGAACACGCTGGACTGATAAAAGCCAAGACGCACCCGCGCCAGTTGGGAATTCCCCTGAGCCGCTGGGGCCGCAACCTGATTGCTTGCTGCCCGTTCCACGCCCCCGAAGAGACATCGCTGTTCTTCTACGATGCGCTCGGCTACTGGCGCTACCGTTGCCTGCAATGCGGCAGCGAGGGCGACCTCATCGAATTCGTGATGCGTAGCCGCTTCAACGGCCTCGAGGAACCGGCTGCCCGCGCCGAGGCAATTGATTTCCTCGGGACGCAGGAACAGGAACAGGCCGACACGTTCCAGGACGAACACCCCTGGATTCGCGAAGTCGGCGGTGAAAAGTCCAAGGTTCTGGAATGCTTTGTCCGCTATTGCCACTGGGCGGCATGCAAAAGCCCGTCCTCGGCAGAATACCTCGCCAAGCGCGGCTGGAACATTGGCCAGGCTCAACTTTACGGCATCGGCTACTACAGTGGCGACCCAGAACCGTTCGCCAGCTACTGCCTGCTTTCGGGAGTCGAGCGCCACCAGATCCGGTTCTACCTCGACAATCTGGAAGCCTACCACGAACCGCGCATCACCATCCCCGCACGCAATTCCAAGGGGCTCATTCATTCCGTTTTCGGTAGGCTCATCGACGACAACATGCACAGCCATTCCTACGTATCTTATGCGTCTGGCCCATGCGACATACCCTTCAACATCCAGCCCGAAAACGAGAAACCCATCATCGTAGAAGGCTTTTTTGACGCGCTCACTGCAGACCTCGCCGGTATCCCCGGAGTCGTCTCGACGATGTACCAAGAAGTCACGCAGAGCCACTTGCTCAAGCTCAAGGCCTGCGGTGCCGAAATTGTCACGCTCATCCTCCGCCGCGAACCGAACCGCCGCACACAGGAATACCGCGTCCAGCGCTACCTCAAGATGGCCGAAGAAATCGGGCTCCGGTTCAAGTCCATCATCCTCCCCAAAGACGAGACCGTGGACCAGGTCGTGCGCAAGAACGGGGCAGACGAACTGCTCTCCCTCATCGCGCATACCGAAGAAGACACCATTCACACCCACCGCCGCTCGATGCTCCTGCAAGACATCAAGGAAAACTTTGACACGGCCATGGGTTGCCCGCCCGACGTAAACGTGGGCTACACGCTTTCATCATTCCCACGGCTTGCAAAAGAAATCGACGGTATCCAGTCCGGCTGTTTCTACGTATCCGCAGAGCCGTTCGGCCTCAAGACAACGTTCCTGTCGAGCCTCGCACTCGACCTCATCAAGAGCAACCCCAAGCTCAAACTTATCTATATCGCGCTGGAAACACCGCGCCGCCAAATCTTTGACCGGCTCGTTGCGATGATGATTGGTGAATCCGTGCTCACCGTGAGAAAGCAGAATGCCGACGAACAAGTGAACCACAAAATCTTGGATGCGACAAAGGAACTCATCTCCTACGTCCGCAACAACCGCCTGGAAATCTGGGAAGACCAGCCCTCGTTTGACAACACGGAAATGCTCTCCGTCTTGAAAGACGAGCAAAAGGAACACCCCGACCTGGTCGTCATCATCGACGGCATCGACCACATGAAAATCGGAGACCGTCCGGATATTGCCGACATCCACGAACGGCGTTCTTCGGTCATGCTTGACCTTTACAAGGCGCTCGACATCCCGCTGTTCCTCGGCGGTGAACTGGTGCAGGCAGAACAAGGGCTCGAAGGCCCAAGGCCCTATCTGCGTGATTCCGATGCCATCTACTGGCTGGAATCCAAGGGTGGGAACCTCTTCCTCTCTGTCAATTCCAAGCGACTCGGAGCAAACCACATCTACGAAGGCTACCTGGAAATGGACCAGCTTTCTAACAAGATGCAAGAAGTCCAATAATGACCATAGTCGACATAAACAACTTCTGGAGCCCATCGGGCGGAGGCGTTCGTCGCTACCACCTGCAGAAGATGGCTTTCTACGAAAAACTTTGTGAGCAAGACGGCAACAAAGGCACGCTTTCTGTCTTCATAATGCCCGATTCCAAGACATTCACCGAAGTCAAAAGCGAAAGCCTCGTCATTGAACACGTGAAGGCGTTCAAGTTCCCGGGCAACTGGGAATACCGCTTTATATGGAAACTCTCGCAAGTGGAACCCGTACTTGCCAAGTACAAGCCCGACATCATCGAAGTGGGGTCCCCCTACATTCTACCGACAGTTGTCCGCCGCGCCGCAAAGCACGTAAGCCCCGAATCCAAACTGGTCGGTTTCTGGCACGCAGATTTTCCCGTCACCTATGTGGGTCGTCCCGTTGCAAAAAAACTTGGTGTCGGTGCCGGAACGTTCGCCCGCAAGGAGGCTTTCTGGTACGCCCGCAAGGAATTCAAGGAGTTCGACTGCATCCAGGCATCGTCCAAAGAGGCCATGGCGCGCCTCCGCAAGAACGGACTGCCCGACCCACGCTGGATTCCGCTGGGTTGCGACATCAACATGTTCTCGCCCTCAAAGCGCGACGAGGCACTCGTAAACGAGCTCAAGGCGGGCACCCCCGAGCGGCTCACTATGTTCTTCCCTCACAGGCACTGCAAGGAAAAAGGCATTGACCTTTTGCTGGGAGCCTACGACATCCTCACGCAAAAACTCGGCCACGAACCCGCCATTGTATTCGCAGGCACTGGCCCAAGCCTCCCATTGGTACAAGAAGCAGTACAGAAACACGAGCATATCCGCTACATCGGGTTTGTAAACTCCGTTGACGAAATGGCCCGTTACTATGCCAGCGTGGACCTGGGGCTCGCCCTCTCTGGCTGGGAAACCTTCGGACTCTCGATTTTAGAGAGCATGGCCAGCGGGAACGCCCAGGTCGGCGCTGCCGCAGGCGCAGCTTTTGAGCACGTGACAGAATCGGGCGCCGGGACAATCCTTAAAGACCGCACCCCCGAAGCGCTCGCCGAAGCCATCGTGGAACTTTACCGTTCCGACATGCAGGGCATGAAGCAAAAGGCCCGCGCCTACGCCGAAAAGTTCAGCTGGAACGACTGTTTCAAGCGCCAGTTGGAATTGTACAGACAAATTTGCAACAAGAACTGAGAATGAAACCGACTATTTTAAACCTGCTGAAAAAAACAGCGGCAAGTTTCGCCCCCTTCCAAAAACTTGTCCTGATATCGCTTGCCGCCTGGACGATGCATATCGTCTTGCGCGTGATGCTCCTGTTCCGCAGCAACCCCTATGGATTCCCGTTCGTCAGCAAACCCGACTGGTTCATTTTCCACGCCGTCTGCCTTGATTTTCTGTGGATTGTGAATGCGCTCGCCGTCTTTGCCATCGTGGGCTGCGCCATCGCGAAAATCGCCGGAAAGGCATCACAAGCGGCCACCGTTGCCAAAGTCACGACCATCCTTTACGCCGTATTCCACGCCGTCATCCTTCCCTTCACACTGCTCGACAACGAGGTGCAGCGATTCCTGGGCGGCCACCTTTCCTTCGGCCTCATGGACACCTACAAAGACACCTCCTCCATCGCCATGTTCTACGACTACGTGGCAAACGACCTTTCCGTGCCCTACTTGCAGTTCGTCGTACTTGCGCTAATGCTCCCGGCAACTTACGGACTCTACAGGCTCCTTTGCAAGTGGTACCGACCGAGCGACGGATTCTACGTGAAAAAGTCCATCATCGCGATGCTCATATTCTACATCGCCTCGTATCTGTTCGTGTACGTCATCTGGACGGGAAACGCCCGCATGACAAAGCTCCGCCCGGTCGTATCTCTTGTCAACAAGGACCTCTTCGAGGCAAAAAAAGCAGAAGGCCTTACGGAAGCTGATCTAGGCGTTTACCGCACTGCTTATCAAAACCTGTGGCAAAAAATCGAAGGCGATTCCCTTTGGGAATTCTCCGATGCAAAAGAAGGCAACGGAATTCCGCTTTACCGCGTGCCCAGCGCAGAGCTTCTAAACAGCGAAAAGCTCAAAGCCCAGCGAGAAATGAAACCGAACTTCATCCTGGTGCTCATGGAATCGCAACGCGGCCTGAACATCGGCTACATGAACCCGCAAATCCAGCCGACCCCAACGCCGTTCATGGATTCGCTTGCCGCCTATTCGCACATGTGGATGCGCATGCACACGAGCGGCGTTCCCACCACAGGCGGCGTTCTCTCGACACACCTCGGCATCCCGCACCATTCCCGCCTTGCACAAGCGACCGATTTAGCCCACGTAACGCTCCCGAGCTTTGTATCCACGCTTACCGATTCTGGTTACAGCACGCACTACATGTCAGCGGCAGACCCCGCCTGGGACAACCTGGGTGTATGGACATCCAAGTGGTACACAGCACTGCACTACAACCGCGAACGTGAAGACGATTCCACCTTCATGGACCACGCCATCGAATACGTACGCGACACGCTCTCCAAAGAGGGCAAGCCCTTCCTCGTAACGCTCATGACGCGCTCCAACCATTACCCATTCAACTTCGCAGCCGGCATGACCGATGAACAAAAGAACCTGCCTTTACAAAAGCGCATCAACGTGACCATGGGTTACGCCGACAGGCAACTCGCCCGCTTTATCCGTGCTGTCGAAAACGAAAAATGGTACAGGAACACCTATGTGATTATCATGGCCGACCACGGGTTCCCTCTAGGCGAAAACGGCGTATCCACCATGAACGGCGGCGGATTCTCTAACGTGAGCTGGATTCCGTTCTTTATCCACGGCAAAGGAATCGATGCCGTACGTGATACAACTACCGCAGCCCAGATAGACATTGCACCCACCATACTCGAACTGGCCGGATTTGCCGTACCGAACATTTTCATGGGGCATAATTTGCTACGCGAGCACATGGCAGATTCCGTGCCGGAACCGCTTTCCGGCCTTTCCCTCGGAGCCTATTCGGGGCACGCCGCCATGGGGCTAGACGGTTACCGCTTTATTGCGAAATACCCCTCCCTTGAAGAGTCACACCTGTTTGCCGAAAGCGACACTCGCCAAGAAAACGAGATTACAGGAAAGCATCAAGAAGAACGGCTCTTGTCAGCAACGCTTGATACACTCCTCAAAATTTCGGACTACTCGCTTGAGCATGGATTGTAAGCAAGAGGCTCTGCCCCACCCATTTTTCTATATTTGCGCTCGAAAATATTCAAGGAGCGCAGAATGTCCTTCGTACAAGACCTCAAGGAAAAAGTCCTCGGCGGTTACGAAATCAACCGCAATGAGGCAATCCAACTTTTAAGTGAAGACTTAGGCGAACTCTGCACCGCGGCAAACGAAATCCGCGAGAAATTTCACGGCAACGACTTTGACTTTTGCTCCATCGTGAACGCCCGTAGCGGCCGCTGCTCCGAAAACTGCAAGTACTGCGCTCAAAGCAGCTACTACCACACGGGAGCTCCCGAATACAAACTGCTCAGCGCCAACGAAATCGTGGCAGACGCGAAGAAGAAAGAAGCCGCAGGCATCCCGCGCTACTCCATCGTGACTTCGGGCCGCACGCTTTCGAACCACGACGTAGAACAGATTGGCGAGGCCATTCGCCGACTCAAGAAAGAAACGAAACTTTCCGTATGCCTTTCGGCAGGGCTCCTAAATCGCGAGCAGTTCGACAAGTTGAAAGAAGCCGGTCTCACCCGCTTCCACAACAACCTGGAAACTTACCGCAGGCACTTCCCCGACGTGTGTACAACGCACACCTACGACGACAAGATTGGCGCACTCCAGAACGCCCTTGCCGCAGGGCTCGAGATTTGCAGCGGAGGCATTATGGGTCTCGGCGAGACGATGGAAGACCGCATCGACATGTGCCTCGACCTGCGCTCACTCGGCGTGAAATCTACTCCAGTGAACGTACTGAACGCAATTCCCGGCACCCCGTATGAAAACTTGCCCAAGCTCACGAACGACGAGTTCTGCCGCATCGTGGCAATATATCGTTTCATCAATCCGAAGGCGTTCATCCGGCTTGCAGGCGGGCGCGGCGTACTGGGCGACGACGGCAAGCGGGCTTTCAAGAGCGGTGCGAATGCGGCCATTACCGACGACATGCTTACCACAGCTGGAGTCAATAGTTGCAAGGATTTCGAGCTCGTGAAGGGGCTAGGATTCGAACCGCACGGATTCTTAAAATAACACCACGTTCCATAAGAAACGCATACCCGTTTTTTATACAATCAAACACTCTTTTTTCTTAGAAAAAAGGAGCAGATTGCCATTTTTTTCGCCGGCAACGAGAATATATTCATAACAGATAAAATCTTCAAAAAAGGCTTCTTAAACATTTATCTTAAGAGGAACTCAAAATGAAAAAAATATATTGTTATCTGTTATTTCTCGCTCTATGTTTCACGGCCTGTTCCCTCGACCTCTCCAGCACCGAGGCCGATGGGAAATGGGAAGAAATGAAACTAAGTAAAAAAGAAGTTCACTTCGAACACACGGGCGGCACCGACACCATTTCCGTGAAGAATTACAGCTCATGGTGGATCAGTTCTGCACGCAATGAAACGAGTGCCGACACCAATTACATTCTTCCCACCTCCATTGATACAGGAGCTATTGACAACAGGCTCATCAGTGGCGGCTGGTGGAGTGCCGAAGTCCTGAAGGATTCGCCAAACAAAGTTGTCGTTACAGTGAATGGTGCTGAGACATGCCTATCCGAAGACTGTGGCAAAGAAGTTTTCCCGAGAAAGGCAATTATCACCATGACCGCAGGCGATATATTTAACAACTTCGTTATCTATCAGGATTAAAAATCAGCGACTTGCTAGTTTATCTATCATCGCATCGCAGCCTTCGTTCACATCGTCCCAGGTCGCCTGGAAATCTCCAGTATACCAAGGGTCAGCGACATCGCGCGATTTCCCGACCCAGTCCATGAGCAACGATACCTTATCGGGCTTGGTCGATTCTTTTTCGTAAATATCGCGAGGCAGTATCCAACGCAGGTTACGCAAGTTGTTCCTGTCCATAAGTACGATGTAGTCGTAATACTCATAATCGCGCGCGGTCATCTGGCGGGCATGTTTGCCACTACAGTCGATGCCGTGCGAATTCAGCATGCGCCTTGCCGGCGGGTACACGGGGTTCCCGATTTCCTCGGTACTCGTTGCCGCACTAGCGACCTCAAAGCCCTCAATTCCAGCACTGGCGAGCTTGTATTTCATGACGAATTCCGCCATGGGGCTGCGGCAAATGTTGCCATGACACACGAACAGGATTTTCACTTTTTCCATGGGGGCAAATATAGCCAAACAAGCCTGACGTTTTATTAAATTTTATGAAAAAGGAGCTTCCATGAAAAAAATCTTTTGGACAATGGCGTTTGCAGTTTCGTTCTGCCTGATGGCCTGCGACAACGACAGTTCCAGTTCTAACACGCCCTCCTTCGACGTCATCAATCCGGACAACGGCAATGACAACGGGAATAAGAACAAAACCGGCGTAGAGCCGGGTTGCAACTTTGTCAAAACGGACAATACATGGAAATACCTTTCGAACGAACACTGGGGAATTGTTGACGTTTATGTCTGGACCGACGAAACCACCGTCCGGCATGAATCCCACATGAATTCCTACCACAACGAAGAAAAAGACGAGATTCTCACCAACTTGAACCGCGATGAATTCTACGACCAAATCATGGCAGAGTGCCAACTGATGACATCCCAAAACGCAGAATAAAACTCGTTCCCGTACTTTAGTTACATTTCCGCTTGATGGTGTCTTTTTCCAAATCTGTCATCTTTCTTGTTCTCGCAGGCCTATGTCTGTGGCAAGTCGGCTGTAGCGTGCCAGTGCGTACTGGTTACGACAGGAAGATTGGCGGATACAAGCCCATCCCCGCAGCCAAAACCGCAGCGACAGAGCCTCAAGAGCAGGCGTCCCCCGCCAACGGAACCACAACAGAAAGCGCACAAGCCCAGAACGTAACAAATGCAGATTCCAGCAAGCACGAAAATTCTGCAACCAGGGTGCGCCAAGCTGCGACGCGGAAAGAAGCGGCAAGAACGGCGCAAAAGCCCGAACCCCGTGGCAGCCTCGAAAATTACGCACGAGGGTGGATGGGAGCCAAGTACGTGTACGGGCAGGCCAGCAAGACAAAAACAGATTGCTCCGGATTCGTGATGCAAGTGTACAAAGGTTACTACAACATAGCGCTTGACCACAGTTCGTCCGGGATGTACAAGGACAGCCGTGGTTCGAAAGTCAGTCGCGGAAGTTTGCGCGAGGGAGACCTCGTATTCTTCGGCAGCTTCTGGAAAATTGACCACGTAGGAATTTACTTGAAAGGGGAACGATTCATCCATGCCAGTTCCAGCAAGGGGGTAATTATTTCCCCGATGAGCGACAAATACTGGAGCCACAAGTACCAAGGCGGACGAAGATTTAGGTAGACACGGGGCTCGAGCTATGAGCTATGAGGCTTCGAGAGACTAGAGAATAGAGACTAGAGACTAGTGAAAAGAATCACGCACTTCGTGCGTCAATAACAGACGGCGAAGCCGTGAT
>CAMJHM010000028.1 GCA_946405515.1 uncultured Fibrobacter sp. | reverse complement strand
TGAACAAGGTCTGCTTGCTGAATTCGCGGAGGAGCGCCATGAAGCGGCCCACGTTCGCATCGTCCAGCGGGCCGTCGACTTCGTCCAGCACGCAGTACGGCGAGGGCTTTTCCATGTAGATGGCAAACAGCAAGGCCGTCGCGGTCAAAGCGTGTTCACCGCCGGAAAGCGCCTTGATGCCGCGCATCTTCTTGCCGGTCGGGCGGACGTTGATTTCGATGTCGGCATCCAGGATGTCCATGGGCTTGCCCATTTCGTCGAGCTTTTCGACAAGGCTCATCTTGGTTTCGCCGTTCAGGAACAGCTTACTGAACACGAACTGGAAGTTCTTCTGGATACGGGCAAACGTGTCGAGGTAGCGCTGGCGGGCAATGTCGTCGAGTTTGGTGATGGTGCGATCGAGCGAAGCGCGGGCACGGTCCAGGTCGTCAAACTGCTTCTCGACTTCTTCCAGACGCTTCTTTTCGCCCTCGTAGTCGTCCATCACGTTGACGTTGATGGGGCCAAGTTCCTTGATCTTGCCGCGGAGTTCACGGATTTCGCGGTCGGCGTCGGGCTGGCTGTATTCCACACGTTCGACACCTTCCGGGTTGTCCACGTCGACAGACCAGTCGTTGGAAATGCGTTCGCGGAGGCGGTCCACGTTATTCTGCAGGGATTCCTGGCGACGTCCAACGTCGTTCAATTCCTTCATCCGGTCGATCATCTCGTCGCGGAGGCGGTTGCTTTCGTCTTGCCAGGCGCCAAGGTCGCCGCTCACCACGTCGTAACGTTCGCGGGCAATGTCGCGAGCCTGTTCGAGTTCGCGGAGCACGGCATCCTTTTCTTGTGCCTGGTCGGCGAGTTTCGTGCCATCTTCCTCGAGTTTTGCAATATTGACGGTATTCTTTTCGATATCATCACGGCGGGCACGGATGGTGCTTTCAAGGAAATCCATCTGGTCGGCGATAGCGCGGAGCCTGTTCTCGTTCTGGGCAAGCCTGGAATTCTTGTCTTGAGTGGAGCGTTCCAGCTCGCGGACGTCCTCTTCTTTTTCGCGAAGCATCGTCTCGTGTTCTGCAAGCTGATCGGAGATGGCCTGGTACTGGGTTTCCACCTTTTCGACGCAGGATTCGGCCTCGGCAAGTTCCGCATCTGCATTTTTTGACTCCGCAGCAGCCGAAATACGGCCCATGGCGGTGTTGCAGTCCGTTTGCAGTTGCTGGATGCGCCTTTCAATGGCGGCCAAATCGTTACGGCGGATGCTTATGGCAGTGTCGTTTCCGCGCAAAGAGTCGCGTTTCGCCAAAATTTCGCCATTTACCGATTCGAGCATACGGGATTCTTCGTCGACAATCCCCTGCAAACGTTCGAAATCTTGTTCTTTCTGTGCGATATCGGCGACAACACCCTCCAAAAGCGCAGTCGCCTCGGCAATTTCATTCTTACGGGAAAGGGCTCCCGACGTGGCCGCGCCAAAACTTACGAGGCCATTTGTGCGGACAATCGCATCGGGAGCGACAAAACTCAGGTTTTCCCCGCGGAACTCCCCGGCCAACTCGATCGCGGTCTGGAGCGAATTGACTATAAAGTAACGGGAAAGGATACCCGAAAGCCAAGCAGATACTTTGTCATCATCGCTTTTCACAAAGCCGGCAAGCGAGCCGACAACACCCGGGCGTTCAATAGCTTTGTCGTAGGCGGGCGAAGGAGCAGCAACCAAGGCGAGCAGGGCCTTGCCCACGTTCTCGTTCTTCGCCGATACCACAATATCGCCAATAGAGGCGTCGGCATGCACGACCGCCGCATCCAAAATGTCGCCTAGTGCAGTTTCTACGTAAGCAGCGTATTCTGGAGCCGCTTCGATGCGTTCGGAAACAATACCGCCGATAAGGTCGGCTTTTTTCTCACAAAGCCAGCGGCTTGCGTCGGTGCCTTCGTCGGCAACGCTCTGTAAAACGTCAATTCTTGATTGCAGGCGGGCTTCTTCGTTCTTTAAGCCCTGGAGCTTTTGGGTCGCCTCGGCCAGTTCGGCCCTTGCAGATTCAAGGCGTTCTTCGCGGACGGATTTTTGCTCCTCGAGGTTCTCGATTTCGCGGTTGGCATCCTCAATTTGAGCCAAAATTCCGTTCACAGCGGCTTCGGCCTCGCCCTTTTGCGCATTGAGATTTTCAATTTCGCCCTTCCACTTTTCGATGTTGCCCTGCAACATCTGCGATTCGGCATCGAGGCGTTCGAAACGGCTACGGAGGCTGTTGGCCCGGTTATTGGCCTGCACACGCTCGTTCGCGAGCTCGCGGGACTGGCCACGCAGGTCGTCCACCTTGTCGCGCATGACCTGGAGCATTTCTTGTTCCCGTTCCAGGAGGGCGTTCATTTCTTCGACATCGTTGTCGGATTGGAGAACCTGGTTTTCCTCTTCGAGGCGGGCCTTTTCTTCGGAAATTTCGTTCAACTTGGCCTCGGAACGGGTAATTTCGTCCTGAGCCTTTTCGCTTGCCGCCACAATCGACGATATGGAGTCACGTGTACGGCCAATGTTGTTGTTGATGTCGTTCAAGGCAATCGTCGCGGCCTGGACCTGGCGTTCCAGGTCTCGGAAGGCGTTTTCGTCTTCGCTGATAGCGAGGCGCTTTTCCTCGATTTTCGCCTGGAGCTCGGTCGCCTTGGTCTTGGCCGACTCCACTTCGTGGTTCATGCGCTTGGACGTGGAATCCAGGGTCGCCAGACCGTCCTTGAAATCTTCGTACTTGTCCAAACTAACCGAAAGGTCCAACTCACGGAGCCGGTTGTTCAGGCGTTTATACTCATTGACCTTCTCGGCCTGGGTCTCGTAAAGCCTCACGGAGCGGCGGACGCTCCTCAAGTTGTCCTCGACGCGCTCCATGTCCAGCTGGACCCTTTCCAACTGGCGGCGGGTTTCCTTGCGCTGCTGCTTGTACTTGCTCACCCCGGCAGCTTCCTCGAACAGGATGCGGCGGTCGTCGGCCTTGTCGCTCAAAACGGACTTGATCATGTCGGCGTTCATCTGCGAGTAGGTGCTAGACCCGAGGCCGGAGTCGAACAGCAATGCATGGACATCGCGCAGGCGGCATTCCTGGTTGTTAATCAAGTATTCGCCGGAACCGTCGCGATGTACGCGGCGGGTCACGATGACTTCGGAATATTCAGAATTCAGGGAACCATCACTATTATCAATAACGATGGAGACTTCGGCAAGGCTCATGGCGGCACGTTCTTCGGTACCGCTGAAAATCACGTCCTGCATCTTGCTCATACGGAGCGACGCAGCTTTCTGTTCGCCCAAAACCCAGCGGATGGCATCCGTGATGTTGGACTTGCCACAGCCGTTCGGTCCCACCACGGCAGTCAGGCCTTTCGTGGGGAAGTTGATTTCGGTCCTCTGGGCGAAGGACTTGAATCCAAAAATCTTTAACTTCGTAATCTGCACAACGAGGAAAAAAATAACATTTTTTTATCAATTCAAAGTCCTTGCGGAACGCAAATGCCACCTTCCCCCCGACCCGTTCCAAGAACCTCAATTTCAGCCCACTCCTGCTCCGAACAAACTTGCAGAAAAACTTTTTTTCTATATTCGCACCATATGACACATAAGAATAGTTTCGCACGTCTCGTGCTCTTTATTGTTATCGGCCTCCTCATTGGCGGAATTTTGGGAGAATGCTTAGGTCTTCTGTTCGGCCAGCTCGGCCAACTCATGAACGCCGGCGGTTACGACAATATCGTCCGTAACTTCTTTGTTTCGTCGTTCGACCTGAATATCGGGACGGGAAAGGGCGAAACCCCGATAATGCTCGACCTCTACATGGTCAAGCTCGCCCTCGGGTTCGGCATTAAGTTTAACATCGTCAGTATCATCGGTATGATCATCTCGATCTACATCATGAAATGGTCCGGAGATAGGTAATGCAAACCATCCAAGAATTGCAAGCTCAACTCGCCAGTGGCGCTACTAGCGCCGAAAAACTGGCTCAGGCTTCGCTCGAAAAGATTGAATCCACCAAGAATCTCAACGCTTATATTTCTGTCTTGAACGAACGCGCCCTGGCCAAAGCCAAGGAAAGCGACCTCCGCCGCGCCGAAGGCAAGGCCCTCGGCCCCCTCGACGGCATTCCCGTCGCCGTGAAGGACAACATGTGTCTCGAAGGCACGCGCACCACGGCCGCCTCCAAGATTCTTGAAAACTTTGTCGCCCCCTACACAGCAACCGCCGTCGAAAAACTCGAAGCGGCAGGTGCCATCATCGTGGGCAAGACGAACATGGACGAATTCGCCATGGGTTCGAGCAACGAGACCTCTTACTTTGGCCCGGTCAAGAACCCGCTCGACGAATCCCGCGTCCCCGGCGGCTCCTCGGGCGGATCCGCCGTCGCCGTTGCATCCGGCACGGTGCCCTGCGCTCTTGGTTCCGACACTGGTGGATCTATCCGCCAGCCGGCCGCATGCACCGGCGTCGTGGGCCTCAAGCCCACTTACGGCCGCGTCTCCCGCTACGGCCTGCTCGCCTACGCAAGTTCTTTGGACCAGATCGGCCCCTTCGGTTCTACCGTCGCCGACTGCGCCACGCTCCTTAACGCCATCTGCGGTATCGACCCGCACGACAACACCACCAGCACCCGCGAACCCGAAGACTTCGCCGCGAAGCTCGATGCGGGCGTAAAGGGCAAAGTCATTGGCGTCCCGAAGGAATACTTTGCCGAAGGGCTCGACCCGGAATGCAAGGCCGCCATCGACAGCATGCTGAAGAAGCTCGAAGCCGAAGGCGCCACGCTCAAGGAAGTGAGCCTCCCCCACATCGGTTACGCAGTCTCCAGTTACTACATCATCGCGACCGCCGAGGCCAGTTCGAACCTCAGCCGCTACGACGGTGTGCGCTACGGCTATCGCAGCAAGGAAGCCCGCAAGCTGTTCGACCTGTATGCCAAGTCCCGCAGCGAAGGTTTCGGTAAGGAAGTCCAGCGCCGCATCCTCCTTGGCAGTTACGTGCTCAGCGCCGGCTTCTACGACGCCTACTACGTGCAGGCCCAGAAGGTGCGCCGCCTCATCACCGACGACTTCAACAAGGCTTTCGAAAGTTGCGACGTGATCGCAAGCCCGACGATGCCGGGCCTGCCCCTCAAGTGTGGCATGAACGAGTCCGACCCGATGGCCGTGTACCTCTCCGACATCTACACCGTGAGCCTGAACCTTTCCGGCCTCCCGGGCGTAAGCGTGCCCTGCGGCATGGCAGGTGGGCTCCCTGTGGGCCTGCAGTGGATTGGCAAGCCGTTCCAGGAAACGGACCTGCTCTCCATTGCCTCCGCCACCGAACGCCTGAACAAGTAAACGCTGTCAAAAAAAATGAAGATTAAGGCTAGTTTATTCGCACTTCTGGTCGTGGCTGTTTGCGCTTTTTCGCAAAACGCAACGGCTTTCGATTCACTCATGCAGGCGTATTCTAACGCAGGCATGACCTCTCTTGACTCGGCCACACAAGACACCCTCGCAAAAGATTCTACAGCCAACGACTCTGCCCAGGCGGAATCTTCCGCCTCAGACGGAGGCCTCGTCCTCTACGATGCGCAATCCTCGTCTTCTTCGGCGGTGAGGCACATCGGCGTGGACGCCCCCGTGTACAAGTACCAAGTCACGGTCGGTCTGCAATCCCCAAGCCGCGGGATCGTCTCGCTAGAATACATCTTCGCCCAAGAAATCTTCAACGTCAACGTCCACTTTAGCGACTACACAAGCCACCTTATCCAATTCGGAGTCTCGGCAATCTATTTCCCGATGGAGATGCGCTATTTCTATACATTCCTCTCCTCCGACTGGTTCAGGGGCAAATACGATAGGGAACGGCGGACCTCCAGGAACAACTACGAAGACTACGAGGAAACCGTCAACTATTGGCGCGTTGTGGCAGGTATCGGCGGCGAATTCCTGTTCATGGAACATTTCGGCGCCTATCTTGAAGCGGGATTTGAATTTTTTGCCGGGAATGGGGGCTATTACACGCACCTGAACAAGGAATATGGAACCCTAGACAACGATAAAATCAAGCTGCCTTACGGCGTTGGACTTCTGTTCCCGTTCTAGCTATTTTTTTCGACGTTTATCTCCAGCTTTTTTTCCGAAAAAAAATATTTTACATCAAACGCCCCTTTTTTAAAAAAATGATTACGAAAAAGTATTGCAAAACGGCCTTCCGTTTTGCAATATTTATAGGCACTCAAAATACAATTTCGCACAGGCATTCAACTGGGGAAAGAGATGGGGTTGGATAAAAAAAACGAATTATCGATGAGCGTAAAAGAACTAGACGATACAAACACAAAAGACAAGTCGTCTCAGTCGGTTTACTCACTAGGCATGAATAAAGTCGGGAACAAGTCAAAGGAACAGCATCCCATTCCCTTCCCCTGGAATTGCATAAAGGATAACCTCTACCCAGAGACAAACCACCTTTGCAATATCAAGAACATGGCACTTCACGACCAGATAAACACCATCCGCACCTACATAACAAACGTATTTACTGGCAAAAACAAATCCAAGAAATAATTCATCGACTTTTTTTGCTTTTTTTCAGTAAATTTATAGCATGAAACTGACTTTAAAGCTTGTTTGCCTGTTCATCCTCGTATGCGCAACGGTTGTCGCGACCGTTTTTGTCATGAAAAAAATTGAAGACAGCGAAAAAACAAGCACCAAAATTACCAGTGAATTTATCGAACACCAAATCAGCGAAATCTCCGAACTGGCGACCCTGCACCATCACTACCGGAAAAACGCAAATTACCAGGACGCCAAGAAACTCCTGGACTACATGCCCAACTGGAGAATCAACCAATCCATAAAAGAATTCATGCTGATATACCAGGGCGACGTCAAACTGGGCTACGACCTGAAAGACATCAAAATCCACGTCGATCCCATCACGAAGACAATCCTCATCTATCTCCCCGAACCCAAGATTCTGAGCCACAGCATAAATTTCGAAAGTATTCAAGTCTTTTGGGAAAAGAAGGGCTGGCTCAACGATATCAAGTTCGAAGACTTCAAGCAATTCTTTATCGCTGAGCAAAAGAAATATGAGGAAGAAAACATCTCCGAACTAAAGCGCAGGGCCCGTGAACACGCCAAAAAAATAATCCGTCTCTACCTCGGTTCGGTCGTCAAATTGGCCGAGCCCCCCGAAAACAGCCAAAAGTCGTTCATAAAAAAATGGCTGCATCCCGACGACGGATACCAGATCAAAGTGGACTGAACCATCCCCAATTCCATCATTTTTTCTCTAGAACAAACACAAATCCTGTCAAATAATATTATTTTATCTAAAAAATAGAACAGGAAAAACCTCATGAAGCATTTCCTCCTCGCCTTTTTCATTATCGCCGCCGCAGCCCTCATCGCCTGCAAAGAACAAAAGCAGGAACAGGCACCCAAAGCGGTGACCGTAATGATATACAGCGAATATATCGATCCGGCCATGCTTGACGAGTTCGAGAAAAAAACAGGATATAAAATACATTTGGAACTCTACGAAGCCCAAGAGGAAATGATTGGCAAACTTCAATCCATGGGAACAAGCCAGTACGACGTCATCATTGCCTCCGATGTAGTCATCCAGCAGATGGTTCGCCTGGGGCTGATTACGGCCATCGATGCGGATAGAGTGCCCAACCGTAAAAACATCGCCGTACAATTCTTAAACCGTCCCTACGACCCGACAAACACCTACACCATTCCTTACCTCTGGGGAACCACAGGCATTCTTTACCGCGACAAGACAATTGACCCAGACAGCGTAAGCTATTCCATGCTGTTCAACTCAAGCAAGACCAAGGGGAATTTCAGTTTCTTGAACGAGAGCCGCTCCATGCTTTCCCTCGCCCTCCTCTCCATCGGTTTCGATGCCAACAGCACCAGCCAAGACGAAATCAACAAGGCCGTGGAACATATCCTTCAAGCGAAAAAAGACCCGCATTTCATTGGTTTCGACGGATCCGTTGGTGGCAAAGAAAAAGTGCTGTCTGGCATGAACTGGGCGGCTATCGTATTCAATGGTGACGCTCAAGCTGCAATATACGAGGACTCGACTCTCCGGTTCGCCATCCCAAAAGAGGGATCGTTCTTATGGGTCGATGCCATGACGCTCAGTTCCAACGCCCCGAACCCCGACGGAGCCTACGCATTCATGAACTACGTCCTCGACGTGAAAAACGGCGCACAGTTGGCCCAGTACATCAACTACGCGACCCCCAACAAAGCAAGCCTCGAAATCCTCGACACCACGTATAAGAAAAACCGGGTCATCAACCCGCCACCCGAAACATTCGCAAGGATGGTGTACCTGAAAGATTTAGGCGAAGCCGCCATGATGTACGACGAGGCCTGGACTACCGTCAAGACCCGTTAATCGATACTATTCGCTGGGCTTATGGGCTGGGGCGGGAACGGAGGCTCCAGCTCTATGCTTATAGGGCAGTGGTCCGAGCCCATGACCGACGGATGGATTTCCGAATTCACGATATTGGGTACAAGACCCGCATCGACAAAGGCATAATCCAAGCGCCAACCCACGTTCCTACTGCGGGCACCGAAACGGTTGGACCACCAGGAATAGGCATCACGGGTATCCGGATGGAGCAGGCGGAATGAATCAACAAAGCCATTCTCGACATACTTGTCCATCCAAGCCCTCTCGATGGGCAAGAATCCGCTCACGTTCTCGTTTTCCTTAGGACGTGCAATATCGATTTCCTTGTGGCAGGTATTGTAGTCACCGACCGTCACCACGTGTTTGCCATTCTCGAGCCAATGACGGCTGTTGTCGAGGAACGCATCATAGAAACGCAACTTGTAGTCCAGGCGATCATCGCCCTGTCCACCGTTCGGGAAATAGATGGAATTGAGGACCCAGTCCGGGAAAACAAGCTGGACGACACGGCCTTCCTCGTCGAACTCCTCGATGTCGAAACCGTAGTTCACGGCATCCGGTTCTATCTGAGAAAAGACGGCGACACCGCTATAGCCTTTCTTGCGGCGGCACGGATTCCAGTAGGAATAATAGCCTTCCGGCTTCTGCAGGGACTCGGGAACCTGGTCCACGTCGGCACGGGTCTCCTGGAGGCACAGTATGTCCGGGCGAGTCGCCGCGAACCAGTCCTCGAAACCTTTCTTCACCGCCGAGCGGATTCCGTTGACATTCCAGCTGTAGATATTCATTTTAACCACAATCCATCGTTTTATCTGTAAAAGATAGCTTTTTTATTGTCAAAATCCAATTTTGGTGGTCAAAAAGCACCCTCTTGGTGAAAAAAAGGGGTTTTAGTTAAAAACAAAAGAAAAAAATATCAATTTCGGCGCTAAAGAGACTATATTTATAAGCATGAAATGTAAAATATTTTTTCTGACGGCTAGCTTCCTCCTGGTTTCCCTGATGCAGCTATCGGGATGCGCAGGATCATCCAATGGAGAGGACCTCGAAGTCCCGACCAACTTGCCTCCGATCTGCCGCGACATCGACTTTGTCTCCCAGCCAGACATGCGCGAAATGTGCGGCGTGCGCAAAGTCCACAACCGCGCGTACAAGAACATCCCGCAGCAACGCTACCTCATCAAGCCGGCAGAGACATCCATCGTCAAGACAAACGACAAGCTGGAACTCAGGTTCCAGAACGCACTTCCGCTCACGCTCGAAGGCCCGATTGTAAACGAACTTGAATTCAACCACGACAAGCGCCTCGAGAAAATCAAGAACTCTTACGATTACCACGAAATCTACACCCAGGGGAACAAGCGCCTGCGCATATTCAAGATGGGCATCCCCACCGACAGAGGCAACACTTACCACTTCTGTTTCCGCGTTCCCGAACGCAAGGGCGGCAACGAAAGGACCAGGAGCAAGGCCATGGGCAACCACATCGAAGCCATGACTTGCGAAGACTACGACATGCTGTTACAGAACCACGCAAGCAACAAGCGATAATCCAGCACCGTCAAGATATCAAGGAAAGGCCCGCTCCAAGAGCGGGCCTCCCTTTTTTCTTGCGCACTTGTTAAACATTTTTCTATTTTTGCGACCGGTAACAACGTGACATCCGAAAACAGACACATCCATAACGCATTGAAGCAGGTCAAGATCGACACGCCGTGTTCGAAGTTGTCCGGTTTTTCCATATCCGGCTTGGCCACTTACCTGCAGATGCCGGAACTTGACTTTTGCATCGACATGGGCGAATGCCCGCTCAGCGCGACCCCGATAAACCATGTGTTCCTGACGCATGCCCATGGCGACCACGCCCGCTGCCTCATGCGTCACCACAGCCTGCGCAAGATGATGGGCGTCGAACGCGACAGCGTCTACTACGTTCCCGAAAGCATTTACGAAGGGGCCAAAGCCTGGATCAAGGCGGAAGCCATGTTCGAAGGCGTCAGCGAAGCAAAATTCCGCTATCCGCAAATTGTCCCCGTATCCGCCCACAAGCGGTTCTTTCTTGAATACCGCAAGGACTTAGCGCTAGAGACTTTCGAAGTAAAGCATTCTATCCCGTCGATGGGCGGCACGCTCTATTTCTACAAGAAAAAACTCAAGGACGAATTCTTCGGGAAGACTCCGGCGGAGCTCATCGAACTGCGAAAACAGAACGTCGAGATTACACGCGAGGTGTACGACCCGCTCGTCAGCTTCACGGGAGACTGCCTCGGAGAATCCCTCCTCGACAACCGGGATGTTTTCAAGTCAAAAGTACTCATCACCGAATGCACATTCCTTGACGACGGCGAAGAGCAGATGGCACACCAGAAAGGTCACACCCATATTGCCGACATCGTCCGCGCACTCAACGAACTGGACAGCGACGTAAAGTGCGACATGATTATCCTCAACCATTTTTCCATGAAGTACGCAGAAAAGCACATCCGCGAAAGAATCGCCAAAGAAATCCCGGCGCAATTTTCGGACAAGGTGGTTGCGCTCATCTAGGCGGAAATAGGTACGCACAATGAACAACGAAGAAACAGTAAACGAGCTTACCGAAGAATCCTGCGAAAAACAGGTCGTCATTCCTGAATTCTATAGAGACCTGAAGCAGGACGAAAAAGACAGAGGAATCTGGCACTACGTATTCCGCACCAACGGCGACCGCAAGCCCATCAAGACGCCCGACAACCTGCCGCACAAGCTGGACTTCAACTGGACCGACATGTTCCCCGACTGCAACGGCCATGTAGAAGTGGAAATCGGCAGCGGCAAGGGCAACTTCATGACGGACTACGCCGAGCGGCACCCGGACATATTCATCATGGGCAGCGAATGGGACTACACCTGGGCCGCATTCGCCCACGAGCGCATGAAAAAACGCGGCGTGCTGGGTAACGCGGCAATGCTGCGCGGCGACGTGTTCTACTTCTTGCGCGATGCCGTCAAGGACAATACCGTGGATGCGTTCCACATGTATTTCCCGGACCCGTGGCCCAAGGAAAGGCACCACAAGAACAGGCTCCTGCGCCCCGACTTCTTGGCCGAAGTCGCACGCGTGCTCAAACCCGGCAAACGCATTTTCTACTGGGGTACCGACCACAAGGAATACAACGAGATTGCACTCGAAACCTTCGATGCCTTCCCCACTTGCAAGGTTGTCGTCCGCAACACGGCCGAACCCACCGAAGGGATCGAGACCGGGTTCGAACGCAAGTACAAGAAGGAAGGCCGCCCCATCTACCGGAGCATTATCGAATTTTTCAAATAATTGGGGGTCAGGCCCCATATTGACATATTCTGACATCCAAATATTTATAGTTTAGTATAACCATGCTAAAACAGCTTTCGATAGACTCATTCACCCTGATTTCCAAAGCGGAAGTCCCTTTCCGTAACGGCTTTACCGCCATCACCGGCGAAACCGGAGCCGGTAAGTCCGTATTGCTGAAGGCACTCCGCCTTGTCTGCGGCGACAAGTCTCAAACTTCACTTGTCCGTAGCGGCGAATCCAAGGCCGTAGTCGAAGCTTTGTTCGACATTTCCAAAGAACCGCAAGTCAAAAAAATCCTGGACGAACTTGAAATCGATTCCGACGACGAACTTATCATCCGTCGCGAAATTCTCGAGAACGGCAAGGGGCGCGCCCGCGTGAACGGCAACATCGTGAGCCAGTCCGACCTGCAGCGCCTCGGCGAAGAACTAGTGCAGATGCATGGCCAGAGCGAACAGATCCTGCTCCGCGACACCCGGACCCATGCGCAGATGCTCGACGATTACGCCGGCAACGGCGATTTGCTGAAGGAATACGCAGTCCACTGGAATGAATGGAACCGCATCCAGGCCAAAATAGAGGAAACAGAAAAACGCGCCAAGGACCTCGCAGCGCAGAAGGATTTTCTCAAATTCCAATTTGACGAGTTGCAAAAAGCGGCCCTCAAGGATGGTGAAGAAGAAGAACTCGAAGAAAGGGTGGGTGCAGCAAGCAAGAGCGAAATCGAACGCCGTTACCTGAACGAAATTCAGGCCATGCTCGGCAACGAAAAGGGTATCCTGGACCAGGCCCGTGTATTGCAGTCGAAGATACGCGCACTGGCCTCGAAACTCCCGCAATACGAACCTCAGTTGCAATCGTTCGAAGACACGTTCGATCCGTTCGAATGTTGCTGCAAGGAACTGCTCCGGTTGAGCCCGTCAAGGACCATGAGCGAAGCCGACATCGACAAGGCAAACGCACGCATCGCCCTCATCCAGAAACTCAAGCGGAAATACCGCACCGACGTTCCCGGTCTCATCGCCCTCACGGCACAGCGTAAAGAGGAACTCGAATGCCTCGAGAACCTGGACGCCGACCTCGACGAGCTCGCCAAGCAAGCTGAAAGCGCCCATGCCGCGCTGGAGCGCGGCGCGGCAAGGCTCTCGGAGAGCCGTGCCGAGGCGGCTCGGCGGTTCGACACCGCCGTCGAAGGGTTCCTCCGCGAACTCGGCATGCCCAAGGCCTCGTTCAAGACATCCGTCACCGCACAGCCGCTGGGCGCCACCGGTGCCGACAAGATCGAGTTCCTGCTCGCCCCGAACCCGGGCGAAGGCGAAAAGTCCTTGCAGAAGGCCGTCTCGGGCGGCGAACTCAGCCGCGTCCTGCTCGCCATCAAGAGCGTCATGGCCGAACTGGACCGCGTCCCTCTCCTGATTTTCGACGAAGTCGACTCCGGCATCAGCGGCGAAGTCGGCAACAAGATTGGCGAAGCTCTCAGCAATCTGGGCCGCCACCACCAAGTCTTGACCATCACTCACCTGCACCAAGTAGCGAGCCGCGCACAAAATCAGCTCGCCGTGAGCAAAAAAGAAGAGGACGGTCGCACATTTACCTCCGTGAAAGAGCTAGATTATGAGGGACGTGTACAAGAATTGGTCCGAATGCTCGGTGGCGAATCGGAAACCGTCTGGGAACACGCAAGGCAACTTTTGGAGGCGAATAAGTGACGAATAAGGCATCTGGCGTAAGGCTCCGCACTCGGATATGGAGCATCCTCAGAGCAATCGTTTTCATATGCGTGATTGTGTTCATCTGGATGGGCATGGCCAAGATGGCCACGGCCTTCGTCGGCATAGCACTTGTCATGGGCTGGGTAAACCTCTTCCAACTCCGCTCCCAAGAAATCGAGAAACCCTACTATAGGCTTTGGCTCAACTTTATCGACGGGCTCTTGCAGTTCAGCGTCATGACAAGCATTTTTGTCCGCGAACTGATTCTCCAAGAGAATACAGAAAAGCTCCTCGGAGTCGGCTGTACATTCCTGCTAGCCCGCCTCATTGCGAACAACCTTTTCAACCTAGGCGTGCTGCGCGAAGGCAAGTCGCTCCCCCGCAAGCGCCGTTGGAGCAAGTTCGCAAATATCGCCGTCACCATAACGATGGGCGTCTACCTGCTCAACCTCGAAGATTACAAGCAGATATGCATGGTGGCCTCCATCTTGCTGATGATAGCCTCCACCGTCGCTTATGCCTACTGGTACTATCGCGATCCCGCACACCGCAAACCGCTCTCCATCGCAAGCCAGCTCACCATGAGCCGCATCGTGCTTACGCCGTTCTTCCTCTGGGTATTCTTCTACGACAACGACCTGGACTACAGCAACAACAGTCTCGTATTCAAGAGTCTCGCCCTCATCATGGTTCTCGGGTTCATGCTGACCGACTTCCTTGACGGCAAACTCGCACGCGCCATGGGCGAAGTGAGCACACTGGGCAAGTACCTCGATCCGTTCAGCGACAAGATTTCGAACATGACCATCTTCATGTGCTTCATCGCGACGGGATATGCGCCCGTGTGGATGGTCGCCCTCATCTACTTCCGTGAATCCAGCGTGGAAACGCTCAGGACGCTCGCAGCAAGCGAAGGCCTCGTAATGCCCGCCCGCCGGAGCGGCAAATGGAAGACCGCATTGCAGGGCGTAGGCATCATCGCCATTCTTGTCGGAGCTCTCGACCCAATGGCACATGTTATCCCCAACTATCAGGAATTCTGGAGCATTTTCCCGACTGCCGTGATGGCATCGATTACTGCGATTACAATCATCAGCGGTGTGGACTATTTTGTCGCAAGCAAGCACATCCTGAAAAAATTCGTGTAACACCGACTCACGCAGAACAACCTTACAATATGCTTAAATCGTGCGAATTTAGGCATATTTTTTTTACAATCCAACAAAAAGCCTTGCCAAAACAGGACATTTTTTCTATATATGGGTCAACCTCGACGCGGGGTGGAGCAGTTGGTAGCTCGTCGGGCTCATAACCCGAAGGTCGCAGCGTTCAAGTCCTGCCCCCGCTACTACAAAAGGACCTGGAATACTCCAGGTCCTTTTGCTTTTTCTACTTCTGGCAACACCACAGACCCTCGCACAATTAATAAATTTTGCGCATGAACCGCCTAACAGAATCACAAGCCCTCGACCTTTTCCTGAACGCCCCTCTGGATGAACTTTGCAAACTCGCCAACACCGAAAAAGAATCGCGACACGGGAAATCCGTTTACTGGGTGAACAACCGCCAAATCAACTACACGAACGTCTGCGTTCTGCATTGTCGATTCTGTGCTTTCTCCAAAATCAAGAAAGATAGCCCGACAGCCTACGACTGGGACTACTCCACCATCCGCGACAAGGCCGCCGAGGCCATTGCGGGCGGAGCTAGGGAGTTACACATCGTGGGTGGGCTGCACCCGGACCATCCCTTCGATTACTATATCGAAATGCTCCGCAAATTGCGCAAAGAATTTCCGGCAGTGAACTTGAAAGCCTTCACGGCGGTTGAAATCTGCCATTTCGCAAAAATTTCTGGCCAGACCCCCGAACAAATCATGGCGACGCTCAAAGACGCCGGCCTAGACACACTCCCCGGAGGCGGCGCAGAAATCCTTGTACAAAGCGTCAGGGACCAAATCTGCCCAGGCAAAGAAACCGGCGAGGAATGGCTCGCTGTTCACCGGGCGGCCCACAAGCTGGGCATCCCCACAAACGCGACAATGCTTTTTGGCCACATCGAAAAGCCCGAAGACAGAATTGCCCACATGCGCATGCTCCGCGACCTGCAAGACGAAGCCCCCGGCTTTTTCGCATTCATCCCGCTCGTCTACCACCCCGAACACAACGCCCTGCACAAGATTGTCCCACACATCACGAGCGAAGAGGATATCCTGCGCACAGTGGCCATCGCAAGGCTATTCCTTGACAATATCCCCCATATCAAGGCATACTGGATACAGATGGGTATAGAAACGGCCATGAAGGCTCTCCATGCGGGAGCCTCTGACCTGGACGGCACCATTATCGAAGAGAAAATTACGCACGCAGCAGGCGCTACAGTGCCTATTGGCATGAGCCCGCAAAGAATGCGCGAACTAATTGAAAACGAAGGCCTCGTTCCCGTCGAACGGGACGCCAAATACGAAACGTATTAAGTCAAGAACTTTGCGAGCGTCACCTTGAGCTTGTCGAAATCGACAGGCTTTGTCACGTGCTCGTTCATGCCGGCATCGAGTGCAGCCTGGCAATCCTCGGCAAAGGCGTTCGCCGTCATGGCGATAATCGGAATTTCCGCAATCCGCTTGTCCGGCAAAGCCCTTATCTTGCGCGTAGCCTCGAAACCATCCATGATAGGCATCTGGACATCCATCAAGATTAAGTCGTAATCGCCGGGTTTCGCCTTTTTCATCATGTTCAGGGCAACAGAGCCATCTTCGGCCATGTGAACCTTTATGCCAAAATCCTCGAGCACTTCCCTGGAAATTTCGCAGTTCAGTTCGTTGTCTTCGACAAGGAGGATGGACTTGCCCACAAAGCTGACTTCGGGTTCCTGCTTCACGGGAACTTCTTCGTGAGGACAGCAGTAAGTCGAGACAATCTTGCGCAAGTCGGAGAAGAACAGCGGTTTACTCACGAAACCGGACACACCCGCATTCTTGGCTTCTTCTTCGATATCGGACCAGTCGTAAGCCGTGAGGATAAGTATAGGCACATCCTCGCCTACCATCCTGCGGATACGGCGGGCCACTTCAATACCGTTCACGTCCGGCATCAACCAGTCAATCAGGAACAAGCCAAAGAGGTCGTTGTCCTGGAACGAATCTTCGGCCCTGAGGACTGCTTCCTTGCCGCTGGCGCACCACTCCGAGTGCATGCCGATATCCTTAAGCATCTTGACAATGCTACGGCAGGCATTCGTGTCGTCGTCCACCACCAGGCAACGCATACCTTCCACTTCGGGAATGCGTTCCGGTTCCTTGTGTTGGCAACCCAACTTGAAATCAAAGGTGATAACGACTTCGGTACCGACATTCTCCTCGCTCTGAATCTGGATTTCGCCACCCATCATCGTCACGATGTTCTTGGTGATGGCCATGCCAAGGCCCGTACCCTGAATTCCCGAGACCGTCGAAGATGTCACACGCGTGAACGGATCGTAGATTGTCTTGAGGAATTCGGCATTCATACCGATACCGGAATCCTTCACGCGGAACTCGTACTTGCCGTAACCAGTATCTGTTACCCCGAGCTGCATGATTCGCATCGACACGGTGCCACCGGCCGGAGTGTACTTGATTGCATTAGAAAGGACGTTCAGCAAGACCTGGTTCAAGCGCAATTTATCACAGATAACTTCTTCGTCGCTCACATCGGCCGAATCCACAAAGAACTCAATCCTTCTGGAGCGAATGTCCGCTTGGACAATGTCCTTGAGCATGTGGATGATGTTAGAGAGATTTTCCGACTTTTCGTTCAGGTTCATCTTGCCCGATTCGATACGGCTCATGTCCAGCACATCGTTGATGAGCGAGAGTAAGTGATCGGACGACTGAGCAATCTTGCCGAGGTAATCCTTTATCTGGTCGCTGTTATCCAGGTGCGCCTTCGCAAGCCTCGTGTACCCGATGATGGCATTCATCGGAGTTCGGATATCGTGGCTCATATTGTTGAGGAAGGTCGTCTTCGCCCTGGATGCCGACTTGGCCATCTGCAGCGCCTGTTCCAAAGCTTCCTGCTGCGCCTTTTCCTTGCGGTAATTCTCGTCGTTGTTGAACACGCCCACAAGCATGCGGCGTTCGTTCATCCAGTTGCCCGAACGGGTCACCTTCATTCTGTACCAAAGAATCTTCTCGTCGATAACAGCGCGGTAATCGACGAAGTACGACATCTCCTTTTCAAGACGGTCGAGCATGTACTGCTTGGTCATGTACTTGGACATCATCTCGCGATCGTCCTCGTAAATGACTACCGGAATACTGTTCGCATTCAACTCGAAGAAATCCAGATTCATGGCCTGGTAGCCCTTGATTTCTTCGGAATGTTTGCTGCTCTTGGTCGATACGCGATACGTTCCGTCGTCAATATTTACATCGTAGATAGATTCGAACTCGTCAGACAGGGTCATGACGCGGCGAATATTCTCCTGGCGTTCCGCCTCGGCCCTATACTGTTCGTCGATTTCGATAAAGCCGACAGCCACCAATTCAGGCTCTTCGTCAACAGCCTCCGCCTTCGCGATGGTCATGCGCGTATACTTGAAAACGCCAGAATAGTTGCGCCTGAAATCGACATTGATGCGTTTCTGGTTCGCAAGGCATTTCCGCACGTATTCCAAATCCATGTAGGGTTCAAGAAGTTCCCTATCAGACGGATGAACCAATTCGGTAACAAAATTCTTAAATACATCAATCAAGTTGTCGTTCTGCGAGATGAAATCGCGGACATCGGCATTTTCATCATTGACCAACGACAGCACGCCCGTCTTGAGCGTCTTGAAATTCATGTAATAAAGCGCCGTGTAGTCCTCGGACAAGATGTCG
Source organism: uncultured Fibrobacter sp. (assembly GCA_946405515.1). Taxonomy (GTDB): domain Bacteria; phylum Fibrobacterota; class Fibrobacteria; order Fibrobacterales; family Fibrobacteraceae; genus Fibrobacter. Next base: position 10,630 of record CAMJHM010000028.1, on the reverse strand, counting down.
ATGATTTCGAGGTTGCGCTTTAATTTTTCCTGGATTTCGAGTTGCTGCTTGATTTCCTCGTCCACACTGTGGATACCGATAACAAAGCCCTTTATCTTTTCAGTCCCTATCTTGTCGGCAATAAACTTGAGCTGGTAGAACAGTTCCTTCCCGTTGATGAGCGCCTTGAAATTCACATAGTATGTAGACTGCTTCTTGAGATTCGCCAGAATGACCTCACGACGTGTCTGAGCAAGGAAATCATCACGATCGGCATCACAGACAACATAAGTCAACAAAAGATCAAGCTTGAGCATGAACGTCTTTTCTGCCGCCCAGCCGGGAATAATTCGCGCAAGCATTTCACTTTCGCGGTAAGTCTCCGCCATATCGTCAAACTTAGCATCGTGCAGTTCGACATACTGGACACAGTCAAAATCCGCAGCCAGCGAAGCAATCATGCGGTTACGCCGTTCAAGATCCTGCCGTTGCATGTCGGACCTACGGACTTCATCATCGACGTTCTCAAGGGTGAAAATCACATGATCATAAGCGCTCACAGCCTTGTGCGCTCTCAACCTGTAATACCGGTTCTTCCTATGCTGGTCATCCAACCGGAATTCCACAGACAGCGATTCCCCAGGATTCAGTCCATCCGCAAAGCGTGACTTGGTCAAGAAGTCCAGCACAAGTTCCTGGTCCTCAAAATTGCAGTACTCCTGAATCTTGGCCTTGGCCCAAGTGAAGAAGTTTTCCCGGCCGGTCTTCATTTCCAATTTCTGGAACTTTTTGTGCGAGACAAACTCAATAAAGGAATCATCCTTCAAGTTGACATAGAAAAGGTCATCAAAACTGCCGCTCAAAGTCGAAAGGATATCGGCATACTCACGGTTCTCGGATTCCAGACGTTTCTTGATATCGCGAACCATCCAGAACAAGTAGAAAATCAAAGCGAAGATTTCTATCAGAGAAATGATAACGAACGTCTTCCGTACAAGCAAGGCCTTTGCCAAGGCAACATCCTCGGAAATGGCAACAAGCATAGTCCAGTTTTCAACCAGCGAGGGCAACGCCGTCAAGAAAATAACATCCCCATTTTCGCGCAAGAACGCAAAATCGGAGGTTCGCTTGGCCGAGATATCTGAAAGCCATTTTTCGTAGGAATAACCCCGTTCCGTCTTCCGCGAGGCATAGTCCGTAATCTTCGACATTTTCTTGTGGAATGTGTCTACAAAGAGCAAACTATCGCGACGGTCAAGAATCAACAAATTCAGCCCATCACTGTTCACGTTGGACTGGGCAAAGAAACCGGGCAGCACATGCAAATCAACAACGGCTGCCAAGACACCAACAATTTCACCTTTGTGACGAATCGGGAAAAACTGTTCCACAACCATAACACCCGGTCTGAACACATCCTCATGAACCGGCGTTATATAAGGAGACGGAGAAAAATACTTGTTGAGCAATCCGACAACTTTCGGATTGGAGCCACTCCCCTTTTCGTATATGTAGTAACCATTGCGACGGTAAACGCGGACTGGAGCCTGAAGAGGGCCGATTCTCACTTCTTGGATATACTTCACGACTTCGGGATTATCAAAAGTTTCAACCGAGGTAAAGAGATCCGTAATGTTTATGAGAGCACCCATCTGGGAGCGCGAAACGAACACAAGCCGGGAATCCGCATTTTTGGCAATCTGGTGCAAATTTTCCCAGCAATCCGCAGTAACCCTTTTTGATATGTAGAAAAAGCCTATTTCAGTAACGCCAAAAAGGAACGCGATTAACACGAACGTAATAATAGCATTGAAACTGAAAATCTTACTCTTCATATTCTACTCGCCAAATGCAGACACCTCTATGGTAAATATAGTCTTATTCTGTAAACAAGATGTTACAAATTGTTTAAAAAAAATGTTTTTCGGGGCATTTTCGGCCCATTTGGTAAAAAAAAATATCCATTTCACCATCCTACTTTCCTTCCAAAAAAGCCTGCCAATCATTTCTTTGCCCAGAAAACTTTATACATTGGTAACATGAATATATTCGCAAGGCTTTTTACCCTTCTCGCCATCGTCTCGGCATTCGCTTTCGCCGAGACAACTTCCGTCTCGCCAGTCGACTCTGCAAATTCCATCCAGGAACTCGAAAAGAAGCACGCCGTGTGGATTAAGCTCGAAGGCGACGTGGAACCGTCGATGTTCGATTTCTGCGCCCGCGCCATTGACGACGCACTCAAGGAAAATCCCGACTACATCGTCTTCGAAATCAACACCTTCGGTGGCAGACTCGACGCTGCATTCGACATTGTGGACACAATCATGGCAATCAAGGGCCCCGAGACCATCGCTCTCGTCAAGAAAAAAGCCATCAGTGCGGGGAGCCTCATCGCCCTCGCCTGCAAAAAGCTCTACATGCTCGAGGCCACGACTATCGGCGACTGCGCACCCATCGTGCAAGGCGGCGACGGCACCCCGCAAATCGTCGGCGAAAAAATCCAGTCCCCGCTCCGGGCGAAGTTCAGGAACCTCGCCCAGCGGAACGGTTACCCCGAACTGCTGAGCTCATCGTTCGTGACTCCGGAACTTGAAATCCTGGAACTCAAGGCCAAGCTCGACAAGGGCAAGAAGACGGAACGTGACACCGTGCTTATCATCGAGGGCGAAAAATACGAAGTCCTCGACAAGGCCGAAAAGGAATTCTGGGGAGCACCCAAAATCCTCGTGAAAGAAGGCGAACTTTTAACAATGACCGACAAGGAAGCCGAAGAACTCGGTTTCTCGAAGGGTACGTTCAAGGACAGGGACGACTTCGAGACCGCACTTGCTATAGAAAGGCGTAGCGAAGTCGAGACCACGCTCGGCGAAGACATCGCCGCAGCCATCGCAGCCATCTCTGGAATCTTGCTCATTCTCGGGTTCGGTGCGCTCTACATCGAATTCAAGACTCCGGGATTCGGGCTGTTCGGCATCATCGGCATCATCCTTATCGCCATCGTGTTCCTCGGGCAGTTCGCCCCGCAGCTCGACGGCTACATCCCCGCCATCCTGCTCGTGGCAGGCGTGGCGCTGTTCCTCGTCGAAATCTTCGTGATGCCGGGAACGTTCCTCTTTGGCGTCGGGGGCATTGCGTGTATGATACTCGCCCTCGCGCTCTCGTTCTCGCCCTCCGAGATGCCCGAATACATCCCCGAAACCGTCGATACAACCTTCGACGCAACCCCGTGGCTGTTCGGATTACTTTATATGCTATGCTGTGCCGGTATTGCGCTTGTATTCCCGATTGCCGCAAGCAAGTACCTGATTCCGCTCTTGCCCGAAGGCTGGACGCCCATGCTCAAGACCGATTTGGAAACAGCAGCATCCCCCACCGAAGCCGTGCAAGAAGTGAATGTCGGTGATGTCGGTGTTGCCAAGACCTTCCTGCGCCCGGTAGGCCAAGCAAGCTTTACTCTAACCGATGGCTCAATCAAGCTATTCGACGTTCAGACCCACGGCGAGATTATCGAAGCGGGCTCCCGCGTAAAGGTGGAAGCCGTACAAGAAGGCCACATCTGGGTGGTTCTGGACACAAGCGTTTAAAAACAAAAAACGGAGAAAAAAATGGATACTCTTCTCATCATTGGTATTGTTATCGCGGCGATTGCCGTCATTATCCTGCTCGCCTTCATCGGCAAGTTCTTCAGCCTCTGGCTCCAGGCCTTGTTCTCCAGGGCGAACGTGAGCATTTTCCAGCTCATCGGTATGCGTCTGCGTAAGGTGCCGCCGCAGGTGATTGTCGAAGCCCGCATTTTGAGCTGCAAGGCTGGCCTCCCCGTTGACACAAACTTACTCGAAGCCCACTACCTTAGCCGCGGTAACGTGCTCCGCGTGATCCAGGCCCTCATTGCCGCCAACAAGGCGAACATCAAGCTCGACTTCAAGGAAGCTGCCGCCATCGACCTCGCCGGCCGTAACGTGCTCGAAGCCGTGCAGATGTCCGTGAACCCGAAGGTCATCACGACCCCGAAGGTTTCCGCAGTGGCCCTCGACGGTATCCAGCTGCATGCCGTGACCCGTATTACCGTGCGCGCCAGCATCCAGAAGTTGGTCGGCGGTGCAGGCGAAGACACCGTTATTGCCCGTGTGGGTGAAGGTATTGTTTCTTCCATCGGTTCTGCCAAGAGCCACAAGGACGTGCTCGAGAACCCGAACATGATTTCCAAGAAGGTGCTCGCCTCTGGCCTCGATGCCGGAACCGCCTTCGAAATTCTCTCTATCGACATCGCCGACGTGGACGTGGGCCAGAACATTGGCGCTATCCTCGAAACCGACCGTGCCGAAGCCGACAAGAAGATTGCACAGGCCAAGGCCGAAGAACGCCGCGCCATGGCATACGCTGCCGAACAGGAAATGAAGGCGAAAGTCATGGAAATGAAGGCCAAGCTTGTGGAAGCCGAAGCCCAGATTCCGATGGCCATGGCCACAGCACTGCGCGACGGCAAGCTCGGCGTGATGGACTACTACAACCTGAAGAACATCGAAGCCGACACGCAGATGAGGCGTGAAATCGGAGCAGCACCGGAGGCGAAGTAGACGAGAGAATTCAGACGAGAGACGAGAGATGTTTGCTTACAGAAAACTGAACGTCTATCATAAAAGTTTGGCTTGGATTACCGACATCTATTCTCTGGCAAAAAAATTTCCAGACATAGAACGTTATGCTCTTTCAAACCAAATTCGCAGAGCTGCAGTCTCCGTCCCGTCAAACATTGCGGAGGGTATGAGTAGGGCTTCTTCTAAGGAAGTAAATCATTTCCTCGAAATCAGCTATGGATCTCTCATGGAGGTTCAATGCCAACTAGAAATAGCCGTATTGTTAAAATATATTTCTTCAAAGGAGTTGAAAGAGATAGAACTTAAAACGGAAGAAATTGCAAAAATGCTTTCTGGATTGAAAAAATCAAAAGAACGTCATACATAATTTCTCTCGTCTTTCGTCTCTCGTCTTTCGTCTATAAATATGGAAGGACTTCTCATTCTCATCGGTATTTGGGTTCTTGATATCGTCATCAAGAAGGTTGCTGCCAACAGGAAAAAACAGCAACAGATTCCGCCGACCGTAAATCGGCGTGAAGAGATTGAAGACGATCAGGAAAGCAACGAATACGGGACCGAAGAGGCCCCGCGTTCGCCGCGTTCCCTGCAGGACTTGATTCGTCAATTCGAGGAAGCTCAGCGGCAGGCAGCTCAGGGCAACATCGAGCCGCCCGTTCCCCCCGTGGAAAAGCGGCGAGATCCGAATAAGTCTATCACGCTCCGTGATGTTGCCGAAGTCGTCATCGGTGTCGATATTGTCAATCTGGAATTCCTGATGGATGAATTCGAGGTCGACGAAAATACGGCCGCCGAGATGCTCATGGCACTGCAGGCCCACCGCATCGTAGGCCACGACATGGGCGAAGGCGACTGCGACGTACTCGTACACGACATGGACGAACTGGACAATCTCCTAAATCGTGCCCATCGTCAAGAAGAACAAGATGCCGAAGCGGAACGCGAGCAGGCTTTGCGCGATGAGCGCGAAGAAGCACGCCGCCTGGAGTTGGAACGCCAGCGCAAGCTGAACGAACTCGAAGGCCGTGCAAAATCTGCCCGAGAAGCCGCCGGCACAGACCTAGCCGCACTTGCAGCCGCTGAATCTGAAAACGTTACGCAACCATCCCGCTCCCCCGCCGTCTCTACGAAAAACATCGCCGACGTGCGCAAGGGATTCATCTGGGCCAAGGTTCTTGACGAACCGCGTTTCAAGCGCCGTTGGAGCGCACAATACCGCTAATCCACCGAACCCCGTGCCGAGCCTATGCGCAACAAGATCCTGCAAGCATTAATCCAGTCCCCGCACAAACGTGACGATGCGCTGCCCAGCGTCCGCATGCTCATGGCCACGTTCAAGGCGAGTTCCGGAACCGTACAGGCCGTCCTCCGGCAGCTTCAGGATAACGGACAGATTTACTGCATCCGCGGTAAAGGTTGTTTCTGGGGCAGTTCGCCGACGCAGATTCAACTCCCCAAGCCCAGGGAAAGTGCCCTCGCCAAGCTCAACCGCCTTTTCGAAGAAGACTGGAGGCACGGGGAATACAAGCCGACCGACCCGCTGCCCCTCTTGAAAGAGATGGCAGAACGCTATCATGCGAGCCTCCCCCTCCTCCGCAAATTCCTTGCGCAGAAAATGGAGGCAGGAATCCTCCAGCAAAATGGCAGGCGTTATTTTTTCGCCCAAAACCACAGGGATACCTTCGGGAATTCCGGGAACGGGCTCAGCGAACTCATCTTCGTCACGCGATGCAATAGCTGGGGCGGCTTTACCGCCGAGAGCGAACGTGAACTGGACTTTTTGCGCCTTATCTATAAAACAGCCGGCGCCCGCAAATACAAACTCATCCTCCTGGGAATGGACGAGAACAGTGGCGACCTGATTGACCGTAGCGGCCAAGTTGTCCGCCTGCAAGACTACACACATGCCATCGGAGCGCTGCTGAGCACGTTGCTCATCCAGAAACCCCTCCCCCTCCTCCAACTTTTCGCGGGAGTCAAGTTCCCCGTCGCCGTCTGGTGGGAGCAACCGGTGGACAGCATCCCGAAATTCTACCTGAACAAGCCGCACTGGGCGTTTTTCAATTCGACCTTCGGTGAACTGCCGGGAATCGAGGTGGGAAAATACCTTGTCAACAACGATGTCAACCATGTCACCTTCTTCTCGCCGTACCACAACAGTTCATGGTCAAAGGACCGCCTGACGGGCCTGCAGAAGGCAGGACTGCAAGTGGACAGCCAGGTGGACGTGGAGTTCGCAAGCCCCTGGGATTACAGGCAAATTGCGCGCGCCTCCGTCGCAAAGCAATCCGTGGAAGCCTACTCGCGCAGGTTGCTGAAGAAAAAACTCAAGACGCTGATTCCTGCACGGGACGAATGGGCACCCGACGAATGGTGGGTCTGCGTCAACGACGAGGTTGCGGGACTGTTCATCGAAATGGCCGAAGACGGCGAATGCACGCTGCCCGGCGACAGGAACCAGCCCCACATCATCGCGTTTGACAACTCCGCCGAAAGCTACCTGCTGCGCATCCGGAGCTACGATTTCAACACCGACGCGCTCGTGGAGCAAATGTTCTACTACTTGGAAAATCCCGAAATCGGGAAAAATAAAATCCACCACATCCTCGGGAACGTGGTGGAGAAATAAATAGTAGGAAGTAGACGGTAAGCGGTTGACTGTAAACTGTAGCCTTGAACTTACTTATTCTTATTGACAATCAGCGTCTTGGCCTTGAAGGTCTTCTTGTCGATCCACTTGACCATCAGGGAGACCTTGTTGTCCTTGTCGAGGGCAGCCCAGTACTTCTTGAGCGTGTCTTCGGCGTTGTCGAAGATCGGCATCAGTTTCGGGAAGCCGTTAAAGCTCGGAATCGGGCTACCGTCGGTTTCGTAGGTGCTGATGAAGTGGCCGAGACCCGGCAGGGCCTTCTCGTATTCGAACGTCATGCGTTCGCAACCGGCTTCTTCGCTGTTGTTACGGCTCTTGAGGATGGAGAGCTTGTACACGGCGGGCTGGGCGTTCTTGTAGTGGATGCCCGAGATGCGTGGCGTGAAGTTCGGAGCATCGTCTTCGTACTGGCGCGTAGCGAGGGCGCTTTCGAAGGTGCCGCCGAGCTTGATGGCGTTGTAAATGGTGTCGGTCTGGTCACCGTTCGTGATAATCTGGACGTCGGCCGTATGGCGTGCCGGGTAGTAGATAATCAGGTGCGGGTCCGTGAGCTTGGACTCGTCGAAGGCCTTCGTCTTCATGAAGCCAGTCTTGGCTTCCATTTCGAAAACGCGGTTACGGCTGTTCACGCTGCGACCCATGATCCAGTAGACCTGAACATAGGACTTGCCGTCGGCGCTGGTGCCGAGCACGATGCCACGACCGGGATACGGGTTCTTGGAGAGGGCCTTGAAATTCTGTTTTGCTTCGTCGATGTAGGACATAGTGATTAGTAAATAGTGGTTGGTGGTTGGGGCGCCTTCGGCGCATTGCAGTTACAAAAATAAAAAAAGGAGGACTGGCCTCCTATGTTTTGGGAAAATTTAGTTCGATTCTTCAAGGCAATAAGGCGTGGTTTCGATTGAATCCGCCGGCAAGACCTTATAGACATCACTGTAGTGCATGAAATATTTGATATCGGCATCTTCGGCAGAAATATCAAACTTGACATCGGCTGGGCACCATAAATTTATATCGTCACGTTCTTTTATTTCGTCCCAAACACGCAATGTATCACCAGAACGTCTCGAGTAATAATCACCGCTAATCTGAAGGCGTGTCGACTGAATCCCCCTAAGAAGCACCTGATAGCCCCCAACTTCGCTCTGAAGCAAGAACGCAGACTTCACAGTAGCACAACTTCTGTAGGATTCATTGCAGTTTCCGCGGTGGACACAATCTGCCCGGTTTATTATCTTCCTGTCGGCACCCGACGAGGACTCGTCCCCGCAGCAGTCTTCTGCGCAAGCAACAAGCGCAAACGACAGTGCAGCAGCACATGCAATCATTCTTTTCATAATTCCACCTCCCTAAGCATTCATACTCAAAAATAAATTATTACAGTCCTTCCGGAGCCGGACCAGGGACCACCTCGTACACCGTTTTGCCACTTAAGTAAGGACTGAATGCAAAGTACCTGATGTCCGCATCTCTCGCCTCTATATCGAACCAATGGTCGCTCACGCACATACATTTTGTTGGAATGATTGATTTTACATCGACAGAAAGCGTATCACCAAAACGATTCACATCCAATTTCACATCTGCAAACCCGCAATAATCATCTAACTTCGGGATCAACACCTGGTATTTATCGTTTTCATGATATAGATACGCTTTCGGCAAATCTTCCGAGCCCTCTTTCAGCAAGGACACCTTCCTGGAAAGGCTTTCGTAGCAGCCCTTGAAGTCCATGTTCACTTCTCGTGCAGCGCCCTGTCCAGAAGCAGCCGGCGAATCATCGCTACTACAGGCCATGAGCGGCAAAGAAGCAAATCCCAAAGCCACGGTGTATGCAAGCATCTTTTTCATATTTCCTCCCTTTAAATATTCTTGGCAACCCGCCCTAATCGTTAATAGGAACGGCGGTCAATTGAATCGGACGAAGATGATTGATAAATGTCGTACGGAAAGACGGTCCAAGTCGAATCATAAACACCTTCGGCAGACGGGGTGAATGTAGTTATTATACAGAAGGTTGTATCGTAAACTCCTTCTTCATAAGGTTTATCCAAAGGCGGAATACGAATACATGACGTATCGGGCGCTTTTTCGGGAGCAGGGCCAGGAACGACTTTGTAAACATGACTAATGTATTTTAGATATTTAACATCCGCATCTTCTGCCGGAATATTAAACGTGTAGTACACATAACATTCCCAAGTTAATATGGTATCCCTATCATTCGAGACACGCAAAGTATCCCCTACACGTTCTGCATTAAGTTCATGATTAGTGAAATGTCCCCTATCACTCACGTCCGGAATAATAATCTGGTAACCGACTTTTTCGTTATTGGTCAGGTAGGCTAGGTCTCCTCCATTAGTACGATTAAGGCTACAAGGGCCCGAATTGGCAAGCACTTTTTTTAGGGATACCGAATCAGATTCAATGGATATCGAATCCGGCTCCTGACTGACGGTGTTCGTGTCAGAATCGTTATCGAATTTTTCGGGCGTTTCTTGATCAATCGCGTTCGTGGTCGTATCAACCACGGACGTGGCTGGCAACCCTAGGTCAATCGCGTTTGAAGTCTTTTCGTCACCGCAGGCCACAAGGGCCAGGGTCAACGGAATCAGAGCCGAGACGACAATGTGTGCAAGTGTCTTTTTCAAGTCAACCCCCTTTACCTTTCCTGGAACGAAACTCAAGAATCGGACTCATATTATACAATATACGTTATGTTCTTCAAAACGCAAATAAAAAAAAATTATACGAAATTAAGAATTTTGAGCAAAAATCACGCTTTTCCAGCAACTCTTGCCCAGCAAACACAAAATACTATACATTATGTATAATACAATAAATTTGCCCCCGAAAGGAGAAAATTTTATCAGCTAATTTATTTATAAACGAAACTATCGTTTCGGGTTGTAGTTGTTCATCAACACCATTGCAAGCGCGACGCAGAACATCACGACACTGCCGACAATGACTTGCTGGCGATGGTCGTAATCGCGTTTGACGTACTTGGGGTCTTCTTCGTTGAGTTCCTGAAGGGTTGGGCCCTTGTTCAACTTAGTTGAGTCTACTCCGTACAGTTCCGCAATTTCTTCGTCAGTCATATTCAGCGTACTTACGTAGGCGCTGTCGTACTTATCAAGTTTATCGGCCGCGAAGGCAGGGAAAGCAAGGAACAAGGCGAGAATAAGGCACGAGGCACGAGGCACGAGGCGCGAGGAGTGAGACACGAGGCACGAGGCACGAGATGCGCCCGGCACCCGAGACCTGAAACCTGAAGTCTTATCCTTAATCATTCCTCTCGTCTCTCGTCTGTAGGGCGTAGCCCGTTCTCTCGTCTACTCTTTAGCGAGCTTGTCGAGGATCTGGTTCACGAGGCCCGGGTTAGCCTTGCCGCCGGACT
>CAMJHM010000027.1 GCA_946405515.1 uncultured Fibrobacter sp. | reverse complement strand
AGCTCCGCAACATCGGTATCTTCCCGGACATTCTCGTGTGCCGTACCGAAATGACAATTCCGCAGGATCACCTCGACAAGCTCGCGCTCTTCTGCAACGTGAAGCCCGAATGCGTGATTGAAGAAAAGGACGTGACGGATTCTGTGTACGCCGTGCCCCGCGAACTTTCCAAACAGGAGCTGGACCTCCGCGTACTTGAACAGCTCCGCCTGAGCGTGCACCCCATCATCCACTCCGAATGGGACAAGCTCGTCAAGAAGGCCACCCAGCCCAAGTACGAATGCACCATCGCGCTGGTGGGCAAGTACATCGCCATCCGCGACGCCTACAAGTCCGTGCACGAAGCCTTGCAGCATGCCGGCATGGAACACAACGCCAAGGTGAAAGTGGAATGCATCGAGGCCGAAGAGCTTGAAAAGAATCCGAACCTCATCAAGAATGCCGACGGCATCCTGATTCCGGGCGGTTTCGGTAGCCGCGGCGTGAACGGCAAGTGTGTTGCCATCAAGTATGCCCGCGAACACAAGGTCCCGCTGCTCGGCATCTGCCTCGGCATGCAGTGCTGCGTGATTGAATTTGCACGCAACGTACTCGGCTGGAAGGACGCCAACTCCACGGAATTCGACGAAAAGACGGCCCACCCGGTCATCGACCTGATGGACGAACAGAAGAACGTCACCGAAAAGGGCGGCACCATGCGCCTCGGCGCTTACCCGTGCAAGCTCATGAAGGATTCCAACGCCGCAAAGCTTTACAAGAGCGAAAAGATTAGCGAACGCCATCGTCACCGCTACGAATTCAACTACAACAGCGAATTCCGCAAGGAACTCGAAAAGGCCGGCCTCAAGATTGCCGGTACTTCTCCCGACGGAAAGCTCGTGGAAATGGTGGAAATCAAGAACCACCCGTATTTTGAAGCCTGCCAGTTCCACCCGGAATTCAAGAGCAGGCCCACCGCGCCGCATCCGCTGTTCAGTGGCCTTGTCAAGGCGGCACTCGAACAGAAGAAAAAAGAGACACCTAAAGCGCCGTCAAAAAAGCATTAAACCCATTAAAAAGGTCCGCCAAATGGCGGACCTTTTTCACAATTTCTTTATTGAAATTATTCTGCGGCAGCGGCTTCCTCTTCACCTTCTTCGCCTTCTTCTTCGTCGGCGGCCTTGGCGATGGCGACATTGCCGAGCAAGGCGTTCACGTCGATGGCGGTAAGCCCAGTGAGAGTCTTGACATCCGTCTTCTTATCTACTTCGACTTTGTCATAGTAAGAGACAATGTAGTAGGACATCGTGGCTTCGAACTTGCGGTTCTTCTGGGCGATACTCATGTTGCCCTTGATTCCTGGGAAGTACTTGGATTCCATTTCGGCCATCTGCTTAGCCGTCTTCACATTCTGGATGGCGTCGCAGGTCATGAGCCAGAGCGTCTTGTTCGTCTCGATAGATTCGTTCACGAACTTGAGAATCCTGGACGTACCGTTGAAGGAGTTACCCGTTGTCTTTTCGTAATGTTCGGTTGCCTGGGAGACGTAGCTGCCCTTCTGCATGATGACCGTGGCGAGGACCGCGAAAACGAGAACCGTGAGAGCGATGGTGATAGTCTTCAAATTCATCGTGATTCTCCTTATTCGAAGTGGAACGGAGCCGGAGCTTCGAGTTTGAAGTGGTCTTCCATCTTGTATTCGGCGAGAGCCTTGTAGTCGGTGGACTTGAGCTTGCCCTTGGCGAAGGTGAAGCTGATGGAGCAGTCCTTTCCGCATGCGACTTCGTAGACGCCACCCTCGGACTTGAGGAGGAACTTGTCGGCGAGGCCAGCCTTTTCGCTAATCAGGCTCTGGGCCTTGTCGTTCACACCAGCAGCGGAATACATGTAAGCGATTTGCCTAACGCGCGCATCCTTGTCGCCTTCGATAGCGGCGACTGCGCTCTTGAACGAAGCTTCGGTCTTGTTGCCGGCGAGAGTCGCATAAAGCAGCTTGAACGCCATGCCGTACTGGTCGATGGACCTCCACTGTTCCTGGAGAACTCCATTGGTGACCGTGAGGTAGGCATCCACCTGTTCCTTGACGGATTTTTGGGCCTGGTCGTTATATTGCCCCTTGAGCACCATCATGACGACGACGAGCCCAACGATGACGACGATGTCGGCAATCATCAAAATTCTAAGTTTTTTCTTGTCCATAAAGGTTCCTTAAGTAAGGTGTTCTTTTTATGAATTTACATCCTAATATATAAAAAGCAAGCAAAAGATGGTAAAAAATAGCCCAAATCCGAATAAAAAAGCCAATAGTTAACGAAAGTTTACGCTGAAGGAATCCGCAAGAACCTGTTCCATATGTATATTAATTTATATATGAATACCGATGTAGAGAAACCTGCCGAAAATGCAGTCGAACGGGATATGCTCCCGTCCGAAATCATTTTCAACAACCTGAAAGAACTCGTGAAGGCGAAGAATACCGCTCACGAGTCCATGTTCAAGTTCCATTGGAAAAAGATATGGCCGTTCAACATGATATGGCCGCAGGTGGATTTTAACCGAATTGTCCGTTTCATGGGCGAAATCGCCACGAATTGCAGACAACAAAAGAATCTTGTCGACGAAGCGAAGAAAAAGTCAAAACCATTTGAAGCAACGTTCTTGAAAGCGGTCCCCGCCTACCTTGACGCATTGGAAACATCTTGCGATAAACTTTCTGCCGCAGCCCAATGGAAGCAAGATTGGCTGGAACGCAAGGCCAAGGGGGGTGCAAGGCTCCGGAAGGATGTATCGGAGTATAACGCCCTGCTGAAAGATTACGAGAAGGCGCAAGGCGACCTCGTAAGGGCCGGAGCGTTTGTCCAGATGGGCTGGGGCGAAATCGTCCTTGCCAAGAAGGGCGCCTAAGATTTTTTTTGAGGTTGGTATGCCGGAGATAACTGTCATTGTTCCCGTGTACAACACGGCCAAATATCTCGAACAATGCCTGCGTAGCATCGCAACGCAGACGTTCGGGAATTTTGAGGCCGTGGTTGTTGACGATGGCTCTACCGATGGCAGCCTCTCCATAGCGCAGTCCTTTGCAGAAAACGACTCACGCTTCAAAGTTTTCGAGCAAAAGAATGGCGGCCCGTCAAAAGCCCGCAACACCGGATTGAAACATGCTTCGGGCAAATGGATTGTATTCGTAGATAGCGACGATGTTGCAGCGCCGTCCATGTTGCACGACCTCCTTTTTGCGGCCAAAGCCTGCAAAACAAAGATTGCCTGCGGCAAAAAGCGCACGTTCAGCGGAGAACTGCATCATGGGGACATTCTCCCCACAAGCAAGACCAAGCCGCGTGCCATTACCGCACCCAAAGCCGTCGAGCGATGCCTGTACCAAAAAAACTTTCCTGATTATTCCCTTTGGAACAAGATATTCCGCGTGGAACTTTGGAAAGGCCGAAAACTCAAGGAAGGGACACTGTTCGAAGACTTGATTGCGGTCATTTCCATATTCAATGAGGTGGACCGGATTGCCCTTGTGAACCGGACTTTGTACTACTACCGGAAACACCCCGATAGCGCGCTCGCCAATCAAGGGGGCATGAAAACAGCAGTTCTCCTCGACATTTGCGAAGACCTTTTCGACAAGGCGAGCGAAAACAAGGACGCCTTGGACAAGAAGGCTGCCCAGCGCATTTTAAAAGCAGCCGAAAACTCCCTGCTGAGTGCGGGGTTCAGCATACTGATGCGCACTCCCGACACCGAGGAATTTTCCGAATACAGGAGCCGCGCGTGGCACTGGATCAACGCATTCCGCATGCAATGCCTCCTAGATGGGAATTCCAGAGTCCGCAACAAGGTGGCCGCCCTGTGTTCTTTTGGTGGCATGAAGTTCCTGGAACTGGTCATGAAGAGGTTCGGATGATTCCGAAAAAAATTCACTACTGCTGGTTTTCTGGAGAGCCTTACCCCGATAGCGTACAACGTTGCCTTGACAGTTGGCATAAATTCCTGCCCGATTTCGAATGGGTTCACTGGGATGCTGACAAAGCCCGTGCCACGGGAATCCCCTGGGTCGTAGAAGCGCTGGAACAAAAAAAATGGGCTTTCGCGGCCGATGCCGTGCGGCTATTCGCGCTATACACCGAAGGAGGAATCTACCTCGATACTGACGTGGAAATTCTACGCCCCTTTGGCGACCTGCTAAAGCGCAGCAACTTTTTCGGTTATGAAAACGGTTCCAAGCGCATAGAAGGCGCCGTAATGGGATGCGAACCGGGATGTAAACCCATAAAAGCGGCACTCGAATTTTATCGTGAGCGACATTTTGAATATGTCGAAAACAAAATCGACAACATGGTGCTCCCCAAGATTCTCGCCGATGCATTTGCACCATTCCAAGAACTAGATATATTCCCTGAAGAAGCTTTCTCGCCCAAGAGCTACATCGACGGAAAAATCCACTCTACCGATGCGACCTACTGTATCCATCATTTCCAGAGCACTTGGCGCCCGGAATCCATACGCAAAGGAATCCAGCGCAGGCAAAAGCTGTTCAGCACATTCCCGCGCCCCATTGCGAAGACCCTTTCCCTCCCCCTTTCGCTGTGGACAAATATCTCGACGCTCGGCCTAGCCGGGACATTCAAAAAAATATTCCGCTAACGTTTGAGCAAGAAACGCGGAATGAACAGCTTGGGGAACCGTTTCAAGAACGGAAGCGAAAGCGACCAGAGTTGTGGCAAATGCTTAAGAGCATCCTTCTTGTCGCAGTAAGCAAGCATTGAGAACCAATGAGATTTCCAAGTATTGACCGCATCCTTATAAAGAGGGTGCGTTGAATACTTATCAATAACCTTGAGCGTATTTTCGTAAAGCCAGTTTTTCTTCCCCGAAATATTTGTCGCATGGGTCCGGTAATAACAACATACCGTATCCAAAACGGGGATAGGTTCGTACTTCGAAAGGAACTTCAGCATCATCTGAAAATCTTCGATGACGAACTCCGCATTATAGCCACCCATTTGGCGAAAAACTTCACAGTCAATCATTTCTGTGCAACCGTGAAGTTCTTTTTTCCCAAGGAATACATCCGCAAAAGTCACTTCCGGGATACCAGAAGTATATCGGGGATCTGGTTCCGAGGCTAAATGGCCTTCTGAATCCATAGATATAATTTGGCCAAAGCAGATGGGCTTGTTGCGATGTGTTTCTAAAAAAGCACTTTGAATCCTAAGGCGGTCTGGAGGCATAATGTCGTCAGAAGCAAACGAACAAAAATACTTCCCCTGCGCCATAGAAAAAAGTTCATTCATCGTAGGCACAAGTCCCTTGTTCGGGCGATGCACATAACGGAACCCAAATTCTTTTTGCAGGCGTTCCAAAATTTGTGGAGACGAATCCGTGCTACCGTCGTCAACGACGATAAGTTCAAACGACACGCCCTTCTGCGCCATTATTGATCGAATGGACGCTTCTACATATTTCTCGTGATTGTAGCTTGCGACCAAAACAGAAACCAGCGGAAACTGTTCGCGCTGTTCTGTCTCGGAGCCCTGTACAAAGGCCTTCACATAGACATTCTCTGTCATTTTTTCGGCAAACATGTTCGTTATGGAGTATTCCATTTGAGCCTCCTGACAGTAATTGCAAGTGCAACAAGCGTCACGAAATTTTCAAACGCGTATGCAAGCATTGGCCCCTGCATTTCAAAGAATCGCACTCCAACGAAGGTCCCGACAGCAAAGAGCAGGTTTGCTCCCACCTCAATAATGAGGAAAGCCATTGTCTCACGTCGAGCTATCAGTACCATACCCAAACACCAGCCACCCGAACGGAAGAAGTCTCCCAACAATTGGATAGGCATGTAATCTGCAGCAGGAGCGTATGTACTTGAAAGAAGAATTGCAACCACAAGGTCACGGCCAAAATAAATGGCTATGCAGAATACAAAAGTAAAACCAATCATCCGCAAGAAAATCGGGTAAAACTCCTTGCGGAAACTTTCGCGGGTCATCTCCCGGCTAATACGTGGCAGTATAAGCACACCAAGAATCGCCGAGAAAATCGATGCGAAAAAGTCAGAAATCTTGTAGACGCCTTGCCAAATACCCGCAGCATTCCAACCGAGTTCAGAACCGACAAGTGAGCGCACGAACATGAGAACGAGAGGTGCGACAATCATCGGCACAAGCCCCATGATCGCATAAGACAGCCATGGGCCGCGAATATCCAAAACCGATTGCCTGAACGTCTTGACATTGAACCCGGCACGCGATGCGACACGGGCCGCAAAGAAGCCAGCCACCACAGACTGCGTGGCTATAATGGAGAGTACAGAAAGGTGCCCCGTATAAAGGAAGAATGCCACCCAAAGCATTTGAAACAGCGAGGCGACAATCTGAATAAGGGCCCAGCGCCGGACAAGCCCAAGACCATTCATCACCGAAGAACAAATGGTGACGATGTTTGTTGCTAGGATTCCCGGGAGCGCAAACAAGATAGCCGCCTGCGCAAGGCGCGGATGCACGCCCGGCAACAGTTTTTCAAGAGGAGCCGCAAAGCAGAAAATGGCCGCTGCAACGCAAGTGAATACCGTCGCAAAAGTCGTGAGGCGGAAGCCTCCGCGCCACACGCCGTGCAGTTTTTTGAGATTGTCCTTGTTCTGCGCGGTAAGGCTCACCCAGCCGTTCTGCATGGCAAGGCTAGAAGTTGCCTGCCCGACGTTCATCCAGTTCATGAACTGGCCTACGCAGGCAAAGGCCGCAGGAGGCAAAAAGACAGCCAATAATTTGTTGATAACAAAAGCACGGAGCGTATTGAAGAGTGTCACCGAACCCGAGCCAAAAAACAACTTCCAGATTTTTGAAGACTGATCCACCGTCAACCGCCTATTTCCCGAATGACTTTTGCCGGAACACCACCGATAACGACATTCGCCGGGAATTCGCCCGAAACGACCGCTCCCGCAGCCACCACAGAATTTTTGCCGATAACCGTACCCTTGAGGATAGTCACGCGGTCGCAAATCCAAACGTTGTTTTCAATTACGACCTTCCCCGTCTTTGGAGTCCCGCCGATGCGTTTTTCCGGATCGATTTCATGAAAATCACTATCGAGAATGGTCACGGAGGAACCCACGAGAACGTTGTCACCTATTTCTATTCCCTCGCCTTCGGAAACCGCACTGAAGCGGTTGCAAATTTGGCAACCCTTACCAATCGTTATCGAAGATTCTCTATTACGCGGGTTTAAAAACACGTAAGATGTCCAAAAATCCGCATCCTCGATAAAGCCAAAAATAGTTCCCTCGCCCACGACAATGTCGCCCTTGCCTTCGCAGAGCACTGGAGCGATGGAGCGGAACTTACCTTTGGGTTTTGCGGTCGATATACTCTTGTAAAAGCATATGCGCGAGGTACGTACCAGCTTGCGGATAATTCTAGCACACAAACTCATTCAATGCTCCAATAATTTCAGAAACTTCATCATCCGTAAGCACCTGCGACACGGGAATACTGATGACAGTGTCGGCCATCGCCTCCGTAATCGGGAACTTCGCAGAAAGCCCACTCGTGGGCAACAGGAAATTCGCCCCATCGGGTCGAGCCGCATAAGCTTCTTGCAAATGCGGAGGAATTGGGTAAAAGACTAGCGTCCCGATGCCACGGGTTTCAAGATACCTTTGCAGCGCATCGCGAATAGCGCGGTCCGGAGTGCGAACAGTGAATACGTGCCACACGTGCTCGCGCGGGTCGGCAGGAATTTCGGGAAGGCGAATCAGCGGGTTCTTCACCTCGCTACAGTAGCGGGCAGCGATTTCGCGACGACGTGCATTCCACGCATCAAGATGCGGGAGTTTCGCAAGCAAGAAGGCCGCCTGAATTTCGTCGAGGCGGGAATTGACTCCGCGATACTTGTTCACGTACTTCTTTTCGGAGCCGTAATTGCCGAGCATCCGCACCACATTGGCAAGCTCCGCGTCGTCGGTTACGACCATACCCGCATCGCCGAGCGCCCCGAGGTTTTTCGTTGGGTAAAAACTGTAAGCAATGGCGGCACTTTTTACAACCTTTCTCTCGTCTCTCGTCTCGGTTGGTGAGCTTGTCGAACCACGTCTCTCGTCTAAAAATGCTCCATGAGATTGCGCTGCATCTTCGAAAACAAGCAATCCGCATTCGCTGGCAAATTTCCAGATAGCAGGCATATCTGCAAGCCTACCATACAAGTGAACCGCCAAGATTCCACGCGTTTTTTCTGTACACGCATCCGCCAGTTTCGCCGGATCGATATTGAAAGTCTTTTCGTCGGGTTCTACAAGCACAGGAACAAGGCCCGCTGCATTCACGGCCAAGACCGTCGCGATATACGTATTCGCCGGCACCAAGATTTCGTCACCTGGATTGAGCCGCCCGAGTTCGATGGAAGCACGAAGCATCAACGTCAGCGCATCAAGACCATTCCCGACACCCACACCATGAGCAAAACCACAATAAGAAGCAAATTCCTTCTCGAACTTTTCACAGTAAGAACCGCGAATGTACCATCCCGATTCCACGACTGCCGAGGCAGCCTCTTTCAAGGCATCCATATAGGGAGCATTCACCTGCTTCAAATCCAAAAAGGGAATCTTCATCATTCATTCCCCTTCTTGAACTTGAGGTAATCGCCATAATCGCGCCAGTAGTCGTTTTCGTTGAATTCGTGCGAAGTGAGCACCAAGCAAATAGAGCCCGAAGAGAATCCCAGTTCCTCGGCCCAGACTCCAGGCGGAATGTGCAACCCGAAATACGGGCGGTCAAGGCGGTAGACCTTCTCGTTTTCACCATCGGAAACCTTCACATCGAAGGCGCCGCTCGCCGCCACCAACAACTGGTGGCATTCCTTGTGGGCATGGCCGCCACGAGTCACGCCACCGGGAATATCGTACAAGTAAAACACTCGCTTGATATCGAAGGGGACCTCCTTCGAGTTCTGGATAGGCGTCAGACTCCCCGAACGTTCGCTAATCCTCGGGAGTTCAATGAGCGAGCACATGCCAATGTTGGCGTTCTTCAAATCCTGCTCGTTCATTTTTTCACCTCGCGGATAAATTCGTCAAAATCACGGATATAGTCTTCTTCGGAAAAATCCGCCGACGACACGACAAGCGCAAGCGAATTGGTCGAGAAATTGTCGAGAGTCCTAAAGTGCATCGGCGGCAGGTAGAGCCCGTAATAGGAGCGCGAAAGCGAATAGCGTTTTTCTTCGACGCCGTCGTGTACAACCACGTCAAAGCTGCCCGAAAGCGCAACGATAAATTCCTTTTCTGTCTTGAACGCATGGCTCCCGCGCAGGCAACCACCGGGCACATCGTAAATCCAATAAGTGCGCCGGATTTCAAAGGGAATGTGTTTGCCCGATTCCAAAAAGCTCAAATTGCCCCGTTCGTCAAGGAACTTGGGCAACTGGACAATCTGCGCTTTTTCTTCAAAATTCGGCATAATACGAAAGTAATATACAAATTTCTCAGGATGTGGGGTGTGGGATGTTAGACGAAAGACGAAAGACGAAAGATAATGTGGAGTGTGGGATGAGGTTAGGATTTAGGATCTAGGATTTAGGATCTAGGGGGATGAGGTTAGGATCTAGGATTTAGGGGCTAGGGGAATGCGGAGTTTTAGGCGAAAGAAAAGCGGCCAAGATCTAGGGAATGTCATGCCCGCTAGAAGGGGTGGTGAGCAACGATAGTGCGAGCCAGGGGAAGGCTTTCCCCTCAATCCCCATCACTCACAGCTCATGGCTCACTGCTCACGGCTCACAGCTTTCCGTCGGGCAAATTTTTGTATCTTTATCGCATGTTCAGTGTTTTACCGTACGATTCGCACCTCGAGGCGCGTTGGGACCGATTCGTGATGAACGAATCGGTGAACGGCACATTTTTGCAAACCAGACGGTTCCTGAACTACCATCCGCAGGGCCGTTTCAAGGACACCTCGTTCTTGCTGGAATCGAGCGGCACCATCGTGGCCGCATTCCCCGGCAACCTGACCGATGCAGGCGAATGGATTTCGCATCAGGGTTCCACCTTCGGCGGACCCGTCATTTCCAAGAATTTCTATACCGCAGAACGGATCATGCACATCATGGAATGTGCAGAGGAATACCTGAAGGGCATCTGCAAAAAAATCAAGATGCGCCCGACATCGAGCCTTTTCGCCCAAGATTCAACCGCTCTCCTGGAATATGTGCTGGAGCACCGCGGTTACAGGCGACAGACCGAATTGAGCGCCGTATGCACACTCGACGCGAGTACCGACCCGCTCGAGAACTGCGAAAAAACTTGCCGTTCGGTATTCCGCAAGTCGCTTCCGCACAATCTCGAATACCGCGACATGACCGATGCGGAGATGCCCGAATTCTACAGGCACCTGTGCATCTCGAAGGCAAAGTACAACGTGAAGCCCGTCCACACGCTCGAGGAACTGCTAGACTTGCGACACAACCGCATCGCACAAGAAGTCAAGTTCCGAGCCCTTCGGGAAGGCGAAACGTTTGTCGCCGGGATGATGCTATTCGATTTCAAACAAGCTAACATCCGACATGCGCAATACATCGCCCCGAACGAAGAAATCCGCGAGTTCCACCCGACAACCGCCATGTACGTGAACGTCATGCGCGAAGCCGCTCACGACGGTTTTAAAAAGTTCTCGTGGGGAATCTCGACCGAAAACTGCGGCGAATACCTGAACCTACCCCTGTTCAAGTTCAAGGAATCGCTCGGAGCCAAGGCTTCTCTGAACCTGATTTACAGCATATAGCCAACCATAGCCAGAAACTATAATTAGCAGCGACCATCTTTTTACTATATTTATGCATATGAGTGAATATTTGCATAAATCCAGCATCGGCCCCGTGGAGCCGAAGGACTTCGTCAAGGACTATGGCGAGGCCGGTTTTGTGCTGGAAAACGGAAGCACGCTCCCTGCGCTGACGATCCGTTATGAGACTTACGGCAAGCTGAACGCCACTGCCGACAACGCGGTGTGGATTTGCTCGCCGCTCACCGCCGATGCGCACGCCGCCGGCTGGTACACCGAGAACGACAAGAAACCCGGCTGGTGGGACGAACTCATCGGCCCCGGCAAAGCCATTGACACGGACCGCTTCTTCGTGGTCTGCAGCAACATCTTGGGCGGCTGCAAGGGCACCACGGGCCCTGCGACAATCAACCCGCGCACGGGCAAGCCTTACGGCAGCACCTTCCCCATCATCACCATCGGCGACATGGTGCATGCGCAGAAGGAACTCGCCGACGGACTCGGCATCAAGGAATTCTATTGCGTCCTGGGCGGCTCCATGGGCGGTTTCCAGGCCATGAAGTGGGCCATCTACTACCCCGAACAAGTGAAGCGCATCGTAATCATCGCAAGTTCGCCGCGTTTCTCGAGCCAAGCGCTCGGATTCGAAGTCGTGGCCCGCGACGTGATTACGCAAGACCCGGACTTTAACGGCGGCGACTACTACGACAAGGCGCAAAAGCCCGACGTGGGCCTCGCGAACGCTCGCAAGCTCGCGCACATCACCTACCTTTCGGCCATCGGCATGGAACAGAAGTTCAAACGCGCACAGGCGCAAGAGAACAAGAGCCACGCCGTCACGTATTCTACGCCGTTCGATTTGCAATTGCCCATCGAGAGCTACCTGCGTTACCAGGGCAAAAAATTCGTAGACCGTTTTGACGCGAACAGTTATTTGCATATCGCGCACGCGACCGACGCATTCGATTTGGAAACCGAATACGGCAGCATCGAAAACGCCTTCAAGGACATCAAGGCCGAAGTGCTGAACGTAAACCTCTCCACCGACTGGCTGTTCCCGCCGCACGAGAGCCGCCGCATCACGAGTGCGCTCTTGAACGTGGGCAAGTCAGTCACGAGCCTTGAACTCGACACGCAGTTCGGCCACGACGGATTCCTTATCGAAGTAGGCGAACTCGGCAAGGCCGTGGGCCGTTTCCTCGATTCCAAGATTATCCCGCAGCAAGGCACGCAGGCAGTGCCCGTATTCCACGAGGAGAGCGACTTCAAGTTGCTCGGCAAACTCGTGAAGGAAGGCAGCCACGTGCTCGACCTCGGTTGCGGCAGCGGCGACTTGCTCGACTTCCTCGCCAAGAAGAAGAAGGTCACCGGATTCGGCATCGAGAAGAACATCACCGGCATTTTGGACTGTCTCGAAAAGGACGTGCAGGTCATCCAGCGCGACTTGGACGACCGCGGCATCTCGGACTTGAAGGACGGCAGCTTCGACTACGCGATTATCAACCGTACCATCCAGGAAATCCGTGACCCTGTGGCTCTCCTGAACGAGCTGTTGCGCGTCGCGAAGAAGGCAATCGTCACGTTCCCGAATTTCGGACACTGGACTACCCGCGGAAGCCTCATGCTCCACGGCCGCATGCCCAAGTCCAAGGAACTGCCCTACGAGTGGTACGACACGCCGAACATTCGCCTCTTGACGGTAAAGGACTTCTACACGCTCTGCAAAAAGGAAGGGTTCCGCATCGAGAACATCAACTTCCAGAGCGAGCACACGCTGAGCAAGTTCCTCACCGCCATCGGCATCCCGAACTTCGGCGCCGAGCACGTGATTGCGACAATCTCGAAGATCTAGCATCGCACTCAAAGACATTCAAAAAGCCCCGTGACCTTGGCGTTGCGGAGCTTTTCGTATATGCTAGTCCATTAGGCATCGGATGGAATACCCTCGATCCTTATAGTCAGTGAATATTCCTATCTGACCGTAATTGTACAAATGTACGGCTTTGCCTGCGTAATTATGCTCTCCATTTGCCCAAAAATAGGCAATTTTTCCTAGATCTTTGAATTCGTCGTATAAATTATATAAGAAGCCTGCAGGAAGTGCAGAAAAACCATATTCATCAGTACCATTTGCGTCCCCACTATCAGAAGAAATCCAACCGCTTGTAGATTTAATTTTTTTCGTGTTCGAATATTCATTTCCTTCTATCGTCTCAATAAAAATATGCCATTCCAAAGAATCAGGCAAATGCCAACCTTTAGGACAAATTCCGCGAACAATCTGTGCCGATTTACATGTTGTATCGTCACCACACCCTTTTCCAGCATCACTGAAAACGGCAGCGCTATCCATGGCAGCACTCCACAGGTATAATCGCCCATATTTTTCACAATTAGTCAAGTTGTTATCATAGCAAAAACTAGACGAATCAATTTTAGCCGTCGGGACACGGTATGCATAATTCAGATTTTCTGCCATCCAAATCTGAGCGTTTTCTCCCTCGCCAAACACAACAGTCTTATAGATTTGACCATCCCGTAAATCCTTCAAGGTTCCCGTTTTAGGATCGTATTCGCTTTTATCTTCCCCTTTGTTGGACTCAGAATCCTCTTTTGATTTTGAGGCGGACGATTTCTTAACGATACTGGAAGAAGAAACCGGCTCTTCTGAATCGAGAGAACCGGGAAGCGGAACTTCAAAAACAGACCCTGTGTCGCTACAGGCCATAAATAAAAATGCAGAAACTCCCAAAGACAACAAATTTTTCATTATGTTCATCCTTCTTATGACATTCCTAAATATATAGTTCAAAACAACGAAAATCAAGCGCCTTTACCAGAACCTACAATCAAAGTTGAATTATTCCTCTAATGAACAAATGGAGCGCTCTTTTTTATTATAATTGGGGCATGTCCATTATTTCTATGACCGGGTTCGGCAAGAGCGAATCCACCCTGAACGGAACCACCTGCGTTATCGAAGTGCGCAGCGTGAACAGTCGCTTCCTCGAAATTTCTGCAAAAATCCCGAAAAACTTCGCCTACCTCGAGAACGACTTCAAGGCGCAAATCAAAGAAAAACTTGCCCGTGGCTCGGTGAACCTCTCTATCACGCTCGGTGAAGGCTCTGTCGGGAACATTCCCGTGTGCTACAACGAGACGGCAGTGAGCAAGTTCGTGGAAATCACCAAGGCCATGCAGGCCAAGTACGGCATCGCTGGCGAAATCAAGCTTGAACACATCCTCGCAATTCCCGAAGTATTGCAATTTACCGATGCAGGTGCCGACAACGAAGTCTGGGAAAAGCACCTGAAGGCAGAACTTGACAAAGCGCTCGATGGTGTGATTGCCATGCGCGAAAAAGAAGGCGCGAACCTCGCCGCCGACCTCACGAAGCGTGTCGCGCACCTAGAAGACGTGCTCGCGAAGGTCGAAGTATTGGACCCGCAGCGCATCGAGACGTGGAAGGTCAAGTTCAAGGAACGCGTGGATTCCCTGATGAAGGACAGCGAAATCGACGACGTACGCCTATTGCAAGAAGCCTGCATCATGGCTGACAAACTCGACATCCACGAAGAAATCACGCGGTTCCACAGCCACAACAAGCTGTTCCTGGAAGCCCTCAAGAAAGGCGGAGCACAGGGCAAGAACCTCGGATTTATCCTTCAGGAAATGGGACGCGAAGCGAATACGCTTGGGACCAAGTGCCAGAGTGCAGACATTGCAGCCCTCGCCATCGAACTCAAGAACGAGATCGAGTGCATCCGCGAGCAGTCGCTGAATATTGCGTAAAGTAATCGGAGCGGGAACAGCTATCTAGAAATCAGCAGTTTCTGCTTCTTTTTCCAGACACCCTTCTTGAGTTCTTCCGTCGCGGCGGCTTCGTTCCGTACGACATAATGATAGAGACCGTTTGCCAGGAGGCGACCGTGATTATCGCGGCCATCCCAATGCGTAACGCCTGAGACCGCATTCTTGATCACCTTGACCAGTTTTCCGTTCTGGTTGTATATAAAGATATTCACCTTTCCGCGTTCTCCGGCATAATTCTTGAAGTAGAACGTTGTTCCCTTCTTGCCCACCGGATTCGGGACATTGAAAACATCGGCGAGGCCCGACTTCATTTCGTCGGTAATGTTCACGATTACCGTTTTTTCACCCCGGTTACCTAAAACATCGTAAGCAACGGCCTTGAACACATAACGGCCCTCCGGGTACGATTCCGATACAAAATTCATTTTGACCACGGCCCGCTTGGAGGTCTGTTCCAAATACGGGTAAGGATGGAACGGAGTCTGCCAGCCCACAATTTCAAACGTAATTCCTTCGTCAGCTTGTTCACGATAGTCTAAAGCCGTAGAATCTTCGAAAACGACCTGTAAGCATGCCGGTGACTGAAGGTCAACAACCTGACTGTCGGCATAATTCAACACCTTCCCCCCACTTAAACATGGTTGAATGTACACCGAAGGAGGAACATCATCGTGAATGGAATCCGCATACGAAGACATCCCGGAAATGACTATTCCCTGTTTCCAATAACGTGAAATTGGTTTTACTTTATTAGAATACGCCCAGGCCTGGAATTCAACAGCAGTATCGCCAAAGGACATCTTTCGAGGTGTTATAAATTCAACACTGAAGCGGCCATCCACAATATCGACATCCTCCGAATAAATCAGCGCACCGTCAATAGGGACCATTAAAGTATCTTTATATATAATAGTTGCAGTGTCGTTCTTTTCCGAAGTGTATCTGCGCACAACCGAATCCTTCACGACCGTATCCGTTCTGTCGAGCATATCGTAGCCGACAAACATTTTCTTATTGTAACGGCCATCTCTGAGCGACAGGTGGATTTTTCCATTAGTAATTCCAGACACAGAGCCACTCAATTTCACCCTATCAAGCGCTTTAATTGAATCCAATTCCGTATCCAGTGTTACATGCCCCTTTTCATAAGGCATCATGACTACGGGTTCCCCGAATAGAACGTATCGCTCCGTATTATAGCGTCTAGCGGAAAATTCTCTTGGATCGCCCTGTTCTTCTGCACCACGGATCTTTTTCGCATTCAAGAAGGCGTCGCCAAGTGTCACGAGAGAATCGAACAAAGCGCTGTACATAAAGCCCGTAGCAAACAATTCATTGCTAGCGGCATAAGTCTCTCTTGTCGCTCCAATGGCAGCAATCCCCCCTTTATCTGGAGAAACGACAAAAGAATGCGTCAGCGAAACAGTCTTTCCATCATCGAACCTGGACGTAGAACAAGAAAAAGAATTCAATATGGTATACAATTTCTTGTTGTGCAACCTAGGAATATAAGATGTTTTGAGAAGGCCTTCCCCAGCCCAATCCGTGACAGACGCATGGCCGAAATAATTTGTTATTAACGCTCCCTGATTCAAAGCATCAATCATATGCTGAGCAGCATCTTTCTTTTGCCCCGACGAGTTTTCCTTATAATCAAGCAGGTATATTTTTTTCTGGTTCCAGCGGTATTTTTTCGCCTTGGACATCTCATCAATCGTTTGGGCAAGGGTTTCAAGTTTTGCAGTATGCCCCGTATTATCTTCCTTGTTATCATTCTTGGCGTCATCGGCAGCAAGTATCAAAGTAGAACGCCATGAGGAATGGTCGTACCGACCCACCGAGTCATAATCCATCGCCTTATCTAGATAAATCCGGAATTCATCGTCGCTGACCACCGTCAAGCGCCCCACAACAAGATCTACATCATAATTTCCATAGAGAGCGACTTCCCCAGAATCTAGAATGCCATAAAAGTCTTCCGAAGCAGCATCTTCTTTTTCAAACGGAGGAATAAAATTCGGAAGTTTCTGGATAAGGCCACGGTAATCGTAGTGACCATACCCAACCAATGTAACATACTTGAGGTTCGGGCATATGGATTTTGCATAAGCAAGATAATTGCGGATGGCAATTGGTGAAAGGCTTCCCCCCTTGTAATAACGGTAAATGTCCTCGACCTGGACAACCGTAGTCTTGAAGGTCGCAATAGCTCCCCCTCCCGAACGGAACTTGGCTAATTCGATCGCCGTTTTCGCGAACTCGGTCGGAGTCAAAATAAGGTATTCGGTTTTGTTATTGATTGCAAAAAGATTTTTCAACACACCACTTTCACGGCTCGGAATCCCCTCTACGAAGAAGTCATTATCGCGGTGAAAAACATCTTTGCGATACAACAGATAACGCACATCGTCGTAAGCAGCAAGGCTATCTTTCGCAATTCCGTTCTCTATGCGCAAAAGCCCCTGCGGTTCATAATCCTTGAATTTCATCAAGCGCAAATCGGAGTCTTTCCCAACAGAAATCTGGACAATTCCACTAACGGCACCCGGCAAGACCCATTCAGCATCTTTGGCCTGCGGAAGCCATTCATAAGCAACCGTAAACCCATCAAAGCGGCTGTATTGCACAGAATCGGGCAACAATGTCAGGGTATACGAATTCCCAGAGGCCTTCAGAGGAACATTGTCTAATTGAAAATTCCCTCCAGGAACAAGCGTTCCTCCATTAAATGTTTTCCCGTTGACTTCCATCGAGAAATTAAGTCCTTTCATCCTTGCTTCATAGGACTTACCGGAAAACACAGAACCACCCCATTGGTCATTGTTACGTTCAGCAGACGTTGATTGAACAGAACGAAACGGGAAATAGCTCACAGCGACAAAGTTCTTGCCGCCCTTGACAAAGCCAGGCAAATCAACGGTCTGGCTTAAATCCTTTGTCAAAGTAGAATTAGAAAGTACCGTAGAATCAAAACGGCTATGCCAGAACCAGAACCATTCCTTACCGGTCGTTTCGTTCCACTCCAGATCCTTCCCGAAATAAGTATCGCGTAGCGTGACATCTTTTTCACCACGGACATAACGCAAGAACGGGACCGTTTTCGCACTCCCTGCCGGGGTAGAAAGTGTAGACAATCGCAGGCCTTTACCGCTCTTCTTGTAACCAACCAGGAATGACTGATAGAAGGAATACGGCGAATAGGAATGGAAATAATCCATGGACCCGTTCTTGTAGCTAGAGTCCTCTTTATCCATACGTTTCCATATAGATGTACCATACCCAACAAACACGAGCGAATCCCCCGGTCCGAAAATTTTATCGGCAGGGCACGGAGCATGGCTGCACGCAGAATGGTCGCGAATTTCTATCGGGATTTCAAAAATCTGATTAGGCGTAATCAGGTCTGTACCTGGGACCCTATCGGAAAGTGTATCTGGATTCGCACCATAGAGAGTAATTTTGTCGATACTGATTCCATCGATGTCATTCCCACGGCCCAAAGCCTCAAGAGTCTTGCGCAAAGTCTCAAAGCGGACAGCATACTGGCCATCCTCGCTGAACGAAGCCACATCACGGTCGCCAACGCGAATGGAGGCAAGAAATTCAACATTGTCCAGGTCGTTTCGGGTGGCGGCGCGGCGTAGAGCTTTGCGGGCCATGCCCCGCTCTACGCCGAAGCGTGCCGCGGACTTGCGGTTGACAACCCGGTCTACGGCACGCTTGCCGGGGTATACCCCGGACGCCGCCCCGGTAAATTCAACCGTAAGCTCAAACTTCTTGCGGAGAGACAGTTTCTTTCCTCGTTTTTCAAAAAGCGGCACGACGATGTCGCAAATCCAAAGACCATCGCGCATGTACGGGACCCCGACAAAGAGGGGTTGGATACGGACAGATTCCACCTTGGCCGCAGACAAATCGAGCGGGACAAGAGAAACCTTCCCAATACGCACAGACGGTTTTTCGTTCGACGGCAAAGCGACGCTATACTGGCGGTAAAACTCACCCTCCAGGGCGTACGCATTCAGTGGCGCATAGGCCATGTCTTCTAGAACAAAACGGGAACGGGAATCTTCAATAACAGTAGAGGCTACGCCAAAAGTGACGAAGATCAGCGTGAATAAAAGGAATTTCTTAAAAATAGAGATCACAAAGAAAAAATACAAAAATCGTCATTCCCAAAGGGAACGCCAAAGGCCACCTTGAAAAAGAACGCCTACTTTTTGGATTTTTTCTTCTTGTCTTTCATCTGGACACGGCGTGTACCCGCACGAAGGCGTTCCCACGGAGCAAATGATGACACCGGGACGATAAATACGAAAAACCAGACGACAAATACCACATACCAGAGTGCCGAATTCAGCAAGTTCACGCCACCGGGCATATCGATTGCAATAGCAGAAACAAGCAGCAGCACTCCCACGAGCACCGGCACAAACATCTGCTTTGCCGCCTTCAAGATAGCACCGGCCTGCGGAACGCCCGCACCGAGGTGCTTGCCCGTCGCAACAGCAAAAGCAACCGAGCAGGCAAAACCAAAAGCAGAAAGCGCACCCCAAACAAGCCAGTTAGGGTCGTCAGGGCCCCACGGAAGCGTTGTCAGAACAGCACTCAAGAAAAGCCAACCCAAAGCGAACGGGAACAACAGGCATGCGACCGACCATTTGACAAACAACAACAGCCCAAGCGACACCAGGGCAAACACCCCGTACAAAGGCAACGCCAAATCTTCGCTCCCGTCAAGTACATAAAGTGCAGCCAGAGACAAAAACGCAGCAACAATCGAGGCTATTCCCGAACGGACTCCGCCAAAAACAAACAAAAGAACCATACAGGCGACCCCCGCAACAACCAGATACTGAGACGCGGCCCAGAAGCCCTGGAAATTCTCTATTTCGGCAAACCACATGCCAAACCGCTCAGACGCGGCAATCGGGAACCCGACAACGGAATTCCACGCAGCCGCAAGTACAGAGACGGTCGCCACGACCATGACAACGACTGCAATCAACCTGAACCGCAACATCATTTCCAGAAAAGACTGCACCTTGCCCGGTTTTTCTCGTAAATCCATCTGCTACCTCGAAATTAGAAGTTTCTGTTTTTTCTTCCATGTCTTGCCGGAGTATTCCTCTGCCGGCGCGACGACACTCTTGACAACATAGTGGTAAAGGCCGTTCGCCAGCATATTACCATGGTTGTCCCTGCCATCCCAAGTCGTCAACCCGGAAATGGCGTTTTTAATAACCTTGACCAACCTTCCATTCTGATTATATATAAATATATTCACTGTTGAAGGCCTGTTCACGGCAAAATTCTTGAAGTAGAACGTCGTTCCCTTCTTGCCCACCGGATTCGGGACATTAAACACATCGGCAAGTCCCGATTCCATATCATCTGTAATCTTCACGACGACCGAGCGCTCACCCCGGTTGCCCAGCACATCGTAGGCAACCGCCTTAAACAAATATAAGCCCGCCGAATAGAGCTCGGGAGAAAAGTTCATCCGAACGACAGCGCGCTTGGATGTTTGTTCCATGTACGGGTTCGGGTGGAACGGATCCTGCACCCCCATAACTTCAAAAGAAATTCCCTCGTCAGCCTGCTCGCGATAATCTAACGCCGTAGAATCTTCAAAAACGACCTGAACGCATGCTGGAGATTGCATCTCTATAATCTGGCCTTCGGCAAAATCCGAAGAACGCCCCCCATTAAAGCAAGACTGCATGCGGATTGTAGGCGGAGTATCATCGTGGATAGAATCCGCATACGAAGACATCCCCGAAATCACAATGCCCTTTTTCCAATGGCGAGCAACCGGCCTTACATCGTTGGAATAAGCCCATGCCTGAAATTCAACAGCAGTATCGCCAAAGGCCAGTTTCCGAGGAGTCACGAACTCAATGTTGAAACGGCCACCAGCAACCTCGACATCTTCTGAATAAATGAGCGCACCATCGAAGGCGACATTCACCGTGTCATCCATCGGCTTTGCCAAGTCTTTCTGGTATCCGATGTACATTTTCTTGTCGTACCGCCCCTCATGCAGAGAGAAGTGAATCATTCCGTTGTCAATCCCATTCACGAAACCACTCAACGAAATCTTGTCAAGAGCCTTCAGCGTATCAATATCCTTATCCAGCGAAATATTCCCTTCCCCAAAGGGCATCTTAAGGACAGGCTCTCCAAACAAGACATAGTGCCCCGTATTGTAACGGTAATTAAGGGTATCGCTTTTTATTTCCCGATTTTTCGAAGCAAGTAAAGCATCGCCAATTGTCGCCCCCGGTTCGAACAACGCTGTGGCAATGAACATTTTGGCAAAAAGCTCATTCTGCGAAGCAAAAGTTTCCCTTGTCGCACCGATTGCGGCAATCGCCCCCACATCGGGAGCCATCACAAAGGAATGGGTCAAAGAGGCGGTTTTGCCATTATCAAACCGGGATGTTGAACAAGAGAAGGAATTCAAGATAGTGTAGCGCTTCTTGTTGGACAACCGAGTTATATAAGACGCCTTGAGCAGGCCTTCACCAGCCCAATCCGTGACAGAAGCATGGCCAAAATAGGTCGTCATCAAGGCCCCTTGGTTCAAGGCATCCACCAAATGCTGCGCAGCATCCTTTTTCTGCCCAGAAACGTCTTCTTTATAGTTCAGCAGATAAATCTTTTTCTGGTTCCAACGAAACTTCCGCTCCACAGATAAGCTGTCAATCATGGACGCAACACCTTCATGAATTCTCGTGTGTTCCGTTTTGTCCAAATCCGTCCCGTTCTTGGCATCGTCCGCAGTCAAGACAAGGGAAGAACGCCACGACGAATGATCATACAACCCAACCTGTTCATATTCCTTTACTTTCTTCAAATAACTCCGAAATTCAGCATCGTTCACAACAGTCAGGCGCCCCACGGCAAGGTCAACGTCATCTTTGCCATAAATGGCGACATGGCCTGAATCCAAAACCCCATAGAAATCTTCCGAAACAGCGGCCTCCTTCTCGAACGGAGGTATAAAGTTCTTGGGGAACTTCGGATAGAAGCCTCGATAATCGAAATGCCCGTAACCAGCCAAAAGCACGTACTTGAGATTCGGACAAATAGATTTCGCATAAGCGAGGTAATTACGAATAGCGACAGGGGAAAGAGAGCCCCCCTTGTAGTAACGGTATATATCCTCAGCCAAGACAAGCGTCGTCGGGAAAGTCGCAACGGCAGAACCATCCGAGCGGAACTTGGCCAGCTCATAAGCCGTATTTCCCAATTCAGCAGGAGCGACAATCAAATACTCGGTCTTGTTGTTGATGGCAGCCAAGTTCTTCAACGCCCCAGGAAGTCGCGCAGGAAGCCCCACCACAGAAATGGCAGAACGGTAAGTGCCATCACGGTACAACAAGTATCGGACATCGTCCCCGGCCAAAACACTATCCCTAGCGACACCGTTTTCAATCTTTAACAACCCTTGGGGTTCGTAATCCTTGAACTTCATCAAGCGCAAGTTTACATCGTTGCCAACAGGAATCTGAATTACGCCACTCACTGCACCCGGCAAAATCCATTCTGCCGTATCGGCGAACGGAGTCCACTCGTAAGCCACCGAATAGCCGTCAAAACGGTCAAACTGGATATCGTTGGGCAACATCGTCAATTCATACGAATTTCCGGCAGCTTTGAGTTTCACTCCATCCATGATAAAGTTTCCCCCAGGAGCAAGTTGCCTTTCGCTATACGTTTGACCATTGACATTCAGGGAAAATTTGATCCCTCGCATCCTTACTTCGTAGGTATTTATGGAAAGCGTCGTGTTCTGGGGCTGGTCGTCGGTGCGTTCGGCAGCAGACTTGAAAACAGAACGATGTGGGAAATAGCTCACGGCGACATAGTTACTACCACCTTCCACAAAACCAGGCAGGTCAGTCGTCTGCGGGAAAAAGAGTTCCGAACTGGAAATTTGTGTTGTATCGAACCGGCTGTGCCACGACCAGAACCATTCCTTGCCCGTCTCGCTGTCCCATTCCAAATCTTTGCCGTAATAGGAATCGCGAAGCAGGAGTTCCTTTTCGCCACGGACATAGCGCATAAACTTGGCAGGCACACCACTACCAGCTGGTAAAGGCAGCGTATTCAACCGCAAGCCCGTACCGGATGTCTTGTACCCAAACGAGAACGATTGGTAAAAAGAATACGGCGAATACGAATGGAAATAATCCATCGTACCATTCACATATCCAGAATTCTCGCGATCCATCCGTTTCCATATAGATGTGCCATACCCCACAAACAGGAGCGTATCTCCCTGCCCAAAAATCCCATCGGGAGCAGGAGACGACGGCGAATGGTCGCGAATCTCTATGGGAATTTCAAAAATCTGGTTCGGCGTCAGCAGGGAGTTCCCAGGGACTCGCTCGGTGAGCGTGTCCGGATTTCCCCCGTAAAGGCAAATCTTTTCGACACGAATTCCATCCACTTCGTCTTGCCGATTGTATGGCAAAAGAGCATTGCGGATAGTCTTGAAATCAACGGCATACAAACCATCTTCACTGAACGAGGCGACATTGCGGTCACCTACGTTAAAAGCAGCCAGGAATTCCACGTCGTCCAAATCGCTCTGGGCGCTGCGGCGTAGAGCTTTACGGGCCTTGCCCCGATCTACGCCGAAACGTGCGGCAGACTTGCGGTTCAACACGCGACTCACCGCACGTTTGCCGGGGTACACTCCGGCCGCAGCCCCACCGGCAAACTCGACAGTAAGTTCAAACTTCTTGCGGAGAGCAACAGACCTTCCACGTTTCTCGACCAGGGGTACGACAATTTCGGCAATCCACAGACCATCCCGCATATACGGTTTGCTCACGGAAAGAGGGCGAATCTTAAGCGAGGTTTCGTTACAATGCCGCTCACCGAGCGGGAGCAGTTTCACCTTCCCTATGCGTACCGAAGGTTTTTCATTGGAAGGCAATGCAACATGGTAAACGCGATATGCAACTCCATCTTCTTCCGGGACAACGGAATTTTCAGGCAAAAAATGTGCCCCTTCGCCCTGTTCGCAATCGTGTACCGACGATTCGTAAACACCGTCATCCAGTACAAACCGGGAACGGGAATCCTCGACAACAACGGAAGCAAGGCTGCAGACGACAAAGGCCAGCACAAAAAAGGCAAACATCTTGAACTTGCAAATCACGAAACATAAAATAGAAAATCAATTACTGCTTCGATATCACCAGTTCGGCAAATCCGTTTCCGTTCGCACGGAACTCGACCAGTTCACCACTAGCAGTCTTTGCCTTGAACACGGAAAAATAGGCAGGAGCCTTCCCGGTGGCAAGTATGGCTTCCAGCTCGTCCGCCTTGATAAAGGACTTCGAGTTCCATTCCGGCATGTACCAGTGCCACGGCTGCCAGTTAAATATTCCATGAGTCGACTGCACAAATGCCCGCAGCATCAGCGAATATTCATACTTCAAGAAATCCATGTATTCGCGGACCAGGGCCTTTTTTTCCACAATCGTCTTTGTCGAAAAATCGGCATCGAACTTGAGCGGTTCCTTGTCTGGATTGACATAAGTAAAACGGATTCGCAGTTCGGTCGCCATCACCCTCAAATTGTCCTTATCCCGGTGGACGAACTCATTTGGAGAAACTTGTCTGTAATCACGGAAGACTACGTTAGGGTCCATCACCTCATTCAACTTGAGCGGTTCGGGTTTTGCATCCAGTGCCAAAAGTTCGCAGAACACGAGCAATTCACCAGTTCCCTGCGCGACAAGGGCCGCAAAAAGCGGCTTTTTCCTTTCACTCAAAATCCAGACCATCTCGGGCTTTGCCCCCAAAGACGAAATCGCGTTGGCCACGGACGGGTCCTTGATTCCCTTGGGGTCCCATTCCATCCAGTTGCCACCTTCACCCAACGAATCCAGCACAAAGAACAAGCGTTCCCCCGAAAAAGGTTTCGGGGAACTGAACTTAGCTAAAACAGGGACAGGCTTTGCCGACGCGGCAAAACAGGCGCTCACAAGCAGGAGCAAGGAAAGGGCAAAAAAGCGGAATTTCATCGGTTTTAAACGGCCTTCCGGCAAGATTAGTAGATAGGTTCGTAAAGAGAATCGTCAAGGCGGGAATACGTGAGGTGGTATTCCTTGTCGAGCCAGTAAAGCGCCAATTTCTTGCTCGACCAGCTCTTCTTTACCGCAATGGATTCTATACCCTTCGTAATCAGTGGGAGCGTCTGAGGCAAGTTAAGTTTCCAGGCGGAATCGTCCCATTCAAAAATCATAATGGGCACCTTGGGGCTCGACGCAAGGCCAACACTGCCACGGTCGTTCTTCACTTCCATCGGGCCGAGTTTCAGGCTTGAAAGTTTATTGACCATGCCACTCTTCGAAAGCAACAGGTAGACCATCTTGTCGTCCGGACCGGCAAACAAGTGTTCACGTTCATAAAGGCGATAAAGGAGAATGGCGTAAACCTCGTAAAACTGGCATGTGTCAAGATTTTCCGAAGTATAAGTCCGGGCATGCTGTTCCAACGAATCAATCCAGTATTCCGAGGTGTCCGTCATCAAGGCGAGCAACGAGTCGGCCTCGACATTCATGCGGATCGAGTTCTGGAATTTCACGAACATCTGTTCCAGCAGGGCCTTCTTGTCCTGCTCGCGTTCCTGGTATTTCGCATCCTTGACCAACGCGGACTCCTGGGACTGGGACGAGGGCGCCGCACCGCCGGCAGAACCCGCGCACGAAACCATAACCGAAAGAATTGCCACGGAAAAGGCGCAAAGAATTGTATTTTTTAAAACATGCATCGCGATACCTATCTTAAAATGACGCTGGACGAACTGCTCGGGGCTTGCTCGCTCAAGGGGTTCCAGGGCAGCGGCCCAGGGGGCCAGCACAGGAACAAGACCAACACGGGCGTCACGCTCACCTTGCGGGAATACAATTTAGAAATCAAATCGTGCGAAGGCAGGAGCGCAAAGGAAAATAAGACTCATGCTCTGCGCAAAATGCAGATGGCCCTCGCCCTCAAGATTCGGGAAACGCCTCCCGCAGTCGAAATTCCCTTCCCCGGCAGTAATGGCCACATCCAGCCGTCAAACGCCCTGTTCCCCTTGTTTATCGCCCACGTTTTCGACAGGATGGCCCAAAAGAACGGCGACACGAAAGAGGCTGCACAGGCATTCGGGCTCACTCCGAGCGCCCTTGTCAAGATAATCCGCCAAGACAAGGCCTGCGCCGAAAAACTCCAAAATAACCGCCAAGCACAGGGAAAAAGTCGTTTGCACCTGTAAAAAAAATTTTTTTTCAAAAAAAACAGGACAAAAAACCTCCTTAAAAAGTCTATAGACTTTGGACCATTCCATAAGGAGGTAATATGAGTCCAAAAAAGAACCAGAAAAACACATCCAGAGCCACACTCGTGGCCCTGGCAACGGCAACCCTCTTCGCCTTAGGCCCCATCACCGGGTGCAGCGACGAATCCAGCAGCTCAAATGCAAAATCGGTCGAACTCTCGAAGGTATCGGTCGAGCTTGCCTACACCGCCGCACCGCGCCTCGACAGCATCGTCCTCGACTGCGTCGGCTCAGACACCCTGCACATCGTCCACGACAACAAGGACAGCAGTTTTGAGCTTGACCTGTTCCCGCACGACCGCTGGGTCCTTTCTGCAAAGCTCTACGCAAACGGAGGGCTTATGCAAGAAGGCGAAATCGTGACAAAAATCGAGGCCGGCAGCAGCGTAGATGTAACCATCCCCCTGCACGCCATCGTAGGGTTCGTGTACGTGGAAATCCCCCTCGGGTTCGGCAACCCGGCCGGGGTCGCGAGCGGCACACTCACGCTCAAGGCCACAGACACCACCTACAGCTACAAGATGTCGATGGACGGGGTCAACGCCGTCTTTGCAAGTGGCATGCTCCCTCTCGGCGAGACCTACGAGATAAAGCTGCACCTGAAAGATAGCACAGGCAAGACCATCTACAGCATGCAGGACTCGTTCCTGCTCACCGAAGACACACCCGTTCCCGAGTTCACGGTGAAGTCAATCCGCTCCAAGGTGCAGCTCGCCATCTCCACGGCAGACGAGGTGAACAAGGACATCTCGCTCCGATTACCTGGATACTCCCGCTACCCGGCCGTGGGCGACATCGTCGTGACCGAGGTGTTCACCGCCATCAACACGAAGGACTCGTCGCAATACGAGTTCATCGAACTGTACAACGGGAGCCTCGACACCCTGAGCCTAGAAGGTTGCACAATCGGAACCAGTTCTGTTGCAAGCAGTTCCTGCGCCATCGTGCCAGAACGCATCAACCCGGGAGACATCCTGGTGCTCGCCGAACTCAGCGCAAGGGCCCCCGACGGATACAAGAACACCGACAAGTGGAAGGCCCTCGGCAACTCCAAGGGTGCCATTGTATTGCAATGCATGGGTACCGTCCTCGATTCCCTGTACTACGCCGACAAACCCGATTCCCTGCACCTGGAGGTCATCCCGGCCATGGGGTCGAGCAAGTACGGGCAGAGTTCCCAACTGAACATCCGCAAGTGGCAAAAACGCGACAAAGGTGAATCCTGGTGCTTGAGCGAGCCCACCCCAGGGAAGCTGGACTACTGCGAATAGGAGGCCACCAGATATTACAAACAAACTAACAACCCGATAAACCCGACACAGAAGCCCGATACCGCCACCGGAAGCCCCGGCAAGGCTTTTAAACACCGCCGCACCCCCCATTTTTTCGCAAAAAAAAGGGAAAAACGGCACTAACCCCGCATTTTTTAGCGAAGGGCAGAAATTGACACCCGATTTTTTTTATTTTTGCCCACGCAAAAAAAGCAAAATTATTACAGGATAAAAATATGGCTTATTTGAATAAAGTTATGCTCATCGGCAACATTGGCAAGGACCCGGAAATTCGAGCCAATCCCGCCGGACGCAAGCGTGTATCGTTCTCCCTCGCAACTTCCCGCCGCTACCGCGACAACAACGGTGAAACCAAGGAACAGACCGACTGGCACAACATCGTCGGTTGGGGCAAGATTGCCGACATCATCGAACAGCTCGGCGTGCGCAAGGGCATGAGCCTCTATGTCGAAGGGACCCTCACCAACCGCAGCTGGACCGACCAGACCACGGGCCAGAAGCGCTACGCTACCGAAGTCAACATGGACACGTTCCAGTTGCTCACCCCGCGTGGCCAGGGCGGTGCCCCGAACGCAGGCGGCTATGGCCAGAGCAACAGCTACAACCAGTCCAACAGCTATAGCCAGTCACCCGCTCCGGCATACGACCCCCAGATGTCCGAAGGTGACGACGACCTCCCGTTCTAAGTCCTATGAATACGCAGGTTGCCGAAATTGCATTGATGTTCGTACTCCCCCTCGGGATTACGTTCGTCACAATACTCATGTCCGCATCCGCCCCGACGCGCAACCAGAAACTTCTGGGAGCGCTGCTCTCGCTCCTCCTCGTGGCAATAGACAGCATCTTCTATTTTATGAAGAACACCATTGTCACCTACAACACGGACGGTGGCGTACTCCTCGCCTTTGCGAGCATGTTTCTTTTCGGCATCCTGTATGTCATTCGCAGCGAAGACAGTGCAGCCAAGGCTGGCAACGCAATTTTTGCCGCATTGATGCTTGCAGGCTTCCTCGGCATTGCCTACTGGGAACGCCCGACGTTCATCATCGCCTCTGACAAATCCGCTTCCGAGATAGCAGAGCTCAACGCGAAGTACCAGGACTACATCCAGTCCTTCAACAACGGCGAAGCCCCGAAAGCAGTGGACGCGTCAGGGAATGTGGTCCGCACAGGGACGTACCTCTCGACCGGTCATGCCAGTACAGCGGAGACCTACGAGAACGCGAAGCCCGGCTCGCCCGAAGCAGCCAAGGGCCGCCTGAACAGCTACATCAACGAGACGGACAAAGTTATCGAGCGCATGCGTTCCATCGCAGCCTCCATCGACGACTTTGACCTGATTCCGCCGAACATCAGCGAAGCGGACCGCGAAGCGCGCAGCCAGCAGGCTCTCGCCATCAACAACAACGCGACAGCACTGAACCGCAAGACACTTGGGCTATTCCACCCGCACAGCGCAAGCGAGGCCCACTCCGAGCTCATCCAGGCCACGGAATGCCTCAGGCTCGCCGCCTACTCCCTGTACACCTATTCCCTGCAGGACAATTCCGAGGAACAGGTCAAGCAGTACCAGCAGGCACGCGACCAGCTGGGCCAGACAAAAGTTTATCTGGGACGTTTCCAGAACAACATCAAGAATTTAATATCAAACTACCAACCTCAACAAGAAGACAATTAAAGGTTAAACTATGATTCGCAACGTAGCCATCATGGGTGCCACTGGCGCCGTAGGCCAAGAAATCCTCTCCATTCTCG
>CAMJHM010000026.1 GCA_946405515.1 uncultured Fibrobacter sp. | reverse complement strand
CTATGCTATAAGAATTCAGTCCGATATTGCAGTATTTTCAAATCTCCCCAAGATGACCATTCGTTGCCTGAAAGATTGATGAGTGTGTTTTGTGGGAGGGGATGATATGTTGGTGTACAACAACGTAGTTCTCAAGCCTGGTAAGCGTACTGCTGCCGTGAAGTTCGGACTCCATGCCCGGGGCTGGTCCGAGTCCGCGTACAGCGTGTCCGACGATCCTTCACATCACGGGATCGGTACGGGCCAGAACTTGCAGGTGGCGGATTCCGTGGTGGTGCTGGATTTGAACGGGAATTTGCTCTGGGGTAATGTGCCTCGGCCGAACTTCCAGAACAACGTTGTCGCGAGCGATTCCGGTGCAAGCCGCTTGACCCGCGTGGGCGATGTTGTTTATGTAAATATTGACCAGACTGGATATTATTACCTCGAGGTCGTGGACGCATTTGGTACGTTGAAAAACCGCCTTTTCGAAGGAACATGGAATGTCGGCGAGCATACGGTGCAGATACCCGCATCCGCGATGAAGGCCGGCCGCTACATTGTGTTGAGACGAGGGAATACGATACTTAATTGGCAATTGTTGAAATAAGGGCTAAGATTATATGAATAGACTTGTCAAGATTGTTCTTCTTTTTTCTATCCCTGTTATTTTGTCTTCGTGCATTTTTGACGACGAGGAAGAAAAGTGGGATGCCGCAAAGGTATGCCCCGAGACGGGTACGAACTCCTATGGCATGCCCAACCGCGGCACATTCACCGATGAACGCGATGGGCAGGTGTACAAGTACACTACCATCGGAAAACAGGTGTGGATGGCGGAAAATCTGAGGTTTGAGGTTCCATTTCCGTATAGTCAGTGTTATGGTATGGAATATTGCTATCCTAAAAAAAGATTTTTAACAGATACTGCGACTACTTGTTATAAAGATACCGCAAAACTTATCGATATCGCCCAGAGAATGCAGTCAACTTGTACCGATAATTATTGTATAGCCGAGGAATATTGTAAGAAATTTAGCAGATATTATTCCCTTTATGAGGAGGGTGGGTCGTATGGATTGCTGAATCGTGCAATTATTGATACAATATGCCCTAAAGGATGGCATGTGCCATCAAAGGACGAAATTGATATTTTGTTGAACGAGGTTGAAAAGAAAACAAGTCGGCTTATTAGTAGTGATACTAATTGCGCTGATTATGGGTATTCTGAATCTGTTGTGATATATGGTGAGGAGGCATGTGGTTTTGATGGTTGTGATTTTAGATATGGTAAAGTTACATTCTTTTCAAAAACATCTCGTAACGATTATTACGCATATGATTTATCCATGAATGGTACTTGGTATAATATAAATGGAGGAGGAACGGATCAAAAAACGATTCGCTGCGTAAAGGATTAACCTATGAAAAACATTGTACTATTCCTTTTATTTTTTTCTATTTCCTCTTTCGCACTTTCCCTTGATCAGGTCCGCGCGGAACTCAAGAAGTCCACTTTTGCCCGCGATTCTGTGGAGATGAGCATCAGGACTACGGTCAACACCCCTGCGGGCAAACAGGTGGTCTCCATCTACATGGTACAAAAGGGTTCTTCCAAGACCTATACCGAGATGAAGTCCCCTCTCCTGAACCAGCGCAGTATTGTGAATGGTTCTCGCATGAAGGTGATTGACCTGAATACGAAGAAGTCGCAGATATTGCCGTACAACGGCGAGGCTCTGGAGGCGCAATCCTATACGAAGTTCAATCCGCTTGATTCCGGCGACTGGCAGGAGCCCGTTCACGTATCAGGCAACCTGTATTCAATTGCCGGTGACAAGGGAACATTATATTACGATTCCGCAAAAAAACGCATTGAGAAAATAGAAAGCAATGATGCCGAAAAGAATACGCTGACTACATTCACCTACGATGCTTCGGATAATCTCAAAAAGATGGAAGTTTCGGTAATTGTATCCGGTATCGAGACCAAAGTGACGACAGAAATTCTCGCTCTGCGCAGTTCCGCAAAGTTTCCGGACAAGTTGTTTGAATTTTAAATCCATGGGTGTTGCATGAAAAAAAGGTTACTCCTATTCGCTTTGCTTTCCACGAGTTTGTTAACGGCTTGTATATTTGATGACGAAGATGAAGAATGGGAAGCCTCCAAGGTGTGCCCCGAGAGCAAGCGGGGTACATTTACCGATGACCGCGATGGACAAGTGTATAAATATACCACTATAGGCGACCAAGTGTGGATGGCGCAAAATTTAAATTATGACGTTGAACATGATGCGTGCTACTATGAGGATGATGATTGCCGAGTTATGGGAAGGGTATATTCTTCAGATTATCTCGTTGAATGTCCTGCGGGTTGGCATGTTGCAAGTTGGAGCGAATGGAAAAAATTGTTCAATAGCATGGATGGAATGTCCTCTGCTGGAAACAAATTAAAAAGTACAAATGGGTGGTCTGAGTTGAATCCTGAAGATGAGCCGAATGGGACGGACGATTGTGGTTTTTCTGTTCTTTCGGCTATTAATGGTAGAGATAACAGAGGCTTTAGATCGGTTTATTTGACATCGACAAACGATGAATGGTTGAATTCAACTTGTTGTGCGCCTATTTTTGTCACATTCCAATCATATCAACCAATTCTTACAGCGGATAATAGAGTCTTTGGCAATGTCAATGGTTACATCCGCTGCGTAAAGGACTAGATTTTTAGAAATAGAGGGGGGGTAAACTTGGGTGTTCGCAGGATTGTTAAGTTCTTCATCTAATATGGAACCGCCCGACTGGTACTACCTCGGGCCGGATACTGCCTCTGCGATAGCTTCGAAAGTGGCCGCAGGCGGTAACCTTTACTATGTTTCCCTAGTGTACAACAACGTAGTTCTCAAACCCGGCAAGCGATTATTTAGCCGATTGTTTGGCTTGCTAGTTCCTTGCCGTCGTCAAGCCTGTGGATGCTGAACTTGGCGGGGAAGGTTCCGCTTGCGCTCTCGTAAAGCCCGAATGTGGGCGGGTTGCCGCCCTTGGGGAGGCTCGTGGAGCCCGGATTCACCAGTAGGACGTCCTTGAAATTTTTTTCAAGTTTCCAGATGTGCGTGTGGCCGTACAGGTAGGCGTCGATTTTCGGGTACGGATTCTCTTTTTCGAGGTCCAGCGCATACGGGGCGAGGCTCTGGAGCGCGTCGGCGGGGAAACATTCCGGCGTGTAGATGTGCCCGTGGCTCAAAAAGAGGTGGCAAGATGCGCCATTCCCGTTGGCGTCTTCCACGACGGTGTAGCTGTCCTCGACAGGGAAATCGAGCATCATCAGGTCCACGTCGGCATCGCAGTTGCCGCGCACGGCGGTGATGCATTCCTTGTACGGTGCCAGCGCCTCGACGACTCCCATGGGGCCGTGCCCTGCGGGGAGCGGATTGCGCGGGCCGTGGTAGAGCGTGTCGCCCAGCAAAAAGATGCGGTCGCAGCGGAACTTTTCAAAGAAGGAAAGCGCCTGCCTCGCGGCAATCGCAGAACCATGAATGTCGGATAGAATAAGGGATTTCATTGTAGGCTCGAGGCTCCAGGCTCCAGGTTCGAGGTAAATTTATTATGAATTTGGATTGGCATGGTAGATGGCAGTGTGGTGACAGGTGACTGGCGGAGATTGCTTCAGGGCTTCGCCCCTCGCAATGACAAGCTTTTTCTTTCGTCTCTCGTCTCACCTACAGGCTCCAGGTTCGAGGCTCCAGGCACGAGCAATGAGCAGTGAGCGATGAGCAGTGAGTCTAGATACCTCATACCTCAAAGGCGCTTGCGCCGACCTCATAGCTCACA
This sequence comes from uncultured Fibrobacter sp., assembly GCA_946405515.1. Lineage (GTDB taxonomy): Bacteria > Fibrobacterota > Fibrobacteria > Fibrobacterales > Fibrobacteraceae > Fibrobacter. The sequence continues at coordinate 25,443 of CAMJHM010000026.1, read as the reverse complement.
CCTCATCGCTACTTCACCACAATCATCGGGCTCGTTTCGCTCAGCAGGTAGTTCCACTCGGCGCGGATTTTCTCGTACTCGGTGGGATCCGCGTACAGGGCGAAGGTCGTCCAGCGGATGGATGTGCCTGCGCTTGTTCCGCTGGTGGATTCTTTACCCTTTTCGTAGCTCACGTAGTCCGGCGTTTTCGGGTACGCCTTGGGCGGCGTAACCGTCACGGTATGGCCGCTCGGGGCGGTGACCTTGAGCGTGTAGCTGAACTGCGTCTCGTGCGGCATGCGGATGGGGTGGTGGCGCTTGGAAACCTTCGGAATCTTGAACAGGCTCCTTTCCCACACGTTCGGGAAGCGGCCCTTGAGCTCGGAACCGCCCTGGCCGAAGTATCCCTTGGAGGCGTAGGTGTTCACGATGATCAGCGGCTTGTTGAACTCGTTCAGGTTCTCGATTTTCACGTTGCCGATGCTCACGTCGGGGACTCCGCTCGCGAGGAAGTCCTCGAGCAGGGTTTCCTGTTCCTTGACGTCGTGGCTGAAGAACTTGTTGCGGATGGCCGATGCGAACTTGCCCTGCAGCGTGACGGAATCGCGGAATTCGCAGGCTCCGTCGGTGCCGATGTGGAGGCGGTGCTCTATGGCAATCTGGTGTTCCTGGTTGTCTTCGAGGATAGGCGTCGTCACGACCTTGCTGTTGTCGTCGTCGATGATGAGCGCGACCTTGCCTTCCATGTCGAGCGGCACGGGGCGGTCGTTGCCCGTCTTGTCGGTCGCGTCGATCCAGCGTTCGCTAATCTTGTCTTGCTTGGGAACGTAGAGAATCATGTGGTTGAACTGCTGGATGGTCGGCAGCTGCTCGAACCCTTCTTCGGTGAGGTGGATGGCCACGAGATGGCTCTTGACCCCGATGGCCTCGAGCATTTCCTTGAGCAACAGCGCCATGTCCTTGCAGTCGCCACGACGCTCCTTGAGCGTCACTTCGGCGGTCTGCGGGATAAGGCTATGACCGCCGAAGCGGACATCGCGATAGCGGATGTCGTGGCGCACGAAGTTGACAATCGCCTTCACGGCCTCGTCGCCGATACGGCTGCCGCGTACCTCGAAAGCCTTCTCGCGCACGCTCACGGCCTGCTTGAACTGGTGCTTGATAAGGTTCTGGTAGTCTTCGCCGACGGCGCTCCATTCCTGCTTGCCGGTGAGCATGAGGCCTGCGCCAAAGTCGCGGTACACCGGCATGTACATTTCCTTGCGCACGATGACCGGGTTTTCGATGCTCCATTCCACGCCGCTCTTGAACGTCTTCTTCTCGAGCGGGCCGTATTCTTCGGTCACGAAGCGGTTCGGGTCGGCATAGATGCGGAAGATGCTCTTGCCTACGGGCACGTCGCTGCTGCTCACGTAGTCGGTGTAGGGGATCATGCCCTTGTTCTCGATGTTGGTGCGGCTGAACTGCACGTAGATAAAGTCGCCCGGCTCGAGTTCCTGCAGCGGGAAGTGTGCCGTCTGGCTCTCGTTTCCGCCGCCGATTTCTGTGGCGTAGGTGATGTAGGCGCCGTTCAGGCCGACTTTCTGCTTCAGGTTCCAGTTGCTGTCGTAGACTTCGAGCGCGTTGATGTAGATGCGGTCAAAACCGGGCAAGAAGTCGAAGGTGAACTCGCGGTAGATGGCCGTGCCGCGCAGGTCGAGGATTTCCATGAGCATCTCGTCGGTGCGGACCCAGTTGGAACCCTTCTCGGCCTTGAGCGCTTCCTTGTGGTAATGCACGACGGCGGGGAAGTCGCCTTCGGTCCCGGCTTTCTTAGCGGCGGGAGAGAGCAGGCTCTTGATGCTTGCAGTGCGCTCCTCGACCGGGGTGATGGGCTTTTGCAGCGTGCGGTTGTCTGCCTTGCCGAGGAACGCCTTGGTGGCGCTCAAGAAGCTCTTGGCGTCTTCGTTGTCGGGCTTGAGCGAAAGCGCCTTGGTGAGCGACTTTTCGGCTTCGCGGTAGTTCCTGCTATAGAAGAGGATCTTGCCCTGGGTAGTCCAAGTCTTGTAGTTGTTGCGGTCCTTGGCGATGGTCTCTTCGCTGATGGCGCGGGCTTCCTCGTAGCGGCCGAGGAACACGAGTGCGTCCATGAGGGTGGAACCGAGGTCCACGCTCATGCCGAAGCGTCCGCGCACGCCGTAGAGCACGTCGACGGCTTCGGCGTACTGGTCGAGGCCCATGTAGGTCTTGGCGAGGTAGACGCCCAGGCGGCTGCTGGGCTGCGTGTCGTACAGGCGCTGCACCACGATGAGCGACTGGTTGCGCTGTCCGAGTCCCCAGAGCGCGTCGCTCAGGTTGATGACGTATTCCGGGTTGTTCGGCGTGTAGCGGAGCGCCCCTTCGGCGCATTCGCGGGCGTGCCCGTAGTCGAACAGCGCTTCGTACATTTCGCCCAGAATGGAGAGCAGCTTGCCGTTCTTGCGCACAAGATCCATCTGGCTCGTGAAGTAGCTGATGCCCGGGCCGTAGAGTTCCTTGAGCTGGTAGACGAAACCGCAGTTGATGAGGTACAGCGGTTCTTCGGGGTCCATCTTGTTCGCGCGTTCAAAATAGCTGAGCGCGACGAGCGGCTGGTTTTCCACGAGGCGCAACAGGCCGACCTGGCTCATGATGGCCGCGTTGAACTTCGCCTGTTTCTTGTCGTTGGCGAGGCTCGGCTTTGCTCCGACCTTGAGGCCCTCGACGGCGTTGTCCATGATTTTCTCGTACTTTTTCTTGTTGATGCCCTGCGTCCAGCTGACCACGAGGATGCCGCGACCGTCGTCGTAGAAATAGCGGCCCTTGTAGTAGAAGTCGAACTTGTTCACCACATGGGTGAGCGTGAATTCCTGGGCGTAGCGGTCGCCGACCTTGACTCGGCGGACATCCATGCTCGGTTCATTCGGGTCGACGCCGAGGCGGGTGAGGAGCACCTTGAACATGTCAGATTGGCTGACCTCGTCGCTGGGGACCATGGCGCCGTACACGAACATGGAAATGTCTTCGTCCTTGTTGCTGAGCACCAGATCCGGGTCCTCGTTCTGGCGGGCGACGCCGTTCCAGATGTGCCAGAAGTTATCCTTGACTTCCCAGCGGTAGCCCAAAGCGTCGCTGCTGTGTTCGCGGATGGTTTCCGGGGAGAGTTCCGGGCCCGATTCCTGCGTGGTTTCCTTCATCGCGAAGGAGGCGAAAAATTCCCTCCATTCCTGCTTGAGCGCCCCTGCGGGTAGCGTCACGTCGGTGGCCGAGAGCGTGAGCGTGTAGACCTTGCCGCCGGAGCCGGTGACAAGCCCGACCGCCTCGTAGGGCGTTTCGTAGCGCTTGCCTGCCACGTCGAAGAATGCGCCCGTGACGCCGAAAGCCTCTTCGGGGTAGGTCTCGGCGAGAGTCGCCTTCTTGCCGCTGGACTCGAAGCTCTGCATTTCCATCTGGGCGCGGTCCATCAGGCGCATCGGTTCGCCCTGGGGGAGCTCCACCTCTACGAGCACGGCGCGGCGGCCCGTTTCGGCGTTGTAGAATTCGTAGGGGGCGCCGTCTTCGCCGCCGATGATGGACCAGTTCCCTGCAGGTGGCTCAAAGCGGTAGCCCGGCGCATCTATGACCCCATTCTTGAGGGAAATGCCTGCGGAACTGTTCCCGCTTGCCGGGAGGGATGAACCGTCAAAGTCGGCAGTGTAGTCGTCGCTGTAGTAGCTGCTAGCGTTGGAGCTGCTTTGTTGCGCGTCGGGCTCGGTGGTGGGAGCCGGGTTCCCGGCACAAGAAACCAGGACGGAAAAACCGAACAGGGAAGTACAAAAACGGACAATGTGGCGTGAAATTTTAGAAGAATCGCTCATAGGGCGAAAAATAAAAAATTAAGGAGGAACGTAACGAAAGAGCCTCCCGTCGGGAGGCTCTTTGCTATAATCATGCAGATGCAAAATCCTTTGAGGCTTGCGCCCTCAACTTGAGGACCTTTTCTTTGGGTAACTTGGTGATATCGGTATACCCTTCTAAAGATACATCTTTTGCAAAGTCCTTGTCAAGCAGTTTCTTTAGCCTGTCTTCATTGCGATTCATAACGTTTTTCCCTATTGATAATAAATGAGTCTAGATCCTGGCCCCTAATCCTCTATAGACGTTTTTTCCGAATTTTTTTGTCTGTTATTTTTTTTTACGATGCGGAAGCAAGGGGAAGATTCTATATTCAATAAAGGTTTGGACCGCGGGGGTAAAATGAAGCGATTGAGTGGTTTTATGGTAGGTGCGAAAGGCTTTACGCTGGTAGGGCTCTTTGCGTTAACCATTCTTGCTGCCTGTGACGATCACATCAGTGTGGCCCCGCATGAAGACAATTCCTTGTTGTCTGTTTGTGACGGCTGCGTATCTTCTTCCAGCATCGCTCAGACGTCGAACTCAAGCGAGACGGTTTTACCTAGCAGTTCGGCTGAGTTGGATAGCCCGGCTGAGCCGGGGAGTTCGGCTGAGTCGGGCAGTTCTTCCGGCATCATGCCGAAGTCTTCTTCCAGTGAAAATAAAGAAATTCCTGCGAGGAGTTCGTCCAGCAGTGTTTCCCTAGCTTCGTCAAGTAGCGAAAATGAGGCTGTTTCGAGTTCTAGGGGGACCGAAGATATTATTTTGCCTTCTATATATGACTCTAAATATCTGGTTAATGCTACCCCCTGCAGGACCGACAGCACGGACAACTGCGAATACGGTACGCTGACGGATGAACGCGACGGTCAGACGTACAAGACGGTCAAACTCGGCAACCTGTGGTGGATGGCGGAAAACCTGAACTATGCCTACCTGCAGCCCGTGGCGGATATGGATTCCGGTAGTTTTTGTTTCAACGATTCGCTGGAGTATTGCGAGAAATATGGCCGCCTCTATCCATGGGCCATTGCCCTGGGAATCTGTCCTTCCGGCTGGCATCTGCCATGGTTCGAGGAATATAAGACTCTAATGAGGGGCCGCTATTATATGGAAGGCAATGGGTTCAAATCTACGGAGTGGCAAAAAGGGTCGGATATCTATGGTTTTTCGGCGCTTCCTTCGGGGGGAAGGTATTATGTTAAAGATGGCTATATTTACACTTTGGGTAATACGGGCTACTTTAGTAGTAATCCAACCGAACCGGCTATCTTCTGGACGGACACTAAAGTGGTTCCCGATACTACATCCTCCTACATGCTCTTATATGACGGTGAAATAAGTGAATTTGCCCTTACTTTTACGGTGTATTCCACCTCTGATGGTTCAATCCTACGCTCTGGACTTGTGAATGATTCGTACGCCGTCCGTTGCGTCAAGGACTGGCCTGCTAGCCCCTGACCTCTTTTTCCCGATATTTCTATATTAAATAAAGTTTTTGGATTGCGAGGGAAAAATGAAACGACTGAGTGATTTTATAGTAAGTGCGAGAGGCTTTACGCTGATGGGAATTTTTGCATCGGCTCTTCTTGTGGCTTGTGATAATGGCGGTTCTTCTGGTCCAATCGAAATCTACGGGGATGAGTCTTCTTCGAGTGTCGAATCGGAGAGTTCTTCTTCTTTAGTCTCATCGTCTTCTTTAGCTTCATCTTCTTCCCGTGTCAAGTCGTCTTCATCTTCGGTTGGCAAGCACTCCAGTAGCAGTTCGGTGACCCCGAAATCATCGAGTAGTGAAGATTTAGTTGTTTCCAATGGGTCTATGGTGGATACACGTGATGGCCGAATCTACAATGTAGTCACTATCGGCAAGCAAACCTGGATGGCGAAAAACTTGAGTTATGAGACAGAGAATAGCTTCTGCTTTAAAGATTCTGACGAAAATTGCGCAAAGTACGGACGGTTGTACACTTGGGCTGCTGCGGTGGGAAAATCTGAAAGCGAATGTGGCACTGGGCAGGCGTGTGATTTGCCCAGAAAGGGTGTGCAAGGTGTTTGCCCCGATGGATGGCATTTGCCGAAGTCTGAAGAATTTCAAAACCTTATTTCTGCGGTAGGTGGAGTTGATGTTGCAGAGAAGGTGCTCAAGGCGAAGACCGGATGGGTGAATAATGGCTCGGACATCTATGGTTTTTCGGGGTTGCAGGCTGGTTTTAGGAACATTGCAGGCGGTTATATTGCCGAAAATGCCTATTTTTGGACGGCTTCGGAGGATGGCTCTAGGGAGGGCCGTGATATTCTCCTGAACGAAAATGATGCAGATGGCTTATTTGGCAGTAATGACAAGAGCCTAGGTTTCTCTGTCCGTTGCGTCCAGGATTCCAAAGATTCTGTCGGTATTGAGGACTGGAGCTGGACTGTGCCGAAGGCAGAACGATTGAATCCGAAGGTCGCTTACGATAGCATCAAGGATTCACGCGACGGCAGGGTTTACAAGACGGTGAGAATTGGCAAGCAGACTTGGATGGCTGAAAACCTCAATTACGCCGACAGCGCCGGAACTCCCAGCCTGAAAGGTAACAACTGGTGCGTTGACAACGATACGGCTAACTGCAACGTGGCCGGCCGCCTGTACACTTGGGCTGCAGCGTTGGAGGTCTGCCCTGATGGCTGGCATCTGCCGGCGGCAGGGGAGTGGTCTTCTTTGATAGATGCTATAGGAAATGCTAAAACTTCGGGTGGACTTCTCAAATCCACTACCGGTTGGGGTAATGGCGGGCATGGCGTGAATGGCACGGACGATTACGGTTTTTCGGCGTTGCCTGCGGGTATCTGGCGTGGTACGGGTGAGAAATTTTATAATGATGGCTTTGGTGCGCTTTTCTGGAGTTCCACAGAAGATGGTGAATTTGGTGCATACGCTTTAAGCTTATGGGACGAAAGTAATTTGGCCGACCTGGATTACTTCATTAAGGACCTTGGCGCTTCCGTCCGTTGCATCAAGAACTAGAAAATAATGAGAGAGGCACGAGGCTCGGGGCTCGAGCAGTGAGCAATGAGCGCTGAGGCTAGAGACTAGAGGTTAGAGGCTAGTGAAAAGAATCACGCACTTCGTGCGTCAATATAAGACGGCGAAGCCGTGATATTTCTCCCTAGCCCCTAGATTCTAGATCCTAATCCCTAACCACTTCCTACTGTCTACTTGTACTCTCGCTACGCTCAAGTACCAAATGCTCGGCTCGGCCATGTTCAAGCAAGCTTGACCGCGGCGCTCGCCTTACGCATTTGTCCTACTTCCTATTTTCCTCATACCTCAAAGGGAGCCTTCGGCGACCGACCTCAAAGCAAAGCGACCTCATACCCCCTTTTCTCCGATATTTCCATATTCGATAAACGTTTTGCGCCATAATGGGAAAATTATATTAGATTAGTAGTTTGGATAAGGGCTTGGGTTATGAAATTATTTTTTCCCTGCATTGCGGTCGCGTTATTCTTCGCTGCGTGTGACGATCACATCAGTGTGGCCCCGCATGAAGACAATTCCTTGTTGTCGGTTTGTGATGGCTGTGCATCTTCCTCCAGCATCGTTCAGGCGTTGAACTCTAGCGAGCCGGTTTTACATGGCGGTTCGGCTGATTCGAACAGTTCGGTTGTGCCGGGGAGTTCCTCGGCAGAGTGGGGCCGTTCTTCCGGCATCATGCCGAAGTCTTCTTCCTGTGAGAATAAAGAAATTCCTGCGATGAGTTCGTCCAGCAGTGTTTCCCTTACTGCGTCAAGTAGCGAAAATGAGGCTGTTTCGAGTTCTAGGGGGACCGAAAACATTATTTTGTCTTCTACGGTAGACCCTGAAATATTGGTTAAGGCTACCCCCTGCAGAACGGACCGCACGGACTCCTGCGAATACGGTACGCTGACGGATGAACGCGATGGCCAAACGTACAAGACGGTCAAAATCGGCAATTTGTGGTGGATGGCGGAGAACCTGAACTACGCTTACCTGCAGCCCGTGGCGGATATGGATTCCGGCAGTTTCTGTTACAAAGATTCGCTGGAGTATTGCGAGAAATATGGGCGCCTCTATCCATGGGCCATTGCGCTGGGAGTCTGCCCTTCCGGCTGGCACCTGCCCTGGTATATGGAATATACAACGATGTTAGATCGCTTTTATCGTCAAAGCCGTATGCTCAGATCTACGGAGTGGGACGGGACGGATGACTATGGTTTCGCTGCGCTTCCTTCGGGCGCTAGGTATTATGAAGGATCATACACCCTTGGAGGCGACGGCTGGGGCGGTGGCGGTATGGGTGGTTATGCCGGAGATCCAGCCTGGTTTTGGACGGACACTAAAGTGACTGACGAGCGCTATTCCATGGTTGACCTTAATGGTGTATCTCATGAACAGGCTCTCGCTTTATGGGTGCCTCCAAGCGGTGAAGCAACCATGCGCACTGGGATGTTGAACGAAGCGTTCGCCGTCCGCTGCGTAAAGGACTACTAGGTTATACAAAACGGATTTGGGCTCCAAAACGAGCTTGATAACTTTGTTTGTACGATTTTTTCTTATATTTTGATTACGAATGTATAAGGAGGGATTATGAAGCTTTTAAGGCTTTGGGTGCTTGTTTTTTCCGCTTTTATTGTTTTCGCATGTTGCGACGACGATTGTTCCTGTACGTCTTTGCAGCCGGTAGGGGACGTATCTTCGTCTATAGAGACGTCATCTTCTTGCAGTTCTGCAGAAGAAAAATCGTCTTCTTCGGTCAATTCTAGCAGCGTGAAGGAGAAATCCTCGAGTTCGAAGGACGCCTCTTCGTCAAGTGTGGCGAAATCCTCGGAATCGTCCGGCAAAAGTTCTTCTTCTAAGAAATCTTCAAGTTCTACAGTTTTGGCTACTCCGTGCAAGACGGACAGTACGGACACTTGCGAATACGGCTCGGTGAAAGACGATCGCGACGGGCAGACGTACAAGACTGTAAAAATCGGTAGCCAGTGGTGGATGGCCGAGAACCTGAACTACGCCTACTTGCAGCCGACAGCGGAAGAGGATTCCAGTAGTTTCTGTTACGAGAACCTGCCGGAGAATTGCGAGAAATACGGCCGTCTGTATTTGTGGAGTGCGATGATGGACAGCGCGGGTGTTTTTCCCGAGAATACAAAGACTAAAGGTTGCGGCAGAGATGTAGAGTGCAATGTGTCGGAGACAGTCCGTGGTGTGTGCCCTAAAGGTTGGCATGTGCCGGATGAGTCGGAATGGTTGACCCTGAGAGATGCTATGGACGAAACCGGTGACTGGGATAACAAACTGAAGACTACAAGTGGCTGGAGTGTCGAAAATGGTATAGATGAATACGGTTTTTCGGCATTACCTGGTGGTTTTGCATCGTTCGTGGATGGCTATGGCTCTTATTACGAATACGAGGGTCAGTATGGGAGATTTTGGAGTACTTATGAAATGGGCGACTGCTGCGCTGTTTTTTTAAATGTTTTCACTCTAGCTATGCTTGATGATCTTCCCAAGTTTTACGCAAACTCCATCCGCTGCGTGAAAGACTAGCCGTGGGGGGAGGCTTCCCCCATCCTCCATTGCCGGTTTGCCCTTTTTTTGCTTACGGAACTACACAAAGGACCCCTTTTTTTGTATCTTTGGAGCCAACAACGCACCATCCTGCCCTAAAAAGTGGGGTGAAGCAATTTCACAACAATCAAAAAAGGATCCAATAATGGCTCTCAAACTCGGTATCAATGGTTTCGGCCGCATCGGCCGTATGGTCTTCCGCGCTGCCGTGGAAAACTTCGCTAACGACATTCAGGTTGTCGGTATCAACGACCTTCTCGACGTTGACTACCTCGCCTACATGCTCAAGTACGACTCCGTGCACGGCAAGTTCAACCACGACGTGTCTTTTGAAGGCAACTTCCTCATCGTCGATGGCAACAAGATTCAGGTGTTCGCCGAAAAGGATCCGACCAACATTACTTGGGGTGCCCTCGGTGTTGACGTTGTCGTGGAATCCACTGGCTTCTTCCTGACCGACGAACTCGCTCGCGCCCACATCAAGGCCGGTGCCAAGAAGGTCATCATGTCTGCCCCGTCTAAGGACTCCACTCCGATGTTCGTGTACGGTGTGAACCACACGACCTACGCTGGTCAGGACATCATTTCCAACGCTTCCTGCACCACCAACTGCCTCGCCCCGATGTCCAAGGTCCTCAACGACAAGTTCGGCATCAAGCGTGGCCTCATGACCACCGTTCACGCTGCTACTGCTACGCAGAAGACCGTCGACGGCCCGTCCAAGAAGGACTGGCGCGGTGGCCGTGGCATCCTCGAAAACATCATCCCGTCTTCTACGGGTGCTGCTAAGGCCGTGGGTAAGGTTCTCCCGTCCCTCAACGGCAAGCTCACTGGTATGAGCCTCCGCGTTCCGACCTCTGACGTTTCCTTCGTCGACCTCACTGCCGAACTCGAAAAGCCGGCTACCTACGAAGAAATCTGCAAGGCCATGAAGGAAGCTTCTGAAGGCGAACTCAAGGGCATCCTCGGTTACACCGACGAAGCTCTCGTTTCTACCGACTTCCGCAACGACGCTCGCACCTCCATCTTCGACGTCAAGGCTGGCATCCAGCTCGACCCGACCTTCGTGAAGGTTTGCTCCTGGTACGATAACGAATGGGGCTACAGCAACAAGGTTTGCGAAATGGCCCGCGTCATCACCAAGTAATTGATTTCTGCTAAGCGTTAGTGGCGCGGACGTAACAGCCTCCGGGCAACCTGATTTCCGCGCTTCCGCTTGAAACTTTTACAAAGAAACCCCGCTCGCTTGAGCGGGGTTCTCTTTTTTTTGGAATAAAAGAAAAAAAAATCTCCTTTTTTGATTTTTTTTAATTACGTTTAGTTTGTAAACAAAAAAAAGGGGATTTCTGTGAAAATGTCTTTCAAAGCCTATTCGGCCCTGTTCTGCGCCTTCGTGGGTGCCTTAACCTTTGCCGCTTGCAGCGACGACAACGGAACCAATGCGAGTTCTAGCTTTGGCTCGAGCGGGGGAGACGGCTCGTATGAAACCTACAGGATCTCCGTGAACAAGAAAGAGCAGACTGTTACAATCTATTTGTCCGAATCGAGTGTGAATTTATGTATCTGGGATGGCGAGTCGGTGGGGTGGAAAAACGTGAAGACGGAGCCCGAAACCATGCGTGCGATGTACCGTTTTGTAGGGGACACTCTTGTTTATTCCTTCTGGAGCGAAGAATACGGTAAATATGGAAGAGAGGGCAGAATGTTTGTTGGTGGCCATTCCGGCGATATCACTGGCACTTGGACGATTATTCCCTGCACGTACTATATGGACGCCGAGAGAACCTCTTGCGATGAGGATGCCGATTCTGAATATTACCAGGAATATGCCGACAAGATGATTATTTCGTCAAATTCAGTTTCCGTGTCTTATGTAGACGACGAGTATACTCGAAACCGCAAGTACGAAACAAGCTATTATAGAATGATGTTCTATCGTGCCATGTCAAGCGATGGGGCTGACCGTTTCCCTGTGGCAAAGACTCTGTTCCAATCCACAAGTGACAATGATTATGAAACGCGTTTCCCCGCCGTCACCTCTTCCGATTTTTCCTCAAATGGCGAAACCCTTAGCGCTGGCGACAAGACGGTCAGCGTGAACATCAAGAAATTCAGTATAGGCCAAGATGTCGAAGTAATCGTCGATGTCAGCAGTAACGGAAAAAACTGTACTAGCGAATTTAAGAGCGTCCAAAATGTAACCAAGGACCTTTGCAAGGCCGAAAACAAGGATTATCTCCATTTTGATAACGAGGAAGTGGACGCCAACGGCGATGAAATCATCTATGCGTATAGCTACGAGTACGACAACGATGACGAATTCAACCAGTGCATGCAGACACTTTTCCCCTAGTTGACGTAGCTTTCGCTATTTCTCGGTCGCAGTGAACACGCCGTCCCAGACTTCGCCTTCGGCGACGGGCGGGGTGACTTTGTATTGCTCGCAGCGCTGGATATAGACGTGCGACGGGGTGGTTTTGCTGCCGGGGTCGCGGTCGGGGTGGTGTGGCTCGAAATCGAGGCAGAGCGTGAACATCTTGATGGCCTCGTCCCATTGCATGTTGAGGTAGAGTTCTCGGGCCTTTTCCCATATTTCGACGAGTTTTGTCAGCACGGGTTCGTCCTTGTCCCCGATTTTGCCGAGCAGTTCGAATGTCTTGACGGGCTGGCTCTTGCCTATGACGCGGATGGTGTCGAGCGAGCGGTAAATGAAGAATCCCGGTTTGAGCAGCGCCTGCGTGTCTTCGCTAATCTGTATGTAGGCGCCGTACTGCTTGGCTGCACTTTCCAGGCGCGCAGCGAGGTTCACGGCGTCGCCCATCATGGTGTAGTTCTTGCGCATGGTAGAGCCCATGTTGCCCGTGACGATGTCACCCGAGTTGATACCGATGCGCATGTGCATTTCGTGGACGGCTGTGGGCCACTTGTCGCCCTCGTTTTTCCACTTCTGGCGCAGTTCTCCCAGTTTCTGTTGCATATCCACTGCCGTTTCACAGGCGCTCTGGGCGTGGTTTTCGAGCGGCATGGGCGCCCCGAAGAAGGCGATGATGGCGTCGCCTTCGTACTTGTCGAGCGTTCCTTTGTTGTGGATGAGCGTGTCGGTCATTGCGGTCAGGTATTCGTTCAGCAGGTCCACGAGTCGGCTCGGGTCGCCGATTTTTTCGGAGAACGTGGAGAAACTGCCGATATCGGTGAAGTAGGCGGTAATGTTCGACTTTTCGCCGCCGAGGGTCGGCATAATTTCGTTGTTCACCATTTCATCGATCAGTTCGGGGGAGATGTACTGCTTGAACGCGTTGTCGAGGAACCTCTTTTCGCGGGATTCGTAGTAGAACTGCACAATCAGCGCAATGACGTTTGTCGCTAAGATGGCGATGAGCTGCCTAGCCACTCCGATATAGGTGCCCGCCTCAAAATACCTGTACGCCACAAGAGTGTAGATGATGGCGATGAGGACGGAAATGCCGATAGACCAGTAACTCTTGAGGTAGAGCCCGAGGAGCATGCAGATGATGGCGAGTAGGACGATGATGGCTTTTTGATAGCGTTCGGCCAGCACCACCATGTAGCTGTCGTTGAGGATGTTCTTGATGATGGTGGCGTGGATGAGCACGGCGGGGTTGTTTTCTTCGTGGGGGCCGGGCACAAAGTCGAATAGAGCCGGGGCCGCAGACCCGAGGATGAATATCTTCCCTTGGTAGAATGCCGGATCGAGGCGGTTCTTGGTCACGTCGTAGTAGGAGAGGTGCTGGAAGGCGCGGTTGATGTCGGCGGTGTTGTAGCGGCCTTGGTAGTTGACGAGGAATTTGCCGGACCGGTCGATGGGGACGCGCTTCACGTTGCCAAAACGCAGTTCTTCGCCGGCCTTGAGCCTGTTGATGACGGAGTCGGGTGTGGCTTGGATGTCGCGGATGACGTTGTCCGAGAGGATGATGTTGTTCGAATACCACTTGTTGGTGGCCTTGTCGTAGCGGATATCCAGGTCCATGGAAAGGTGGACCGGGTGGTTTACTGGCATGCGTGCAATGGAATCGCGGAAGAACTGGATTGTGCTCAGGATATACGGGGAAATGACTGCTTCTTCGTCTTCTTGGTTGTCGTGCAGGAGGAATCTCCCGTCGCCGTCTTCGTCGTGCTTGAGCGTGATGTCCCCGCCCAGGTCAAGTTCTTCTTCTGGTTTCAGGTGTTCTAGCGTCTCGAGCGTGAGCTTCATGAGTGTCTTGGAAAGCCGAGGCGTAAGGAGCTGCCCCTCGAAAATTTCAAACGAGAAATCGCCTTCTTCGGTCTTTGTGACAATTATTTTGGAAGAAATATCGATGAATTGTTCCTGGTCTGCTTCGATATTGCTTGCGAACTTGAGCTTGTTGTAGAGCGAGAGGAACATCGGGTAGCTGAATCCCGGATATGTCGTGTGGTAGCCCCCACGGGAGTCTCTGTATATGCCGAAAGGCTTGCCGAGGTCGATGTACTTGCCCAACTCGATGACCACGTTTTCGGGCTTTTGGTGGAACAAGTGCAAGACAGTCATGAGCGACATTGTCGAATAGATATGCGGCGTGACATCGGGGTAGAGTTCCGGGTTGGGGAACCTGTAGAGCAGTGATACGCGGCGCACCACGCCGTCTTCATCGGGGTAGGCGTTGACGGAGCCGATTTGTGCAGAAGCCTGGGCCAGTTCGGGGAAGATGTTGTCGAGGAGGTCTTTGGGTTCGATGTTGTTGGCCGAGTCGGCCTGGTCGAGGCGGAATGTGGAGCTGTAGCCCAGCGCATCGGCGCGTTCGGTCGTGCTGAGCGGCCTCCACTGGGTCTCGTGCTTGTACGACTTGCTTTCATCAAACATCAGGCACGATATGGCGTTCCCGCTTTCTTTGACCGCTTTGACAAGTAGTGAATCGTAGTTGAAACTTTCCTTGATGGCCGAATAGAGGGAATCCCACATGTTTTCCGGGTACAGCCTCTTGAGAACTTCCAGCATCTGGTTCGCTTTTTGCTGGCCGAAATCTGCATTCTTGAAGAGAATATCGAAACCTATGGCGGCAGCGCCCCCTGCGGTGAGGTTGCGCACCACGTTCGCGTGGATGGAACGGTCCCATTCGTTGTAGTTGCCGAGCTTGGCGAGCGAGGGCTCGTCGATGTCGACAATGAGGATGTTGGGGTCGTACCCCTTGGATACGGAGACTTTGTCGTTGGAGTAGTTTTCTTCTTCGTCGACGCGGGTTACTGCCTTGAAAAAGAGGTCGTAGAAGTTGTTCTCTATAGTGTCGGCGCCGCTGTGCGTGATGTTGAAAAGATCGTTCTGCGAACTGGCGAATAGGAAAATGGCGATAGTGGTGACTGTGGCACCAATTAATCCCGCAATGAGTTTCTTGGATCCTTTAGATAGCTTCGTTCGCATGTTTCCCCTATTCTTCGACTAGTTTCAATTTATAAAAAAAAGCCCGGAGTTGTCACAACGTGACATGGATTAATAATTATATTATGCCGTAGACGATAAGGAGGCCAGATTGGCGACCCAAAAGAAAAATAGCTCCAAGAAATCAACCAAGTCCAAGTCCGGTGCCGTAGCGGAGAATGTTCAAGATTCTCCGTTCTTCTGGGTGGTTGTCGGTTGGCTTATTGCGGCCGTCGGGGCCCTGATTCTCCTGGGGAGCATTACCTCCGCATGTACCGCAGGCCATGAAAATTGGCTCGGGCCTTATCTTGGCGATCTCCTTCCGAGTTTGTCCACCTACGTTTTTGGCCGCGTCGGGGCAATATTCCTTTCTTTCTCGCTTATGTTCTGGGGCATCTGTATCGCATTGCCATCATTGCGCGAAAAACTCCTCCGCTTTGCCATCGGGTGCTCCTTGCTCACGCTCGATCTGAGTTTTTTGCTTGCTCTCAAGTCTTATGGCGAATCGCTGCCGTCTAGCGAAGCGCTGTCGATGGGCGGGGGTGCTGTCGGGCATTTCTTTAGCCAGTATGTGCTGTTGCCGTTTTTTGGTCCGGCGTCTATCCTTGCTCCGTTAATCGTGTTGCTCACATGCCTTGCTCTCATTTTGGTGCTTTCGTTTGGCCTGCGTCCTAGGCATTTCCGCTTTTTAGCCCAGACAATGCGCTGGTTCCTGTCGCTCTTTGGGCGGCGGACGAATGCTCCTGCGGCAGAAGTGGATAACGATGGGGAATCCTCCGACGACGAAGATACGGTGGTGAACCGTCGCGGTGTTTCCATGATGAGCGACGAGACGCTTCTCGGGAACATTAACGATTACAAGATTTTGCGCAAGAACAAGGTGAAGCCTTTCAGCGGGCGCAACAACTGGCTCGAAGGCGAGGCGGACTTTACGGCTCCTGCTGAAAACGCTCCGGTCCAAGATGCACGCCCGTTGCCGCCGGACGAGAATACACTGAATACGCCGCCGGTCGCAGAACCCCCTGCGGTTGCCGATGGCGAAGATCCGGAAATCGCCCGCCTCGAGGAAGAACTTCGCCGCAACGAAGGGCGCATGAACGCGCTTGAAATTATGGAAATCAAGGACCGGATTGCCGCGCTTCGCCGCGCCCGCGACCTGATAAACTGGGAGAAGGCTCACCCGAGCCGCTTGGTGGTGAAGGGGGCCGTGCGCGGTGGCTCGAATACTCGCGAGGTGGAAACTGTGGAGGTGCCGCCGATGCCGCCGCATGTGACCGAAGCACAGACGGTTGTCGCGGGCAAACCCGATTTCGAGAACGACCCGACCGTCGCTCCGACGTTGCTTGGCGAAGATTTGATGGGCAGCGATGGAACCCGCTTTGATGAACCCGCCACCGACGATGACGAGACGTTCTACCCGGAGGTCGTGAGTGCCGACGAAGTGGGCCGCGACCCGACTTATGTGCCGCCGAACAGGATAGGAACGGCCGAGTCGACAGGAATCCCACAACCCGACCCGACACAACATTACGACGAATACAAGATTCCTACGGTCGACGAGATTCTGGATACGCACGACCCGCAGCCTGCCGACTATACCGAAGAGGAATTGAACGAGATTGGCCGCATGCTCGAGGAAAAACTCGAGAACTTCAAGGTAAAGGGCAAGGTGGTCGGTTGCGAGACTGGCCCCGTGATTACGCGCTTCGAGGTGGAACCGGGCCCGGGCGTGAAGGTGAACCAGTTCAGTTCGCTGCAAGACGACCTCGCGATGGCCTTGAAGGCGACATCCATCCGCATTTTGACGCCGATTCCGGGCAAGGGCGCTGTGGGTATCGAAATTCCGAACCGCAAGACGCAGACGATTTTCGGGCGCGACATCTTCGAAAGTGCCGCGTTCAAGCCGAGTCCCGACAAGATTGTGATGGCGCTCGGCAAGGATATTTCGGGCGAGCCGTTCGCGATGGATTTGGCGAAGGCTCCGCACTTGATGATTGCTGGCCAGACAGGTTCCGGTAAGTCTGTCTGCATCAACGCACTCATGGCGAGCATGTTGCTCAGCAAGACTCCCGACGAACTCCGCATGATTCTTGTGGACCCGAAGGCGGTGGAACTCAAGATGTACGAGAACATCCCGCACCTGTTGGCTCCCGTGATTACCAAGCCGGAAGTCGCTATCCAGGCGTTGCAGTGGCTCTGCTACGAGATGGACCGCCGTACCGAGGTGCTTGCGAAGGCGAAGGTGCGTAACCTCAATGGTTTCAATGAAAAATTCGATGCCGGCGAACTGCCGGACGATGTTCCCGAAGAGGACCGCAGCCACCGCATGGCGTTCATCGTCGTGATTATCGACGAAATGGCCGATTTGATGATGGTCGCGGGCAAGGAAATCGAGAAGAACGTGAGCCGCCTTGCCGCAAAGGCCCGTGCCGTGGGGATTCATCTGGTGCTTGCGACGCAGCGCCCGTCGGTGAAGGTGATTACCGGTAACATCAAGGCGAACTTGCCGACGCGTATCAGCTTTAAGGTGGCTTCGCAGGTGGACGCACGCACGGTGATGGATCACGCTGGTGCCGAAAAGTTGCTGGGCCGTGGCGATATGTTGTACAAGGCCGTGAACGCACCGGACCCAATTCGCTTGCACGGAGCCTTCCTTAGCGACGAGGAAGCCGAAAAGCTTGCCGATGCCTGCAGCAACCAGAACGTCTGCTATCCGCAGCTCGAGAGTTTTGATGTGGTGGAAGAAGGTGCCGGAGACGAAGAAGACGGCAATGCCGCTATGAACGAGAAGAAGGACAAACTGCTTTTCGAAGTCGCCAAGTGGGCTATTGAATGCGGCAACGGCCTTTCGACCTCGGCGGTGCAGCGCCACTTTAGTGTGGGCTACAGCCGCGCGGGCAAGATTGTGGACCAACTTTACGGCATGGGGCTGTGCGCTCGCAGTACGGGCAACTCCAAACCCCGCGCCATGCTCATTGACATGGACCAACTCATGCAACTCGAACGCTCAGGTGCTTTCAGGTAGGCTCGAGGTCCGAGGCACGAGTCCCCTAACCACCAACCACCAACCACTAACCACTGTCTACTTCCTACTCCTATGAAAGAATACGCTCCTTCGAAAATCAATCTTTTCCTTGATGTCATTCGCAAGCGCGAGGACGGCTATCACGACTTGGGTACGCTTTTCCAGACGGTGGATGTTGGCGATACGGTTTCGGCAGAGCTCCGGGACGATGGAGTGGTGACGCTTGAGTACAGCGTGCCGCAGGACTACCCCAAGGAATCCGACCTCGTGTACAGGGCGGCGCTCGCCTTGAAAGACTATGCCGAGGTGGCTGCGTCTGGTTCCGGTGTTGCGGAAAGTGAAAAGTCCCGCGTGGCGAAGCTGGGTGCCGATTTGTTCTTGGAGAAGGTCATGCCTCTCGGTGCCGGTTTGGGCGGGGGAAGTGCCGATGCCGCAGCAACCCTCCGGTTGCTGAACCGCCTCTGGAACTTGAATTTCGAGGCCACGGTTTTGGAAGAAATCGGGGCGAAACTCGGAGCCGACGTGCCCTTCCTCGTCAGAGGCGGCTCGGCTTTCGCCGAGGGCATCGGCGAACGTTTGAGCTTTATTCCTCCGCTTGACCTTCCGGCAGGGGAGGTCCTGCTGATTGCGACCCCGCACGATGCAGTCCCGACCAAGGATGCCTATGCGGGCGTTCCCAAGTCCGGTCCGGACCGCTGGGAGGCGTACAAGTCCGCTTGGGCTGGCGGGACCGATGCAGAAAAGGCCTTCGGTTGCCATTTGCTTGACTCGGGTTCTTTCTTCAACGCATTCGAGGTCTCGGTGTTCCCGAAGCACCCGCTTGTTGCTGCGATGAAGGACAAAATCCTCGACCTCGGGGCGCGGGTCGCCCTCATGAGCGGGTCCGGCGCGTCCGTATTTGGAATTTTTACGGACAAGGCAACGGCCGAAGCCGCCGCCGCTGCCCTCAAACCCGACACCCGCTACCTCGCCCTCACCAAATTCTGGCATAAATAACCCAGATTCCCTTTAAAAAATCCCAAATTTTGTTATATTTGCCCGCACCATTGGGGTATCGTCAAGTGGTAAGACAACGGATTTTGATTCCGTTATTCGTTGGTTCGAATCCAGCTACCCCAATGAAATTTTTTCTTAATCCAAATGGAGATAAATAAAATGGAACTCACAACGCTCAAAGCTACCTCGAGAGTGCTAGTTGCAAACCGCGATAACGCCCGTTTGCGCAAGGCTGGTCAGATTCCGGCCGTCTATTATGGTAAGGGTATGGAAGCGCTGAACATCACCGTAAGCGATATCGACTTGCGCAAGGTTCTCGCTCCGGGCAAGCGTTACACGCTTCTTGACCTCGAAATCGATGGCAAGGCTGGTAACCCGGCCGTCATCTACAACTACCAGAAGGATGCCATCTCTCAGAAGATCATCCACATCGACTTCCTCAAGATTGCTGAGGATTCCATGGTCAAGGTTCGCGTTCCGGTCAAGCTGTCCGGTCTTCCGATTGGTGTGAAGGCTCAGGGCGGTCTTTTCTCTCAGGAAACCCGCTACCTGATGCTCGCTGCCAAGCCGGCTTGCATTCCGACCATCCTCGACATGGATATCTCCGATTTCGGCACCAACGTCACCTTCTACGCCAAGGACTTCAAGCTCCCGGAAGGCGTGGAACTCGCTTCTGGTCCGCGTACCGTGATCTTCACGATTACGTCCAAGTCCAAGAAGAAGGACGATGCTGCTGACGCCGCTGCCGCTCCTGCTGCAGCCGCTGCTCCGGCCGCCGAAGCCAAGTAATTGCTTTAAGCAAGCGAAATTGGACCTGTCTGCCCAGCGCAGGCAGGTTCTTTTTTTTGCGATGAGGCGCGAGGCTCCAGGCTCGAGGCACGAGCAGTGAGCAATGAGTCTTCGAGTGACTAGAGAATAGAGGCTAGTGAAAAGAATCACGCACATCGTGCGCCGATATAAGACGGCGAAGCCGTGATATTTTTCCCTAGAACCTAGCCTCTAGATCCTAGCTCCTTTTTCTATATTAGCACTAACCACTAACCACCAACCACTACTCACTAATGTACATCATCGTCGGTCTCGGAAATCCTGGTACGCAATATTCCAACACCCACCACAACGCGGGCTTCATGGCTGTCGAAAAACTCGCCGACCCGAACAAGGACTGGAAAAGCGAACACAAGGCGCTCACTATGAAGGTGAACATCGCGGGTGAGGAATGCCTGCTTGCAAAACCGCAGACTTACATGAACCTCTCGGGCGAGGCCGTACAGGCCCTGATGACGTGGTACAAGGTGAAGACCGACCACTTGCTTGTCTTCAGCGACGACGTTAATTTGGATGTAGGCCGCATCCGTTGCCGCAAGGACGGCAGCCACGGCGGACAGAACGGGCTTCGGAACATCATCGAACACGTGGGCGGCAAGTTCCCGCGCATCCGTTTTGGTGTGGGAAAGTGTCCCCCGAAATTCGACCTCAGCAACTGGGTGCTGGCGAAGTTCTCGCCCGAAGACCGCCCCATATTCGAAGAGGCCATTGCAAAAGTGCCCGCGCTTGTGGAATGCTACTTCAAGCTCGGCATCGAAAAGTGCATGGAACGCTACAACGGGAAGTAGCCACATACCCCGCGGAATATGATACGCGGCGAGTGTTTTTTTCCTAAAAAAGTCTGGCCCGTATTGCATCGACGTGCCGTTTTATATACTTTATATGGGTTGACCGTGGGGGTATATGAAACGGCTTTATCTCATCAGCATCCTTTCGCTTCTTGCCGCTTTTTTTGGGTGCGATAGTAGCCATGTTGATGAACCTGTTGATTTCTCCGCAGATGGGGACTTATCTAGTAGCTCTTTGTCCAGTAGCGATGCGTCCATCAGCAGCGATGATTCCTGCAGTAGCTTTCCCAGTAGCAGCGAGGTTTCTAGTAGCAGCTATGGGGGTATTGGCAAATCCAAGACGATTCATGGCTTTGCGCAGAAGGGACCGCTGGTGGATCAGGCCCAAGTCAAGGTGATTTTCCTGGACGAGTCTACCCTGGATTCGATGGGGAAGGCTTATTATGGCAAGATTGAAGGGGACTATGGCGAATATTCTGTTCAGATTGATTCCGTTGAATCAAGGTACGTGCAAGTTACGGTTTCTGGGAAAAGTTCGTCGAAAATTTCTGTGATTGCCGTTGCGAACGATATCGATTTGAATGCAATTGCAGATATCGGAGCTGTGGATTCGATTAATTTGAACTTGTTTACGCATCTGGAAACTGGACGCGTACGGGAACTGGTTCGCAACCAGCATCTCTCTTTTGACGAGGCCAAGGTTCGGTCCAGGAAAGAAATTGCCGATATGTTTCATATTTCGTTTACGACGAAGGGTGGCAAGCCGAGTGATGGTACTCCCCCTGAAACATGGGGCTTTTATACGAATGAGGCCGATGACATTTTTTTGATGGCGGGGTCTTACCTTTTGGGGTGGATTCCGGAAGGCCTTGCGGGCCCTGTTTTTAAAAAACTCCTGGAAGATTTTGCGAAGGAAGGTAAATGCCTAAACGATTCCGCGGTATACCAAATGGCAAAATCGTGTTTCTATAATGAACTCGATACGATGGTAAACGGCGGCGTCATCGACCGTTCTATGGCTGGTTCCGATATCGATCCGTGGAGGAAAAAGCGCGACTCTACGGAAATTTATCTTTCCGGTGTTGTTGAAAAGAAAATCAATTCCATATTTAACGTTTTCTGGGAACGCGAACTTGATCTTGGCGATTGTTCGCTTAACTACGACGAAGTAAAGAAAACACAGTATGGCGATTATTTTACTTGTGGTTTTAGCGGTATTATGATGTCGGGAGAAGGCGTGAGGATAGATGTGTTCGATGGCTACGTGGGTCCCCGTATCCGGTGGATGCCGGCAAGGAGAAAGGACAGAAATACTTATGGAATAAAATGCGAGATAAACGATTTGTTTGTAACGGCTGATAATCCGGACAGTATTTCGTACTTGTGCAAGTTCCGCTCGTGGCGAGAAGCTTTGGATATCGAGGAAAAGGTCGGCGTGTGTGACGAAGAAATGGAACGTTCTTTTCAGGAATCGGAAAAGTATGGTTATATATGCGAAAGAAAAGAATGGATTGCCATTACCGATACGCTTGAAGACGTTCGCGACGGGGCTCGTTACGCATTCCGTAAGGCGGCCGGTCTTTTTTGGTTGCTCGGTGATTTACGCGATACCGTGTTTACGTGGGACGAGGCTGACCAATGTCCCGAAGGTTGGCGACTCCCGACTTCGGCGGAATGGGAACGGCTTTTTGAACAGTTTTACACGTTCCTCGAAAATGCTTTGCCGATGAATTTTGCCGAAGATTCCGGCCCATGGTGGAGTTCGACGGAGCAAGATGAAGGCCATGCAGTTCGCGCATCCCTTGTTCCCTGGCCTACACTTGCCGACGTGATCTGGTCTATTAGCAGAGTGAGAATTGAATATGGCTTGAACAGTGTTGGAAAGGACGAATTTGCCCGTGTCCGCTGCGTGAGGGAGTGATTTTTATGAAGCGTTGGATCCTGTTTTTCGTACTCCTTTCTTTTGCCTTCTTATCTGGTTGCGGTGGCGATGATGATGGGAAAATCATCACTCTTGAATCCGACGATGTGGAGTCCGTGAGCAGCGCGACTCCTGACGAATGTGACGACGATTGTACGGCATCGTCCAGTAGCGAGGTTTCCAGTAGCAGTGTTTCTAGCAGCAGCAAAGTTTCTAGCAGTAGCTATGGGGGAATCGGCAAGTCCAAGACAATTCATGGCTTTGCGCAGAAGGGAACTCCAGTGGATCAGGCTGAAGTCAGGGTGGTTTTCCTGGATGAGTCGACTCTAGACCGCGTAGGGAAGGCTTATATGGGCAAGTTCGAGGGCGACTTTGGCGAATATTCGGTCCAGGTGGATTCTGTCGAATCGAAAATCGTGCAGATTTCGGTTGCCGGGGAAACGACGATGGATAAATATTCGAGTATCAGAGCCGTACTTGCGACGAACGATATTATCATGAATGCGATTGTGGATATCGGTTTGCAAGATACAATCAACGTGAACCTCTTTACGCATCTGGAAACTGAACGCGTGCGGGAACTGGTCCGCAACCAGCATCTTTCTTTTGACGAGGCCAAGAGGCGATCTCGGCAAGAGATATTGGAGTTGTTCCATGTTAAATTCTTGGATGAAAGCGGAAATGAACGGGAGGCGCGTCCTCCTGAAACGTGGAGTTTTTTCGGCAATACAATAGACGATATCTTCTTGATGGCTGGGTCAATCCTGCTGAGTTGGGTTTCAGGTAGTCTTTCGGATCCTCCTTTCGAAAGCCTTTTGGAAGATTTTGCGCTGGATGGCAAGTGGAACAACGACTCCGCAATGTACCGCATTGCAAAATCCGCTTTTACCAACAATCTTTCCACTATGTCCGGTGATGTGATTTATCCAAGTAGTAAAGTTGGTTACGATATTGAATCATGGAGAAAAAAATTCGATTCCACGAGTTCTGCTTTTGTCAGTCCCAGTGTTGTATCGGATATAGATGCCGTATTCATTGTTTTTTGGGAGAAAGAATTTGGACTCGGCACTTGCAACCAGGAAAATTTGAACGAACTCAAGAAAACTTGGTACAATGAAGTCTACAAGTGTAAGAGTCCTGATTGCCGTTATCCCAATGCTCAAGAAGAAGGCTATATAGGTTATATGTATTATTGCAACTCTACCACGCGGTGGATGGAGGCAACAAAGAAGGAAAGCGATACTTATGGAATTGAATGTTCCAAGACGGACTTTTTTATTTCGTCCGAGAATCCGGATAGTATTCCTTATGTGTGCGAATCTGGAAAATGGCGACAAACATTGGATATTGAAAAGGAAATCGGGCTATGTACAAGTGAATTGAACGGAGAATTCCGGGAAACAGACAAATTCGGTTATACTTGCAAGTCTAAAACCTGGAATATCTTTACTGATTCGTTCGTAGATGCCCGTGACGGGAAAAGCTATGCTTACATCAGGGTGTCGCGACTTTACTGGATGATTGACAACTTGCACGACACCACGTTCACGTGGGCCGAGATGGACCAATGCCCCGATGGGTGGCGGCTGCCTACTAAGGCGGAATGGGACAGTCTGTTCCGGCAATTGGGCGGGTGGCAAGACAATGCAAGAATGATGAAATTTAATCCCTTCCATACGAGTTGGTTTTATTGGTCTTCAACAGAGGTAAATGACAGCCTTACCTATGTTGGTTCTGTAGGTTTTTATGCGATGGATCCAGTACAGGCTCAAAGATTCACGTCTAGTACGGTGGAGTTCAGTAAAAATAGTCCCGCCTATATCCGCTGCGTGAAGGAGTGACTCCTCTTCCAGGCCATTTTTCCTCTTTTTGATAAAAATCTTTCGCTTTTCCGTCCTCGTCTCTCGTCTAAATTTTCTATATTCTATACGCAAAAGAGGTACATTATGAAACTTTTGCCAGAAGCTTTGACGTTTGACGACGTCCTCCTAGTTCCCGCTGAATCTTCTGTCTTGCCGGCCCAGACCGATGTGAGCACCCAGCTCGCCCCGAATATCAAACTCAATATTCCTATTATCAGTGCCGCCATGGATACCGTGACAACGGCTCCTTTGGCCATTTCCCTCGCTTTGCAGGGCGGTATCGGCATCATCCACAAGAACATGAGCGTCGAAGACCAGGCCGAAGAAGTTCGCAAGGTCAAGCGGTGGCAGTCCGGTATCGTCACCAACCCGGTGACGCTCGATGCAGACCAGCCGGTCTCTGCAGCTTTTGAACTCCGCGCCCGCAACAAGGTGAGCGGTTTCCCGATTCTTTCCAAGGGCAAGCTCGTCGGTATGCTCACGAGCCGCGACCTCCGTACGGTGAGCGACATGAACGTGAAGATCAGCACCGTGATGACGAAGAATCCGGTGACGGCAAGCCCGAAGGTGAGCCTTGCCAAGGCGAAGGAAATCCTCGCCGAAAAGCGTATCGAAAAGCTCCCGCTCGTGGACGCTTCCGGTGCCTTGAAGGGCCTCATTACGATGACGGACATTCTGAAGCGCGAAAACAACCCGAATGCTAGCCTCGATAAGAACGGCCAGCTGCTTGTGGGTGCCGCTGTCAGTACCTCTGCCAATACACTCGAACGCGTGGCTGCCCTCGTAGACGCCGGCGTCGACCTGTTGATTATCGATACGGCTCACGGCCACCACATCGGTGTGCGTAACATGGTGAAGACCGTTCGCAAGAAATATCCGAAGCTCACGATTTGCGCCGGTAACGTTTGCACGCCGGAAGCTGTCGAAGAACTCGCCAAGTGCGGTGCCAACATCGTCAAGGTGGGTATCGGTCCGGGTTCCATCTGCACGACTCGTATCGTGGCCGGTGTGGGTTACCCGCAGTTCTCCGCTGTCGTGGAATGCGGCAAGATGGCCCGCAAGGTCGGCGTGAAGATTATCGCCGACGGTGGCCTCAAGTTCTCTGGCGACATTGTGAAGGCTTTGGCCGCTGGCGGTCATGCCGTGATGGTGGGCTCGCTCTTTGCCGGTACCGAAGAAGCTCCGGGCGAAGTGATTCTCGCCGATGGCC